>JAADJA010000069.1 GCA_013151015.1 Chlorobiota bacterium
ATGATCTACAAGATCATAGGCGCGCCCAAGGGCGAAGGTACGAATTAAAATTTGTTTTGCTGTTTTCAATAATGGCGATTTTGAGCAATGCAAAATCGTACCGTCAAATTTCCAGTTTTATAAAAATGCACTTTAAGACACTTAAAATAGAATTTGGGCTTGACTGGAAAAAACATCAGGCATACACTACGGTGCGCAACATAATCCAAGGGACCGACCCAAAAGGGCCCGAGGCTTGTTTCCGTGCCCATGCCCAGTCCCTTGCAGACATGGGAACAACCGGCACAGGGCTTTGTGTTGCCGTGGATGGCAAAGTATTGAGCGGCAGCTTTGACAATTTCGAGGACAAAAAGGCCGTTCAGGTATTGAGCTTTTTTGAAACAGGGCAAGGGTTGATCCTGGCCTATGAAAAAATTGAAGAAAAGACAAATGAAATACCGGTGTCCTCCCAATTGGCGCAAGTCTGACGGGGAGCATTGCAGGCAGGGGACTTGTGCCTTGCTGTGTGGCAGTTTCCTTGTTTTAACCTCCCCCTATGTTCAGGATTTACAATCCGATTACTGATTATTTTTCTCAACCTTCCGGGTCGCCACAGTTTTGGCCTTCTTCGACCCAAAAGGTTTGGATTCCCTAGTTGGTGCGAGCTTGTAGTTCGTTCCACATTTGCAACTACCAGAATACCAAAAGCCCTTTTATCAACTATTGGGTTCAATTTGTCAAAAAAAACCGTATATTTGAACCGATGAGCAGGAAATATAAAATGCCCAACGGGGACGGGATGTACTTCATCTCATTTGCCACGATTAATTGGATTGATTTATTCATAAGGGAGCAATCATGTTATTGACCAGAAGTTGGATTATGTTCACGACAATCCTGTTGTAGCCGGGTTTGTGCTTGAACCACATCGTTGGAAATGCAGCAGTACCATGGACTATGCCGGAATGAAAAGCGATGTGAATGTTTATTTAATTGAATGAATTGTTAAATTAATTGGTAAAGGTAGTGACACAAAATAATACTCATAGGCTTTTTAAACCAGGCTATCAAAATTTCTACAATAAATACGATTATTTTTATCGCGGGACATATAATTATTCCGGGTATTACAACCCCTATTCGCTATGGTAAAAAAAAGTTTACTTCTAATTGTGTTTTTTGTAATTGTATCTTGTTCAAATTATGTTTTCTATAGCAAGAGTATACCTGATAGCATAAAAAGCAATTATTCATTTTGTTACAATAGCAAAGGTAATAGAATTGATAGTATAATAAATTTAAAGGGTTATTATGCAATTCAAGATATTCGTGATAGGTACGGCCTAAACGATTGCAAGGTTCATATATATGACACTTTATACATTAACCTTATGTTTTATGCGGATGGGACATTTGTTGCAAATTTTCATGATGGAAACATTGAAAGGGTAAAAAACAACAAAAAAAGTATTGATTCATACTTTAAAGAATTAATCACCGATAGTATTGAATGCGATATATTCCATAACTCATCATATTGGGGTTTATACAGATTTTTCCATGATACAATTAAAGTTCAATACATAAACCACCCTTCAAAAATGGGACTTTGGCATGCAGGGGAAAAGTGGTATGGAATTATTGACAGAAACACAATTGTGGAAATCAATACAAAGCCAATTGATACCAAAGAAGAAATTGATTTCTTTTACAAATACTATTACGACAAAACAAAAACCGATACTGCCAAATTTGTCCCCTTATCAGTAGTTCCAAGTTCGGATTGTTGGCTAAAGAAAGAAAAATGGTTTTGGTGCAATGAGGAAGATTGGGAACATTATATGGACAGTATAGGCATTGAGAGATAAGAAATTTACCGAAGTATTAAGAAAGAAAATGTACAACTAAATTAATAAAGATGAAACAGACATGATTGGTTTAAACACACAAGGGAATGATTATTTTCCTCGCTCTTACGGATATGCCCCAATTAAAAAAAAACCGATCCAAGGGATTTTAGCTCATGGCCAAAGCGCAGGATAATCCCGTGCGATAANNNAAGGCCGCCTTCAACTACTTCGTTGGTATTCCGCTGAGGGTTCGGAAAGTGCGGCAGGTTGAGGAATCCCTCAAAATAAAGGGCCACCGCCCAATCTCGTCCTCGTTTGTAACGGGGACGCACCTACAGCCAACATCTGCAATGTTAAAAAAGTGTATCTTTGAACAATGTCAGGAGATAAATACACCCTGTATATCGGAGGCTTTGCCGTTCAGGAAAAAATCAACAACAACAGCCCTGAATTGTTTTATGTCCATACCGACAAACACAAACCTAAACTCAATTGAGTGTAGCCAGAGTAATGATGTTGATGGCATATGGTTCACTACGTCCTCTTTTGAACCAATGCATTGGATTGGAGAGGTTGGGAGCGAGGATTTTTATGGTCAAGCAAGTGGTGTGGTATGGACCAGGTTTGTTGCTTATGGGAAAGAGTGGCCCGGATGGGAAGCTTATACAGGAGCAGCAGTTTCCGTTGGAAGCGAAATGTTCTTTAGTAAAACTTATGGGACTTGGATGGGCAATAACTTCAAAATGTACAAGCAAAACTTTCATGGTAATGGAAGTGTGGGTGGAATGAATAAGTTTGGCAAAACTACATCAAATGCGTTTAAGTGGGGAGGTCGTCTTGTTGGAGCATATAGTGGTTATAAAACAATCGAGAAACGAGTCAACGACGAAATTGGAACTGTAGAAATGTCTGCTGAATTAGGAACTACTAGTGTCTCAACTTTTGGTGGACTTTATGGAGCAGCATGGGGTGTTGGTTGGGAAATGGGTAGAGCGGTTACTAATATCAATGCTTATCAAGAGTTTAAGTTTAATTATTGGTATAGTCAAATGAAAAAAATATTGGCCCTCCTAATCAAAGTAATGAAACTATATGGTTTAATTTCTTTCAAAATTATTAACAATGATAAGTGTTATATATTATTATTATCTGTTTTATACTAAAGTATTGCCAGATAATCAACCTCATGCAACTGTAATCTTTACATTAAGTTTCACCTTTTCACTAATAATAAATTGTATCGTAAATATTATATTTGCATACACATTAGCTATTTCATTAGGGAAATGGGTGTTTTAGCCCCCCAGAAAGTCGGACAGGATTATAGTTAGAAATCTATAACTTTGTTTGATTATGACAGAAAAAAGAAAGTTTACCAAGG
>JAADJA010000210.1 GCA_013151015.1 Chlorobiota bacterium
TTTGAGCTGGGTGATATTTTTGAAAATGAAAATTGTACTTTGCGGAGCGTTTCATTAAATGATATGGACAATGATGGCGATTTGGATGTTTTATATTGTGATGAATGGGAAAATAAAATTGCCTGGATCGAGAGTGACCTTAATAGTGGAACAAAAGCTCTTCCTGAAAACAAAAACCTTGTTTATCCAAATCCTTTCAATGATGTATTGAAAATAGATTTGCAGGGCAATTGCAATTTGGATCTGTATAATTCCACCGGCTCCAAACTGTTTTCTGTTCAAAAGGACATTTCAAACCTCTCTTTATTGCCTGCGGGAGTTTACTTCGCAATTGTCAGAAACCCCGATGGTGAAATAATCTCATCGCAAAAGCTTATTAAAGAATAGCTGTTAAAAACAGTTTGGGTGTGTGTTGTTCGGAAGGATAGATATTTAGTCCCATCATGGGTATCCCTTTGCTCGGCAGGCAAGCTTCGACAGGCTTTGCATGACCTTGATATAAAGAAATCAAACACCCATCACTTTTCATAAAAGTGCATTTCGCGGACATATTCCCAAACTTTTGGCGGGAGCATATAACGCATATCTTTCGCTTCCCTGATCGACTTACGGATAAAGGTGGACGAAATTTCCATTTGTGGAGGCGTGAAAATCTTCACTTTGGGGTTTTCATCAAAGATGCCATCAGTATAACCGGGCCTTGCATAAACATACATTTCATAAAGTTCAAGGATAATGTCGGCGTTTTTCCATTTATGGAAATTGGACAATTGATCGGAGCCGACCAAAAGGACAAATTCCTTTTCGGGATATTTTTCTTCAAGATAGGTAAGAGTGTCAATGGTGTACGATGGCTTTGGCATATGGAATTCCATATCGGAAACCCAAAAGCGCAAATCGTCCTCAACGGCAATCCTTGCCAAAGCAAGCCGGTGATGATCGTCCAAAAGGGATTTCTTTTCCTTGAACGGGTTTTGTGGCGAAACCACGAACCACACTTTGTCAAGATCGGTATATTCCACAAAGTAATTGGCAATGATCAAATGCCCAATATGTATCGGATTGAAGGAACCGAAAAAGAGGCCGGTTTTTTTTTGTTTATTCATTCACAAAGTATTTTGAATATTCGGCAAGATGCTTTTGCAGTTTGTCAAAACTTTTCCTGCATGTTTCGATATCGGAAGAACCAACACTGTCTATCATCCCCTTTAATGGGTGCAGATAATTGTGCAATTGATTATGCGCTTCCCCGGTCATGGTGCATTGTTTAAAGATTTCATTGAATTCGCCGACCAATTCTTTGTTCAAATTGGCAAATGCTTCAAGGGATTCTTTGTCGGTAAACGATTTTGTCAACTTTATCATATTCTCAATCCCTGTGGTGGTTTCGGGATTGGCTATCCAGGGCTTTCCATTGTCCAGGCTCAGGCCAATATCCGTGGCATGGTGATTTTCTTCAACAGTTTCCGATGAAGCTTTATCATTATCATGCTTGTTTTCTGAATACTGTCCGCAGGAAATTGCAAACATAAGGGCCGCAACAAATAATATTGCATTGATTGTTTGTTTTGATTTTTTCATTTGTTTTGATTTTTTCATTTGTTTGGTTTTATTCATGGTTATTCGTATAATCCGTAATGATCCGATTCCTTAAATTGAGGAACATTTCCGTAACATCGTCCATTAAACCGTTGGAGTACTTTGTAAGGAATGCCTGTGCGGCCTTTGGGTCTTCTTTGTAGAGTTGAAGGGCTTTATCTTCAATTGACTTTTGATCGTTGAATATTGTGTCTTCAAAAGGGGCACGTACTTCCCGTACATCATCGGCAATATCCTGAAAACTCAGGTTTGCCAAGTTATCCACAAAATCAATTGCCCAGCGCGCCGATTTTTCATCGTATTTATTTGGGTCATAGGTCTTGTAGGATTCTGCAACGGATAAATTCCCTGCATAAATCGGGACATAAGGGCTGAAATACGGATTATCGAGATATACCCAATAAACCCCACCAATTGCATCGGGCAGCCAGTCGCGCAGTTGCAACACCATTCCGTAATGCCCTCGGTGACGCGCCACCGGACGACGATAGGTCAATTTCAACAATTTTCGCAAATCACTGCTTGGGAAGGGAGTCGCCAAGGGGCTTTTCACATACCCCCCTTTTCCGTCAGGAACCAACCATTCGGGGCCTGCGGTCATATCATAAATCGTCCCTTCAAATGTGGAACGCTGGAAAGCGATTATATCCCTTACCGACATCTTCTTTTCGGGTTTTACCGAAAAAGGGTAAATCGACAAAGGCTCTACAATCTGAAAATAGGGGCTTATCCCTTTGTAGTAATTAGTCTCGTCCATAAAACGGTCGGGCCATTCCCTGTAATTGGGCGCAAAAGTCTGATGGAAAAGCCAAAACCTGCTTGTTGCATATTCCACGGGCAAAGGCGAATAGGCTTCCTGCCAGATAAACGGCATCCCGGAACCGGGATCGTACCATCCACGGTCAATTGCTTCCTGCATATAATTATCTGAAACCATAAAATTTTCTTTGTCCTTTTTGTCAATTTGCTTGATAATGCTCCAATTGGGGATGATGGTGGCCTCATCTTCCGGTAATCTTTGGGCGGCCCAAATTGCACCGGGCTTTCCACTTCCGGCCTTCCACCCGGGACCGACACCAAAAACCTCGAACACCCAAATCTCTTCCGTATCGGCAATCACAAGGGTTTCGGAGCCATCCCCGCTGGAAGGGAGAAAACCATATTCCATCATCAAATCACCGATAAACCGGACAGCTTCATGGGCATTTTTATAACGCTGCAACGCAAAAATCTGCGCCTGCTCGATGGTCATTATTTGTTCCCCATTCTCACGTGTACAAACAAGTTCGTCACGTTGGGCCGTGGTGCTTTCGCCAATCCCAAGCTGATATTCGTTCACATGCGAATAAGCCGACTGGAAATACTTGTAGGTGTTTTCCACCTGTGGGATATAACCGAGGATAATCCCATCATCGTCAATGGCCCGGTTGGCGTCCTGGATCCCCCAATAAACGGCGGCCTTATCGCCCGGTTTGAAGGTTTGTGCCGAGACAACAAATATCCGTGAATCGGGGCCGGTATCGGTATGCGAAATAATATTGGAACCATCGGCCGTGGCTTTTTTGCCAACAACGATAATCGTACATGCCAGCATGTTGAACTGAAATCCAAATATCAGGACAATCAGAAATGTAAAGAGCTTTTTTAACATGGTTGTTATTTTAATTTATTGATATTGTTTTTATAAGTAACTGATATTGGTAGATTTCGAAACTTGATTATTTTGTTCTTTCTTTTCATTATTCGATTATTTTTCTGTTCTTTCTCACCCTTAGTCTTTTGCTAATTAAACCTAACATTATGAAACGTACTACCTTCTACATTCATAATATGCCAAAAACGATATGACCTATCGAAAGATAAACCCATCTTTCAAAGGATCCGCCGGGTCGAAATAAAATTCATTTTGCCCGGTAATAAATGCTGTCCCTGTTACTTGTGGGACAACTGCTTTGTGCTTGCCATATTCCGTGGTTTCCATTACTTCCACGTCCATGGTTGTCCCGAGGATACTTTCGATGGTGATTTTCTCCCCGGTCTGCAATTCCCCTTTCGCATGGTGCAAGGCCGCCCTGGCACTAACCCCCGAACCGGTTGCCGACCTGTCAACTTCCCCTTCGGCAAATATACACACATTGCGGCTGTGGTTGGCCGGATCTTTTGCCTTTCCGGTGAATATGACCCCATAAAGGAAACTCAGGTCTTTTTCAAAGGGATGCTCTATTTCAAATTGATCCTTCACGGCACGCTTTATCCTCCGCCCATAATCAATCAATTTGTTATAATCGGACCCATCCATTTTCAAACCAAGTTTTTCCGCTTCGCAAAAAGCGTAAAATGCACCTCCATAAGCAATGTCGAATTTTACTTTTCCAATTCCGGGGACATCGACTTCCCCATCTTTCAAATAAAGAAAAGAGGGGACATTTTTGAAAGAGGTTTTTGTAACGGCCCCATTTTCACGAAAAGCCTTTGCATGGATTTTTCCAGGAGGGACATTGATTACCAGTTCGGGATTGTCACCTTCCTTTTTTATCATCCCCGTATCCAAAACCAGTTTTGTCAATGCAATAATGGCATGGCCGCACATTGTACTATAACCTTCATTGTGCAAAAAGAAAGTCCCAAAATCGGCATCATCTGTCGTGGGCTCAGTAATAATAGCACCATACATGTCTGCATGACCGCGCGGTTCGAACATGGTCCCTGCCCGGATAAAATCATAATGCACCCTGAAATACCTTCTTTTTTCCAAAATAGTACTGCCTTTGATTTTGGGCAATCCACCGGTATAAACCCGTAAAGGTTCGCCACCCGTATGTAAATCAATGGTTTTGATTTTCAACCAATCTTTTGGCGGATTCCACTTCCAATCGTTTAGTATTAACATCCGTTAAATTTTGCCCTAAGCCTTTCAGGCTTGATTCATTCACTTTTAATATAAATAGGCGATGCCCATTGCTATTGATTTAAGCCCCCTATGTTTGCAAAACTATAAAAAAAGGCCATTTATTCCTATTTTTGTATCTTAAGGTTTAAATGGTAAAAGACAGTTGACCTTGCAATCCCCGGATAGATAAATTTTATGGTATCCGCCCATTGAAACAACCCCTGTCTTTCCATTGGGTCGGGACAAAGTATCAAAAACTGTGTGATAACCAGGGCAAGAAAACCAAAGGGATGCGGAAGTTCAGTAAGGATGAAGTTGGTCGGCCTTACAGTAATGACCGGAAAAGCGAAGAAATATGCCGAAAGATCAGGATTTTGTCCAACCTATGTTTTTAGTCATCCAATGAGTTGAGGTCAGGCAAGCTGTTTTGATACCGATACATCAAATTGGCACTACTACCATCTCAAGCAGTTGCCATTCATCAAGTCCATAGATAAAACATCAACAAAGGTTTTGGGCTATTCTCAAGAATCAATCCCGGAGAACCAATTTCCTGATATACGACCTCCCACCTGACATTATATTTAAAAAATAAACTCCCTCAGGTTGGCCGTTGAGATTGATTGTATGGGTCGCTTTGTCATTTATTGAAACTTCTTCATTTGCCACCACATTCCCCAGTAAATCATAAACCCGGTATTCGATTGTTGCGGATTGAAGGAAGCCTAATTCGAGCTTAAAAACCCCATTGCCTGGATTGGGATAGATTTGAAGAACCAATCCCTTTTCGGTTTCATCTATACCAGTTAACGGAAGAACCGAGATATACTCTTCTTTCAAAAGCGTATTCGCTGCAAGCGCTAAAATAGATGCAGTTAAGGTTACATCATAAACCCCTTCCGTATTATAAGCTATTGACGGGTCGATATCGTTGGATGTAAGTGGCGTACCGCCCTCAAACGACCAATTATAGGTAATTGAGTTTGGAGGGTAACCGTAGGAAGTATTGGTAAAGAATACCGTATCACCAATATGTATAATTGTAGTATCGGCTTCAAAGCCCGCTGTTACCGTTACCGGGTCCCAACCAAGATAAACCGGCAAGAACACAATATCGTTCTCGGGATATACGGGCAATTCAGGATTGCTCAAACCGGGCTCACCATCCATTTGGGAAACAAAATTTATAATGTCGGAATTTGAACTTTGCATCAACGAAGGATAAACAACTTCGCTAAAAATAAATACCAAATCATTGTTCAAATCGGCAAAATCGCCCCAGTCCTCACTATCCTCTATCGAGGCCCTGAACCAAGTGTGCCGATAGTCGGTATCAAAGGAAGGGTTCTCGTTCACCGAACTCCACACCACTACAATCTGGTTCAAGTCATTCAATGTAATTTGTGGCATAGTGCACAAGCCCGGAGTGGGGTAAGTCCCAAAATTTCCTGCAAGATCAATTTGTCCATTGCCATCAATATCCTGTACCCAGCCAATCAGATTAAAATCCTCCTCCAATTCTGAATCGGGATGGCCGTACGGATTGAGTGCATTTATATTATCTGAAAAAGCATCCATTCCCTCGTTCCAGTAAACCACACCCCCAACAAGGGGGTCGTACCAGATTGTATCCTGTGCCGTAGAAGAAAACACCTTACTGAGGGTAAAAGCAATATTGGCCTGGCCTTCGGAGTCAAGTGCCACAGAAATACCGCCATCGTTACAATAGAATGTATCGGAATCGAAGGTAAAAATCTCAAACTTAGGATAAGGGTGTTCCCAGACAATTGTTTTTTGCCAGGTTTCACCTTCATCCGTGGATTTCATAAGAACAAGGTCAGTTAAATAATCCCCGGCAACAAAAGCGATTGCGCCAGCTTTTGGTTCGGCCCAAATGTACGAACCAATCGTAAATCCAAGGTATTCATCGGATCCAAGCCCGGGGATTTCCATGTCGATGTCCCAGCTTTGCCCACCATCCTGTGATCGGGCATAATGGATAAACCCACGGGAGGCTTGTGCGGGAGTTTCAGGGAACAATGGATCTGCAACGAGGTACAATAAATTGATGGTGTCGTGATTCGGCCCGGAAGTCACCACCACGGGATGTTTTAAGCCGTTGCCGGGAAAATAGGATTCGTCCCAGTTGCCAGTACCCTTTTCTTCCCTTACACTTATTATGAGGCCATTTGCACCTTGTGAAATACAGATTTCCCCATTTTCGCCGAAGGCAGTATAGGATGGAAATGTCGCCCAACCGGAAGTAATAGAAATCTCGGGAAAAGGAAGCCCGTTCCATTGGTCGCCATTATAATAAGAATATCCAACACCTTTATCAGGAAATACCGGCCAGTTTTCTGCCTGGTTCCACACCGACCCTATGGTTCCGTCTTCAAACTCATAAACCCGGTTTTGCATGGCACGCCATGTTTGCAAATCGTAAAAAGTATTGCCGATTATTACTTCGTCGGGATTTTGGCAATAAAGAAAACTTGCAGCAAATAAGAAGACAAACAGGATAGTAATTTTTTTCATAACTGTTATTTTTATGGATAAATGATTTTTGGTGAATTTGTGTTAAGTGTCATTCGGGTTTGAAAAACTTTGCTGTAGATCAATCGAAACCCGTAATATACGCTTTTATTCCTGATTTGTCAAGGGCAAACCAGTTAACGGTCGAGGAAAATCAGTTAACGGTAAATGAAAAACCCCATGGGGTTGAATGATTTTCCCACAGGGCTTAAAAAATATCAAAATTCATTGTTTGCCCAACTCTAAATGTCAGGTATTTATGCTGGTTCAGGATAGTTTAAAAATAAACATTCACCGACAAAAACCCCAAGGGGCCAAAGTAAGTTTGGAACCCACTAAATTCATTTTTGTAACTATTGTAATAGTTGTTGGGATAATCATAATTAACCGTTGATTCCGATTTCCCGGAATATCCCATTGCAGTTAGCTTAACCTCGGTCCCAACGGAAAGATGCGGCGTAATGAAAAAATTGACACCAAGAAGCGGGCTAATCCCATATTTGAACGTATTGGATTTACCGTTGCCCGTATCATTGTTTTCCCTTACGAAATCAGTTTTGGAATTTTGATAACCCAATAATGCATCAAAGCCATAATACACCCTCACCCTTTTATAATTTGAGTGCCATTCATAACCCAGGTTCAAATCCGAAGAAAATGCGTTATAATTCGTTTTTACACTACTTTGGTCGGGATCGGTAATCTTTCTGCTACCATAACTTAAACTTGCATTTACCCTGAAAGCACCTTTGGGGTTGTGAAACTTCATGCCCGCAAGGATACCCGGTAATTGAGGGATAAGTTCAGGATAATAATTGTCGTAATAATCATAAAGTACCAGATCATACAGGGGATCGGCAAAAATATTGGTTACCGCAATATTGAATTCTGTTTTTGTCCCATACGAATCCTTGGAAGATGCAATTTCAGGTTCTTGTGCAAAAACTGAAACCCCAATTGAAATTGATAATAAAACACTTAACGCAATCTTTTTGTTTAACATAGTTTGATGGTTTTAATGAATGAATAGTTTCCATTAAAAAACATCAGTCCTTGTACATTATTGCTTTACCTTATCAATCTGGAATTATTCTATATAAGAACCGGCCTCGGTTAAAAAAACAACTGTCATTTCAAAGCATTCCCAAAACCAAATCTAATCATCAAGGATTAAATTGAGACCCTTCGTAATCAGGCCTTTGAAGCCGGGATGGGATTTTTTCATTTCCCTCAGGTAATTCAGCACATAACCTTGCAAGGAGCCATCGCCTTCCCAATAGAGGATTTCAAAAATCTCCAAGGGCAACAACCAATCATTGGGATAATCCCTTTTGATTTCTTCAAAAACAGATTTTAATTTCGCCACCTCCTTTTTGGTTTCCCTTATATTTCTGACAATCCCGTACAACGCATGTAAATGCTGTTGTGCAGCCGAATAGTCTATTTTATGTGTTTTCTCAACCGATGGCTCAAATTGCAAACCAAATGCATCGGGATCCACAGGGCCGGAAAAAGCAGAAACAATTTCGGCTCCCACTGCCATATCATAAACTCCCCATTCCGGTTCAAAAAGCGTTTTGTCCTTATATGTCACCTTGCAATCATTAAAAACCATCAAAACGATTTTTCCCTCTTTCCTTAATACCTTTTGAAGGAAACCATTGACTTTTAGGCCCGATTCAAATTCAAGTTGCACATTATTTCCCTGAACAATGGAAGCCTTTTTCAACTCACTGTCCGAAAGCCCTTCAAGTGGCCGCCCNNNNCCTGTGTCTTTTATCCTTCCGACCGGAGAACCAAAACCATGTGAATGATACTCCTTATTATGGCCTGATAATTCCTTGTCATCAAAATTCAGGCTTGTAGTTCCCGTGGTTTTTATATAAACAAGTTGGTTATCTTCTGTAATTATTTCAGTAAAAATGCCCGAAACCTGTAACCCTGAACTATATGTACATGTGGCCAGGTTTTCCGATTCGATCGCCTTTTCCAGGCCACGAACCCCTCCCCTTTTCAAAGCCATCGTTTCCACAAACTCGTTGAGTACATTGGTCAAATGTTTAAAATCGGGGGTGACAAATAATTGGGGCTGTTGGGTCGTAATGTCAAAACTGTAATCCTTTGCATCAAGTGTATAAGGAATCTTCGTAACCTCAGCTTTCAACGAAGATACGCTTTCGCCTATGGAAGACAATAAGCCGGCACCATAAATCCTTGGATTGTCCAAATTACCGATCAAACCGTATTCCACGGTCCACCAATGCAAATTGCGGATCAGTGTCATTTCCGAAGGTTCTTCTTCCACATCCAACAAAATGTTCAGTTTTTCTTCGGCTTTTTCAATGTTTGCAACCGGGCTGCTCGGATCGGCTTTTAAAATGGAAAGGTGACGGACCGCTTCATAAATCTTATAATTATTTACAGATGAAAATGCTTTCGTCCCTATTTCTCCAAACAACCTCAAATAATCGGCGTATTCCTTATCCACAATAATGGGCGCATGGCCGGCAGCTTCGTGGATAATGTCGGGGGCAGGAGTATATTCGATATGGTCAATAGAGCGGATATCGGCTGCAATCACCAAAATCCGGTGTGCCTGAAAAGCCATAAATGAAGCGGGCGGGATGAAGCCATCCACACAAACCGCTGCCCAACCTATCTTTTGCAAAATAGCATTCATGGCATCAATTCGTGGGATCCGCTCGGCATTGATCCCCGATTGCAACAAGCCTTGCAGAAATGACTCATGGGCCGTGCCCGTAAGGAAATTAATGTTCCGTTTCATCACATACCGCCACACCGCATGGTCCTGCTCGGTATAATCTTCGTAATGCTGTTCGACAATGTAATTCGACAAATATTTGGGTAAACGATCAATTATCTGTTTTGTAGTCATAAATATCCAGGGTTATAATTTAGGCCGCCTTATTGAAGATGTTTCAAAAGATTAAACGTTGAATGGAAAGCGGAAATATTGTTCATCAACGCAACAATCTGTTTCAAGCTTTTGTTCACTTGTTTTTGCTGAGAAAGTTAAAAAACAAACAGAATCGGGTTATACCAAACAGGTGTTTTTGGTAATCTCGTTTTGAATGAAATCAAGCTTTGAACCTTTTCAGAAGAGCCACCGGATCATCGAACAGCCCAACATTCTCTTTAATCTTTTTATCGTCCCAATCCCACCATTGCAATTTTTGCAAACCAGAAATTATTTCCGGTTCAAACCGATAACGCCGGTGTTTGGCCGGTGTGCCTACAACAATGGAATAGGGTTCCACATCTTTTGTGACCAAGGAATTGGCCCCGACAATTGCCCCGTCGCCCACCTTGACCCCCGCAAGGATAGTTGCATTGGCTCCTATCCAAACATCATTGCCAATTATCGTTTCAGTATTTGAACCATCAAACTTTCTTCCTTCCTTCACAAAACCATATTTCACATCATATGCAAAAGGGTGACTGCCCACCCAATCGGAAGGATGGCTCCCAAGACCGATCTTCACGTTATATGCAATGGAACAAAAACGACCGATTGACTTCGTGTTTTTGTCAATCAGGCAATACTTGTTAATATAGGTATGACGGCCAATTAGCGATGCTTGCAAGTGCGTCCCCGATTCCACCACTACCCCTTTTTCAAATTTCACGTTTCGGGACAAGCTTGCTGCCCTAATGCTACAAGTAGGATTCGTGATCCGCAAATAAACTTTCCAAAAAAATTGAAGCAATTGCATGTTCCGGGGTTTTAATGTTTAAGGTTATTTTTGACCATCTCATCAAGCAATGAAGCCATTCGGACCGTAAGCTCTTTCCTTGAATATTTTTCGGTTCCAACGGAATCAACGACAAAACCATTCCCTTTTTTGAAATCCTGATACTTATCCAACAAATAATTCTTCATAGCCTCCTTGTCATTAAAATCAACTGTAATTCCGCTCCTGGTTTCCAATATTGCCCTTGAACTATCACCCTGTCGATTTCCGATACAAAATATTGGCTTCTTAAGTGCAAGGTATTCAAATAATTTTCCAGGCATAATTCCTTTCACATTTGGTGTATCGTTTAGGGCCAGTAAAAGAACACTTGCACTTTTCGCCCTCTGTAGAACTTCTTTATGAGGTATGTACTTCACTATTTCCGAATAATGAGCCAAATCATTTTCCTCCAGGCTTTTCGAAACTGCATAATCTGTAAAACCTAAAAAGGAAATTCTCAAATTTGCTTTAAACCCATCAACTGATGTGCATAAATCCCTAAGTACACTCCATAATGATACAGGGTTTCTGTCTTTATTCATTGAACCCATATGGCAAATTTCAAATTTCTCAATTTCCGGCTCAAATAATGAGGAGAAATCCGGCGAATCAAAACCATTGGTTACTACATCAACCCGTCGCTTACCAAGTTCTTCAAGATCCTTAGCTAAACTTCTCCCAATTGTAGTTATAATATCAGCCCCTCTAAGGACTTTTTGCTCAAGCCGGTGATGCTTTTTATCTGCAAAACCTGTCAACATTAAATCTTGATAAAAATCAATATTGGTCCATGGGTCGCGGAAATCGGCGAGCCAGGGGATTCCCAAATCCCTTTTCAAACCAAGGGCAATGAGGTGCATACTGTGTGGCGGTCCTGTTGATACCATAGCATCCACAGGGTTTTCCCTTAAATATTTTTTCAGGAACTTAATGGAAGGTTTTATCCAGAACTTCCGGGCATCGGGAACAAAAAAATTCCCCCTTACCCAAACTGAAATATTTTCTGCTTTTGAAGGTGCTTTTTCTTCCGATAAAAAACCAGCCTTGATTTTATCCTCCTTTTTCCGGCCTACAAAACGTTTGTAAATCGTAAAAGGCTCCCAAATTTTCGTTTTTATCACCTCGATATTTTCAGGGACATCGGAAAGCAATGAGTTGTCAATGGCAGGCACTTCAGGGTTTTCTGCCGTATAAATCACAGGTTCCCAACCCAAGCCCCTCAGATATTTTACGAATTTCAACCATCGTTGAACCCCGGCACCACCACTTGGTGGCCAATAATAGGAAATAACGAGGACTCTTTTCATTTTACGCCTGGCTTAGGGTTTTTTCTTTCGGTTTCTTTATTTTATAAACCACAAATCCGACAAGTAACAAAATAACCAAAAGTGAGCTTCCAAAGGAAACCTTTTCCCCTATACTATAAACTTTCGGTTCAAATTTAAACTCAACAAGATGTTTCCCTGCCGGAATAATCATTGCCCGCAAAACAAAATCCACCCTGAAATGTGGTGTCGGTTTACCATCCACATAGGCGTTCCAACCTTTGGGATAATATATCTCGGAAAATACGGCCAGTTGGTCTTTTTGCGAATTGACCTGATATTGCAAATCATTGGGTTTATAATCAATCAGTTTGATTTGTGCCGAAGAATCCATAGCAGGGGAAAATCCGGAAAGTTCATCTTTAAACCGTTCATCAACAATTGCCGTTTTTTCAGGGTTGAAGTCACTCAGGGCATCCAGTTCTTCATCCGCATTTTCCACCATTTTAATATCCTCCACAAACCAGGCATTCCCCAGGGCTTGTGGATTAGGCACAACAACTGGCTTTCGGCTTTCATCGGCCTGGATAAAATACTTTGTGTTCAACATATTGAGCACGTCCCGGTTGAATTTCCCCTTTATCTGATGATCGTATAATTCCTGGTACCTCCGCAACTTGGCCCCATGATAACCTCCAATGGACTTATGGAAATATGATGTACTTGCATCGGCAAAAGGATCCACCGTAAGGTTCAGTACCCGATAATTGGGGTCTTTATCTTTTAATATCAGTTTATCGGCAGCAGACATTGTGTATGGCTTATCCACTTTTGACTTCCCAACAAAATTACCATCGTTCAAATATCTTTTATCAATTCCCCACATATCAATCAAAACCAAGACAATAAGGAGACCGAGGGTCAATCCCTTTTTAATTTTCCCCAAACCAAATCCCCAGAGAATCGCTCCCCCTATCAGGATAATTATGAAAGAACGAAGTGCATCGGCCTTAAAAATAGCCATCCTTGCAATTTCAACATTTCCAAAGAATTCTGCTATTTGCGAGGCACTTTCAGGATTGGAGGTGTTTTGCCGGGCAATCATTTGGTTTTCATAATCGCTCAAAAAGCCAAAGAACCAATCGGGCACCAAAGCAAACAACAAGGAAAGTCCGGCGGTCAATCCCAGCGAAAGGTAAAACGGGTTTACCTTAAAATTAAAGATATTTATTTTCTGTTTAAATATCCCCGGTTCTTTCAAAATCCTGTTCATGGCCAAAAGACCCAACAATGGGATTGTCAATTCGGCAATGACCAGGGTCATGGAAACGGCCCGGAATTTATTATAGCCCGGAAAATAATCGAGGAAAAACCCGGTCATTGGCATAAAGTTTTTTCCCCAGGCAAGCATTATTGACAATAGCGTACCTGCGAGCAACCACCACTTCATCCTCCCTTTCACTATAAAAAGCCCGTACATGAAAAGGAAAACAATAAAAGCCCCTGCATACACCGGCCCGGAAGTAAAAGGCTGGTCGCCCCAATATTGCGAAACCCTGTTTTGGGCAACCGCATTACGCATGGCCGGGTCGATTTTATCCATCGCAGTTTCATTTTGTGCCAAAGCACCGGATGCACCCCCTTTAGCATTTGGAATCATTAAAGACCAGGTCTCGCCTTTTCCATAGCTCCATTGCGTAGCATAATCCTTGTCCAGACCGGAAGTACGGTTTTCCTTTTCCGTGGTCAGCTCGGTTTTCCCGCGGATGGTGTATTTCCCGTATTCATAGGTCGCCCAAAGGCTCGTGATATTTGTGAGGACAGCAAGAAAGGCGGCAACGACAACAATCAAGGTCGATCGCGTGAAAGCAGGGATTGTTTTTTCTTTGATGGAATAAACAAGCTCCGAGAAACCAAAAACCAAAAGGAGCAGGAACAGATAATAGGTAATCTGGGGATGGCCGGCCTGTATTTCGAGGGCAAGGAACAACATGGTCAAAATCCCTCCCGAAATATATTTCCCCCTATAAGTCATTATGAAACCCGCAACCACCGGGGCCATGTAACCAATTGCGTGGGCCTTTGAATTATGCCCCGCGCCAAGGATAATGAAAAAATAGGACGAAAGGCCAAAGGCAATTGCCCCAGCAACTCCCAACCAGGGATTTACCCTCAGGCTAATCATTAAAATAAAAAAACCAAGCATGTACAAAAACACCAATCCGGCAGGATGTGGCAAACCCAGGCGGAAAACCTTATCAATATACTTTATCAGGTTGGCTTTATAGTCCACGGAAATCTGATAGGCGGGCATTCCCCCAAACATCGAATTCGTCCACAATGCCTCTTCCCCGGTCTTTTCCCGGAAATCGGTTATTTCCTTCGACATTCCCTTATGCCGGGTAATATCATCCTGGCGCAATTTCTTTCCCTCCAGCAAAGGGTTCAGGTAGGCCAGGGAAATTACAACAAATATCACTACTGCGGCGAGATAAGGCAACAGTTTTTTTATATCAATGTTTCTCATGTGTTTATATTATGGTCACAAATACAATTGTTTTTTAAATCTTTTTTTTGAATCTCATTTCTTACCGTATCCATGGGATTGGTAACTAATCCGTGTCAAATCAAATTGTTCAGCAGTCTGATAATTAATAGAATAACAAATATTACCACGAAGGGCTCAAGGGCTTCCACTAAGAACACGAAGGATATCATGATGAACCTTAATGCCTTGTGTCCATTGTGCATTTCTTTGTGCCCATTGTGGTTTATTATAAATTGCTGATATTCCAAATATTAATTATACTGATTAGTTCCCGGGATTGTACTATTGAGCAAAAAAAAACAAAATTCAAAAAGCAAACCTGTCCTTACCGCCCGCCTGCCGGAACGGGCAGGGCAGGCGAATAAATTCCAATGAAAAAATCCAAAATCCAAAATACACGAAACCCCGTTAAAGTCTCAATCCGATTCCTCAATCTCCTCATAGTCCACATATTCGCCCACATCGTTCAAGGTGGTTTTCTTTTTGGGAACAGAATCAATATGGACTTCTCCCTCCTTCTTTGTGTTCATTTCGTTTTGGTTTTCGTATTGCTTCCGCAGATTATCCTGCGTTTTCTTCAGAAAATACCGGGCAATCCAGGGCATTGCATACCTTGCAATAAATTTGAACAGGTAATAAACCAATACGATAATTAGGATTGTCCTGAGAAGTTGCATTTTATGTATTAAATTTTTTCTACCGGTAATAATCTGTAAAAATCCCCGGAATCATAAGAAAGGCAAAAATATGATTTTTCTTTGAACGGCAACCTCTAAAAATGCAAATTTTGTTGTTGACACAAAATTTTAAAATCCTTATCCTGACGATACTGCCAGGACTCCGGTAGTGAAATTTCTTGCGCCTAAAACTTTAGGGGATTACCTATTGATGCAAAGAAGGAATTGGATATTTAGAAAAAGGAAAAGGGGATAATGAACCATTATCCCCTTTTCCTTTATATCCTGATTTTTCTCAGTAAGAATTACCTTTTATCCAGTTTTTCATCAGAAACCGTTAAGTTCTTACGGCCTCTTGCCCTTCTTGTATTCAAAATCTTTCTACCGTTTTTCGTGGCCATCCTTGCCCTAAAACCGTGTTTGTTAACTCTTTTTCGTCTCGATGGTTGAAATGTCCTTTTCATAATCTACATTGTTTTTTTAAGAGGTGCAAAAATAGAACTATTTTATACATTAACAAGAATTTTTTTAAATATTTTTTGTTGTCCAATAAAACCCCGGACAAATACCATGAAGCCATTAATTCCACGCATTAACACGAATTTTAAAGTACCGGATCAGAAGTGGATTTCATTTTCAAATCAGGTACAGCGCACCAATTACATTTGACGAAAAAATAATCTGACCTACAAAAATGCCGTGCGCACATACACACCAGACTCTTTACAACGGATGCTTCCCACACACGTGTGGGACACTTCGGACAATTAAAGTTTTGCGGCCCTGCTTGCCCTATGCAGGCCAAAATGTTTTAACTGCTTGTAGCATAAAAGACGGGCTGTCGAAGAATCTCAAAAAAGACAAGGTTTTCCTTCAGTTTGGGAATTTTCCGGGCTATTCCGTTATAGCTACACGACACGATCTTTTTGCCACTATCTTATTGGGATTGACCCGATACCGGCCAGCTCAATGTGACCTTGTTATGACAAGACCTGCCCGACTATGTTTGCGGGCTAAATTTGGCGCGGTAAGCTAATCTATTTCTCTTTTGGGATTGGCACAGGATAATCTTTCATGATTTTCGAAACGATATAAGGAATGGATTTCTCCCTTTTGCTGGGATCTTGTAATTCGCCCGAGGCACTGCTTTCCCATATCAACTGCTCTTTCTCTTTGTCATACATACTTATCACCAAGGTACCTACTTTATAATCATAGGAACTTATCTGGGTAGTTGAGTGACCTGCGCCCCAACCATAGCCCGGGCCGTAGCCATAATAACCTCCATATCCGCCATATGCACCGCCCATGCTTGTTGTGGTTGCCGTAGTCTGTGTTTTTGTTTCGGTCACAATATACAGGGCAACTACCATATCGCCATCTTTCGCAACATAGCCCATGCCCCTTTTGTACAGTTCATCTGCAAAAGCTTTTTCGATCCTCCTTTTGTCAAGATCGTTTAGGATACGGTCACTTCCATCTGCCCAGCCGTAGTACTCAAAATTCTTGTATTTCGAAAAATCAACCGTGGAATCCAGGTCCGTGTGTATTTTGACCGTTGAACAGGAAGCAATAAACATCGCTGCCATTACAATCCCCAGAGCATTTTTAATATTTTTCATTTTCGTCTTTTTGAATTTTAATTATTGTCAACAAATATCATATAAACTAACCAAACTAACACATAATTGTTTTTCAAAGCAACTATAATCTTATCATTTAATTTCCGTCAAATGCAATTTCCAGAACCCAACGAATCCATAATAAATTCATAGTCAAGATGCACCGCATTCAGTGTTTTCAAAAAAAATGGCAAAGCAATTAATTTCATTAGCTTTGCACGCTTCAATTAAAAAAGCATAATATCCATTTTACAAGGTTAGTATTGAAATATTTAAAATGCTTTTCTGTTCTGTTGCCCGGGTTTAAAATCGCATTCTTGATTTATTTTGCAATCATCATCGCTGGGGAAACATTTGCACAGGAAGACACAACATACAAAAAGCAAACTTTCCTGCAACGCTTGGATTCGATTAAAAACTGGAAACTTGAACACGGGAGGTCAACCTTGACCCCGTATATTGCACCCTCCTATTCACCTGAAATGGAATTCATGTTGTCTGCGGGGGGATTGTTCACCTTTAAACTGAAACCTGAAAGCCCCGTCTTATCGAGGTCTTCAATGCCCTTCTCATTTGCGTACAGCTCGAACGGGTCCTTGCAGATTAGCATAAAAGCAAATATTTATGGCAAAGATGATAAATTACGGATTTCCGGTGAATACTGGCTAAAGGATATGCCCGACAATTATTGGGGAGTGGGTTACACAAATGGAAGGGAAAGGGTCAAAAGCCCTGGGATAACAGGCTACCACCGATATTGGCGGCAGTTCAAATTCAAGGTTGCATATCGGATTTTCGCAAACTTTTACCTCGGGGTAAATTATGACAGGAACCAAACCACGGCCAGTGATGTCAATGATGTAATGGCCGCCGACGAAGATTTCCTATTGCATGGCCCGGAAATTAAAAACTCAGGATTTGGAATGGTTTATCGATACGACAGCAGGGACTTTCCAGAAAATGCCTATAAAGGCTTTTTCATCGAATTAAGTGCAACAGCCTATGGCAAACATACGCCAACCAACAACGTCTTTAAGGTTGCGGAGTTGGATTACCGGCAATACCAGAGAATCGTGCGGAAAGGGAGTACCCTTGCCTGGCAGATCAAGACAAGGGTCAGTTCGGGCGATGTGCCCTGGACAGAGATGTCGATGATCGGAACGCCATTTGACCTGCGCGGTTATACCTGGGGGCATTACCGCGACAACAATATGATGTTTATCCTCACCGAATACCGATATATGTTTGGAAGAAAAAGCCCGAGGAAAAACGGGGACATGTACGGGCCTCTCGGGTTTGTGGTATGGGCCGGAACGGGTTCGGTGGCAGCGAATTACAAGCAAATGGACAAGTGGCTGCCCAATGGCGGTGTGGGACTTCGCTTTGAATTGCAGGAAAGGATGAACATCCGGATAGATTATGGCATTGGCCTGGAATCAAGTGCTTTTTATATCAGCTTCAATGAAGCTTTTTAAGAGCCTGGCCATTGGTGAAAAAGCACTATTGTGAATTTAGTGGAAAACTTAAACCATGATAATTTAACCATCACCTTCAAAGATTGAATGATTCAATGCCATAATAAAGAAGCCGGGAATATGCTGACCTCAATATTTACATTTCTGTTCAGCGTCGGTATGACCACATCCACAATAATGGCAGCAGTACAAAAAAAACGGTAAATTTGCTTCCCGATGAAATTACAAAAGAACCATATCCTTATCCTCATTTTGCTTTTTGCGTTTTTTGCTTCCTTGTCGCTTTACAGGCATAAAAACATAGGGCCAAATAGCTTTAGGACTGAGATATGGGCCGACCGTGCCGGATATTACGTTTACCTGCCCTCTACTTTCATTTATAATTTTTCAACGGAAAACTTCCCTGAAAACATTGAACCCAAAACGGGGGAAGGCTTTTTCCTGAACAAAGAAAGAAAAAGGATCGAAACCAAATATACATATGGTGTGGCGTTAATGCAACTTCCTTTCTTCCTGGTTGCTGATGCTATCACCGTTTTATCACATGATTATCCAAGGGACGGCTTTTCATATTACTACCAAAAATCCATAAACTTTGCTGCTGCTTTTTATCTTGCCCTGGGCCTTTACCTCTTGTTTTTGGCCCTTAAAGTTTACTTCGGTTATAAAAACAAACTTTTAATTGCCACCATTGCAACATTTTTTTTCGGCACCAATTTATATTACTATGGCATCATCGAAACCGGGATGTCGCATATATATTCCTTTTTTCTGTTTTCCTCTTTGCTGTTCCTGGTAACGCATAAAGCGAAATTCAAAAACAAATTAAGGTACTTCTCCTTTTTGGGGCTGATATCGGGATTGATCGTATTGATAAGGCCCACAAACATTATTATCCTGACAATTCCATTTATTTGGGGCGTTGGCAACTTCAAACAGTTATCACAAAGATTTAAGGAGTTCTTCAAACCTTCTATAATCCCTTTCTGGCTTGTTCCCGGACTGCTTGTTTTAGTTCCCCAGTTTGTTTACTGGAAATACTCAACAGGTCATTTCTTATCATATACCTATAAAGATGAAGGTTTTTCAAACGCTTTGTCCCCAAACGTATTTGAAGTGTTATTTGCCCCAAACAATGGGCTTTTCCCGTATAGCCTGACATTCATCCTGGCACTTGTCGGGATAGTATTGATTTGGAAAAGCAATAAAACACTTGCCCTTTATTCCTCGTTTGTGTTTTTATTGATTACCTACATGACAGCTTCATGGCACGATTGGCGTTTTGGTTGTGGTGCCGGGATGCGGAACATGGTCGAATATTATGCTTTGTTCTCGTTTCCAATGGCGTTTAGCGTACACAAATTGTTTTCCATGAAAAAGGGGATCATCAAATTTCTTATATTTGCAACGTTGGGCTTTTTCGTAATGATAAGCTTCAAAGTGAACTACCACTATTTCGGGTGTTACTTTTCAGGGATTTGGGACTGGTCGGATTATGTAAAGTATTTGTTTTATCCAGTTCAAATAAACTAATATCCAAAAATATGCGAACAATTATCCTGCTTATCACAATGCTTGTTTCGGTTGCTCTATTTTCGCAAAATGCCGATCAAAGTAATCTACCAGAAAAAACAGAGTTTTACTTTGTTGCTATGGGTGGTGCAATATATGGCAGAGGGGAACCCGTCCTTGCGGCAGGCTTGAAATTCGGTTTTGCCAAAACCCGTGTTGGCAGGATTGGACCCAGGATTGTATTTTCTGTTCCTGTAGCCCATCGTTTTGCCCTATCAATTATTGATTACGATTATCCCGTGCAAATTACAAAAGGTTTTCATTTCGTCCCCAACATTGGTTTAGGATATACACAAGACACATACAGTGGAAATGGATACTATAGTCCAGACAAATACAGCTACCCAGTTGGTTTTTTTGGCATTAACGGAGGCCTTTCATTGGAAGTTATGCCAGCTCCCTGGCTTGGGATTACAGCAGGAGCAAATGGAATGATTGGGTTTAGTAAAAATTCAAGTACATTTTCATTAACAGGCGGTTTTGTTTTTATCCTTTAATACCTGAAAACATTTCTTCGTAATCCTGAATCGAATTTATATTTATCAGGATTTTTGGATTATTGATCTCAGATGTTTTTTTCTCAAAAGCTTTTAAATATTCCTTCAGGTTCAAATCATCATGACTGCAATTTATTATTGCATCAACAACCTTCGGAGAAATCAAAATCGGATGCCCTCCCCTGTTTTTGAACATTGGCACACAATAATCCGCATGGCCCAAATTCGTTGACAATGCCCTTAACAAGCCAACATTGACAAAAGGGTTATCCACATTATGAATAAATACTGCCGTTCTATTTGACAAATGGTTCAAGCCTGTTTTGATTGAAGAAAAACGGCCATGTTCGGGATTTGGGTTGATGGTGATTTTCGTATTTGCAGGAAGCTTGATTTTCAAACTATCAAGCAGCGCCCTCCCATTCACGTTCATCACAACGATTATCTCTTCACAAGGAAATTCCGAATAACGGGCGATGATTTCCTCAAGAAACGTTTTTTGCATCTCAAAGCCTAAGGCAAATTTTGGTTTTCCCATCCTTTCTGACATTCCGGCCGCTAATATTATTGCTGATAATCGTTTGTCCATTTTAACAAAAAGTAGTCATTTTTATTAAATATGCGAATCAAGGGTTGAAATTGGATAAAAAGCCTATAGATATAAACAATGGAATGTCAATAACATATGATGCAGCAGTTAAACACATAGCCTGAGAACCAGTATCTTAGATGTTGTATTCACAAAACATTTAAGATATGATCCCCGAGGCCAAAGCGGTAAAATTAATAAAAATTTACATTTATATATGTGAACGATATGAAGCA
>JAADJA010000121.1 GCA_013151015.1 Chlorobiota bacterium
CATTAAACGAACCACTGGTACAACACGGCCCTTTTGTGGCTAACCCAAAAGAAGAAACACAAGAAGCAATGCAAGAATATGGAAAAACACAATTTGGTGGTTGGCCATATAATTCTATTGAGCCAGTGCCGACAAAAAAGTGGGCCGTTTTGCAAATAGAGAAGAAATAATGAGATAAACTTAAATAATTATGGACAAACCAAAAATAGCAGGTAGAAAACCTATCGCAACAGAATTAATAAAAGGAGAAGAAAAGTATTTTTGTACTTGTGGCGAATCTAAAAGGCAACCTTTTTGTGATGGCTCACACAGAGCAACTTCTTTTAAACCCTTGGCATTTTCAGCAGAAGAAACCGGGACTGCTTATTTGTGTATGTGCAAGCAAAGCAAGAACTTACCCTATTGCGACGGCACCCATGCGACATTAAAAGAAGATAATGAGCTTAGTAAAAAAACTCCCATTTCAAATGTTAGTGCTGGTTCTACAATTGAAGAGCCGACTTTGGCATATATCAAAGCATTGGCAAAAGATGGATTATCAAAAACAGGACATCACGGGGAAATGGGCGCAATGGGTGTCCCAATCCCAGAATTGCCACAATGGAAAGACATACAACTGTTAGCGGCTCAAATGGCCACAAAACCTTTAATGGAAAATGTTGCTGTTGGTGCGGAATTGATAATTGGCCCGAACGCCAAAAAACCACTTAAATTGGATATCCCGTTGTTTGTATCCGATATGAGTTTTGGTGCTTTATCTGAAGAATCAAAGGTTGCATTATCCAAAGGTGCAGAATTGGCAGGAACCGGAATTTGTTCCGGCGAAGGTGGAATGTTGGATGACGAGCAAGAAGAAAACAGTAAATATCTCTACGAATACGCATCGGCAAAATTTGGCTTTGAATGGGAAAAACTAAAACGGGTTCAAGCCTTTCATTTTAAAGGAGGCCAAGGTGCAAAAACAGGCACTGGAGGTCATTTATCCGGAAATAAAGTTGTTGGGAAAATCGCAAAGGTCAGAAACTTGGAAGAAGGCACACCTGCCGTATCTCCACCTACTTTTGATGAATTACATACAGAAGAAGATATTAAAAACTTTGCCAATAAAGTACGGGATATTACCGGAGGCATTCCCATTGGTTTTAAATTATCTGCCAATCACATCGAGGAAGATATAAAATTTGCCTTAGACGCAAGTGCTGATTACATAATTTTGGATGGAAGAGGTGGCGGTACAGGTGCGGCACCATTAATTTTCAGAAACAACATCTCTGTTCCCACAATCCCTGCATTGGCAAGGGCACGGCACTATTAACAGAAAAGACATCACACTCATTATTACCGGGGGAATAAGAGTGCCAGATGATTTTATCAAAGCGATGGCGTTAGGGGCAGATGGGATTGCGGTTTCCAATTCTGCTTTACAGTCAATAGGTTGCGTAGCAGCACGAATGTGCAATACCAATAATTGCCCTGCTGGAATTGCCACTCAAAAACCTGAACTCCGCAAATTACTGAATATAGACAAATCGGCAAATCAATTGTATAATTTTTTTACTGCCTCTACAGAATTAATGAAAGTTATGGCAAGGGCCTGTGGGCATAATCACCTGAATAAATTTAATGCCAATGACATTACTACCTGGAAAAAAGATATGGCAGAATTAACAGGAATTAAATTTGGCGGAATAGGATAACGGTGTGCAACAATGTGTTTAAGTTATGGCTAAAGAAAGTGCAGGCTTCAAAGTTTGTGCTTTTTTGTATTTTTAAACTTAACCGGAAAGCAGTGCTTTTTTTGTCGCACAAAACCTTAAACAAACCGCTATGGGCAAAGTTGAAAATGGACATTCCTGAAATAGTTTGACTGAAAATCAAACATTAATAAAAGTCGCTTATGATACACAATAGTTCGGTAAATAATTACAACTTATTGATTGCTATATGTTTGCAATTTGGTGCATTTATTAAGCACATTGTTGTGAATCAAAACGTTGCGCTCTTTGCGGCGTTGCGCGATAAAAAAATTTACCGAAGTATTAATACATCAAGAAACGGACTGTCGAAAAAAACTTTGGTTTTAGCGACCCACAGATTTGTCAAAAAAAACCAAATAGAAACCTCAAAAAGAAAAAGGGAAAGCAAACAGGCTATAATGTAAGCTGCCCAGCTTCACCCAAGCCGTTCGGAATCCCAAACACCCTACCCCTTCTTTAGCGTAAACCCAAAAGTGGAGCCCGTCCCGGGGGTGCTGCGCACATTGATGCTTTGGCCGTGGGCTTCGATGATGTGCTTGACTATGGCAAGGCCCAGGCCGGAGCCGCCAAATTTCCGCGAACGGTTTTTATCGATACGGTAAAAGCGTTCAAAAATCCGGTGCAGGTTATGTTGTGCTATCCCAATACCATTGTCCGAAACCTCCACCAATATATATTTCCCCATGTCATAAATGCCGATTTGGGTTTCGCCGTTTTCGTTGCCGTACTTAATGGAATTGTAAATCAAATTGTTCAACACCTGTTGGATCATCTCCCTTTCGGCATTCACCATAAAAGCTTTGTTGCAGCCATCCTTGAAACCAAGGGAAATATTTTTCGATCGGGCCTGCATTTCGAGGGCTTCCATGGTTTCGGAGGCCAGTTCGGTAAAATTGAAATCTTCGGGCCTGATGGAAAAGCTATCCTCTTCGATGTTGGAAATCATCTGGAGGTCATCAATGACACGGATGATGCGCTTCACGTTTTTATTGGCCTTTTGCAAGAACTTCTTGTTGATTTTTTTATCGTTCAGCCCACCTTCCAAAAGCGTTTCGATATAACCCTGGATACTGAACACCGGGGTTTTCAGCTCATGCGAAACATTGCCAAGGAACTCCTTGCGGTAGGCCTCCATCTTTTTCATCTTGATCAGCTCTTCGCTTTTGTTGCGCTTCCATTCAATGACCTCGGCCTCGGCCTCATCGATGATACTTTCACGGAGGTTCAGTTTTTCGGTCTCCTTTTTAACGGAGGGCTTGGTGTCGGAAATGATTTTGTAGATCAGCTTTATTTTCCTGAAAATGAATTTCTCAAGCGACACATAAAAAACAATATAGCCTGCCATTGCCGTGAGGATAGGCGTGCCGACTACAATATACCATTCCAGTTGAGTTGAAAAAAACAACTTCACGGTCAGCAGAAACACGAAAACCACGAGGGTCAATATGACCACTGCTATCCGTGCAACTTCTATGGGAGTGGGGTTTTTCATTTAAAGTGAATTTTGTTGTTTAGGTTCCTCCCTCTCCTGCAGGAAAGGGCCGCGATGAGGTTTTTTTGTTAATTTTTTATTTTGGAACAAGTATTTCAATACTAATTTAATCTTTAATGGCTTTTATGAAGGTGTCAAAAACAAGGCTTGCGAAGTGTTTAGGTCCGGGAGTCCAGCTTGGGGCGGGATGACAGGGTTTGGACACGAGCGTAACGCCCGCCTGCCAAAGTTTCACACGGCGCACAGGCAGTTATTGACGTTTTCTTAAAGCCATAATTTCTATCCATTGCACCCATAACCCACACCTTTAATCGTCTTGATCAAGCTGTCACCGATTTTTTCCCTCAACTTCCGAATGTGCACATCCAAAGTCCGGTCGCTAACGATTACATCGTTTCCCCAAATCTTGGAATAAATCTCCTCACGTGCATAAATCCGTCCCGGGTGCGAGGCAAACAAAAACAACAGTTCAAACTCAATTTTTGGAAGGTGGATGGATTCGCCATCGATCACCACGTCCCGTTTATCTTTGTTGATGCTGAAATCGCCGAGGTCGATAATTTGATCTTGTTTCCGGGTTTTCTTCCCTTTTCTTTTCAGCAGGGCTTTTACCCTGGCCATAAGCACTTTGGGCTTAATGGGCTTGGTGATATAGTCGTCGGCGCCCACTTCAAAACCGGCAATCTGAGAATAGTCTTCGCTCCGGGCCGTGAGGAAAACTATGATCGCATCGTCGAATTCAGGGATTTCGCGAAATTGCGTACAAAGCTCCACCCCGTCCACTTCCGGCATCATAATATCCAGGATCATCAAATCGGGCTTCACCTTCAGTGCCATCTCCATCCCTTTTGACCCATTATCCGCACAATGGATTTCGTAGCCCTCTTTTTCAAAATTGTATTTCAAAAATTCAAGGATATCTTTCTCATCGTCCACGATCAGGATTTTTGCCTTTGGGTCTTTGTTTTCTTTCATAGTTGAATGATTTAATTCTTATCGCCTAGTGTATCAATTCATAAATATGTTTGTTTATTTTCACCTTGGTTTTTTCTTTAGATAAGGCAAAAATTTAAAGCATAGCCGTAGCTACGGTTTCAATTTTTAACGCAAAATAAAGGAAAAAGAGTGTGAAAATACCAGTATGCATTTGTGACTTGATACACTAGTTTCCTTTACTTATTGCCACTTGTCTCCTTTTTCCCTTAAAAATCCGGGATAAATTTAATACAATAGTTTTAATCTTTACTTTTGTGAACCAAAAAGTAACAATTACTTAATGTTGTCTTTAGGAAATAAATGAAATAACGTCATGCAAAAAACAACAAACCACAAACTGCCATTTTCTTTTTTTTATGCCTTTATAGTTTTCACGATCTTTTTATCATCTTGTGGAAACCGTGAATTTGAATTGCCAAGAAATGTTAAGGAAACCCTGAAAAAGGCCGGGGACAATAAGGCAGAACTTGAAAAAGCCATTGACCATTTTAAAGAAAGCGGTGAAGTGATAAAAGAAGAGGCCGCTTACTTCCTTATCGGAAACATGGGCAAACATGGTTATTTGAAATACAAACTCGTGGATACTTCCAAAATGCCCGTTGATTTCAATGTGTTGGATTATCCGAATTATGACAAGATGGTGGAGGCATGGGACAAAGTGGAAGACCAACAGGGGAACATCCATTATATGAAGGACACCCTGATCCTGGACTGCCAGGCCATAAAAGCCGATTTCCTCATTCAGAACATCGACCTTGCCTATGAGGCCTGGAACGATTATCCCTGGGCTTCCAAAAAGACCTTCGACCAGTTTTGCGAATATATATTGCCCTACCGCGGTTCCAATGAGCCCCTCGAAGAATGGAGGCCTTATTTCATGAAGAAATATGCCTGGGTCAAAGACTCGTTGGCTGATCCGACCGATCCGGTTGAAGCTGCCATCCTTATCAATAACGATATAAAATCCTGGTTCGATTTTGATCCGATTTATTACCGTCATCCCACCGATCAGGGGTTGAATGAAATGTCGGAAAGCAAAAAAGGCCGCTGCGAGGACATGACCAACCTTGCGATTTATGCCATGCGTGCCATGGGGATTGCGGTTATGAGCGACTTTACACCTTATTGGGCAAATTCGGGGAACAACCATGCCTGGAATGCTCTGCTCGATAAAAATGATAGCGTGGTTATTTTCATGGGCGGTGAAGCCAATCCGGGCGAGTATTCACTTGGGAACAAACTGGCCAAAGTGTACCGGAAAACCTTTTCCGTGCAAAAAAACAGCCTTGCCGAAAAAAAGGATGAATGGGAAAAAGTACCGCCCTACCTCGGCAGCAATACCATTATGGATGTAACCACGGATTACGTTTCGACAGGTAGTGTGAAAATCGACCTGGAAAACGATATTCCCGACAGCACCCATTTTGCCTACCTCTGTGTGTTTAATTCGGGCGAATGGAAAGCCATTGCTTCCAAGCGCATACGGGGGACAAAAGCCATGTTTTCAAAAATAGGGAAAGGAATAGCTTACCTTCCAGCATTTTATTACGAGGGTGAAATAATCCCGGCATCCGATGCCTTTATCCTTTCCGATTCGGGGAAAGTGGAATATAAATTCCCCGATGGAAACAAAAAAATCACACTTGTTTTGCGTTCCACTACCCGCAAGATAACCAAGGAGACCACCGACTTTACGGAGAAAAGTTTTTTCGACAAAGGGAAAACCTATACCTTAAAATATTGGGACGAAAAATGGGTGGAAGTTGGAAAACAAAAAGCGGACGATAAACCCTTGGTGTTTCAAAATGTACCATCCGATGCCTTTTACTGGTTGACAGGGGAAGGTTCACGAAATGAGGAGCGCATCTTTACGGTTGATGATGAAGGCAGGCAGGTATGGTGGTAGCGGATCGGTTGAATACATATTTATGGCAATACTGTTCACGTTCCATGGGATTGAATAGTTAAAAGGTATTCTTACGATGATACAAGGGTTCAATGCCGTATTGGTTCAACTGTTTTCTGGTAATTAAATCATTGAGGACAAATAGGTCCTTAGGTGCAAAATTGTTTCTGTCAGCTGGTTTGTGTTTTTATTATCGCGTTTAAACATTGAAGCATTCTTGCATTAGTCAACATCCCCTCATGCCTTTCCGGGTACTAAACATGTAACGGATATTCTTTTATCTCAAGGCAATAATGAACCATTTGACCATGTTCGATGTTAATTTGATTCACCTTAATTCTAAAAACTACACTATGAAAACTACCTTTCTGAAATTTGCAATGTTCTTAACGCTTAATTTTTTCTTTTTGGCGCTTTCGGCACAAAACCAAACAGCAAAATATGACCTTCAACTGGAGTACGGGAATGTAAACGTACCGGAGAACCTGGATGGGTTTATTGCATCTTTCGCAATCGAAAATGAAGCTGTTTATGATGGATATTATTTCAAGTTCGTCCAGTTTTATGAAATCCCTTCAAGCTCTGTCCGTAATGAAATGAAGTCCAGCGGGATAAAGTTTTTGGGGTTCATTCCTGATTTCGCTTACACACTTGCGATACCTTCCGGTTTTGATGTCCACCAATTTCAGCCCTATAATATAAGGTGTATATCTTCGATTTTGCCCGAATACAAACTATCCCCTTCTTTGTTATACGAAGAGTATCCAGATTGGTCTTTGCGGGGCAATAATGAAATGGATATAATCATAAGCTATTACCCGAGTGTTTCCATCAAAGATGTAGATTTACTGAAGCAAGGATTAATCAAAACAATAAGTCAGGAAGACGATGTGGCCAAAACACAAATCGCAAGGGTTTCCATTCCTGATATAAAAAAAATTGCCGCACTTCCTTATGTTTCTTATGTGGAAGCTGTTTATCCGGTTCCCCAACCTGAAAACTACACGGGAAAAACCCTTCACCGTTCCAATGTCCTTAACTCTGATTATGGTGCCGGGCGCCATTACGATGGTTCAGGTGTAAACGTGATGTTGCAGGACGATGGTATTATTGGGCCCCATATTGATTATGATGGATTGATAGGCGAACAATATCTAAACAATAATTACGGCGATCATGGCGATCATGTTGCCGGGACAATTTGTGGGGCCGGGAACCTCGACCCAAAAACAAGGGGCATGGCACCCGGGATAGAATTATACGTTTATGGTGCTGCCCCTACTTATCCTGGTTTTGCGTTGATACCTACCCATTATAACAGCCCTGGGATCCGGATTTCTTCCACATCTTACAGCAATGGGTGCAATGCTGGATATACTTCCCTGGCCCGCACCATGGATTTGCAGGTTAGGAACTATCCCTCTTTGATGCATGTTTTTTCGGCAGGAAATTCAGGTACGTCAAACTGTGGATATGGGGCCGGCCCTTTTTGGGGGAATGTCACGGGTGGCCACAAAATTGGGAAGAATGTAATTGCCGTGGCAAACCTGGATTACAAAGATGCACTTGCCAACTCCAGTAGCCGCGGGCCCGCACATGATGGACGGATAAAGCCGGACATCAGTGGAAAAGGCTCCAGTGTATATTCCACCACCAACCCAAATAGCTATACAACCAAATCAGGGACTTCCATGTCGTGCCCGGGAGTTTCAGGCTCGCTTGCCCAACTTTACAATGCCTATAAGGAATTGAACGGCGATGAAGACCCAAAAGGTGGATTGATAAAAGCCGTTGTGTTGAACACGGCCGACGACCTGGGAAATACAGGCCCCGATTTTAAAACGGGCTGGGGAAGGATCAATAATCTACGGGCGGTTGAATTGCTTGAGGAATATAGACATGAAACCGACGAAATAGAACAGGGTTCGGAAAATACACATAGTATTGCCGTTCCTGAAAATGTTGCCCAGCTTAAAATCATGCTTTACTGGACAGACAAGGAAGCAAGCGTTGGCACCAATAAAGCCCTTGTGAACGATTTGGACTTGGTTGTGACAACACCGGGTGGAATTGATCGTTTTCCATGGGTCTTGAGCTCGTACCCAAATCCCGATTCATTGGACATGCCCGCAAAAACAGGGGTTGACCACCTGAACAACATGGAACAGGTGTTGATCAATAATCCCGAAAACGATACCTATACGGTTTCTGTAAATGGTTTTGCCATTCCATTTGGGCCACAGGAGTATTATATTGTATATGAATTTGTGAAAAACGAGATAGCTGTCACTTATCCCATCGGTGGCGAATCCTTCGATCCCAGTGATGGGGTTGTTGTAAGGTGGGATGCCTTTGGTGATACGGGCAACTTTTTGTTGGAGTATTCCGACGATAATGGACAAAGCTGGAACACGGTCAATTCAGGGATTGCCGGAAGCCGGCGCTATTATAACTGGTCGGCGCCCAATTCGATTGGGGGAAGTTATTTGATCAGGCTAAGCAGGGATGGCGTAACGGGCCAAAGTGACGAAGTCTTCTCGGTAATGAATGTCCCGGGTGGTTTAAGCTTTGACCAGTCCTGCCCCAATTCGGCTGTTATTGGCTGGAATGCGGTTGAAGGGGCTGAATCCTATGAAATTTATAAACTGGGCGAAAAATATATGGAACTCGCAGGTTCAACTACGGAAACCTTCATTGAATTGGACGATGTAAATGCCGAATTGGAATACTGGTTTAGTTTGAAAGCCATTGGTGCGGATAATGCAATTAGCCAAAGGTCGATAGCCGTAATGAAAAACCCGGGCATTTGGGAATGTGAATTTAGTACCGACCTCGCCGTTTCCGATCTTATTTCGCCCCCTTCTGGCATTTTGTTCGATTGCCAGGATTACACCGATATCCCTGTAAAAGTTGAACTGACAAATACCGGTTCCGTTGATATCCAGGATGTGCCAATCCGTTTTCAGTTCAATAACGGGACAATAATCAATGAAACATACAATAACGTAATAGTCCCTGGTGAAGTGGTTATTTATGAATTTAACACCAGCATAAGCCTGGGTTTGGGAAATAATAATCTGGCGAAGGTTTGGATCGAACTGGATGTGGACGAAAACTCATTGAATGATGTTATTGAATCGGATATTGTTTTAAAGGACAGTGAATTCCTAACTGTAAATGAGGTAGAAAATTTTGATAATATGGAAATTTGTGGATGGCAACCGGGTTGTTCCGATATTGAATGCGATATGGATTCACGCTGGTTCAACCTTGAAAACCTCATGGATGACAAAATCGACTGGCGTACGTTAAACGGGATAACCCCTACTCCCAATACAGGCCCAATTGGTGACCATACCTTAGGGACTATCGAGGGCATATTCCTTTATCTTGAACCAACTGAGGAATGTTTCAGGAAAGAAGCGATCATGATTTCTCCTTGTATTGACCTGGGGCAAATTACAAACCCGGTCTTGAAATTCTGGTACAATATGTACGGCGACGATATGGGAAGCCTTCGTTTAGACCTTATCAGCAATAGCGAATTGGTGAAGAACATCATGGAGCCACTCGAAGGAAACCAGGGGCAAGGCTGGAACGAGACCGTCATTGACCTGTCAGCATACGTTGGCCAGGTCATCAATCTCCGGTTCAGGGGCAAAACAGCAAGTGGCGATTTAGGTGACCTGGCAATTGATGATGTTTTGGTGACAAGTTTAACGGGAATTGAAACCCCCTCTTCCGTAAATGAATTCCGGGTATTCCCAAATCCGGCAAAAGATGTTCTCAATATTGTGCCAAACAATTTATCGGACAAAGATGCAATTTCGCTCAACATAACCGACCTTTCGGGGAGAACCGTCCTTCAGAAAGAATTAACGACAATCCATAGTGGACGTTACCAGGTTAATATTAGCCATCTGCAACAAGGAGTTTATTTTATCCACCTAAAAAACAAGGAGCAGAAATTTAGTTTGAGGTTTATCAAATCAAATTAAACCCGAAAAAGTTATCGGTGGTTTTCCAGGCATGGCAACGCCTAATAATTACCGATAACTTTTTTTTCCCACCGTTAACTGATTCTTCCTTGTAAATTATCAAATATCTTTTATTTTTGTGTGATTTTCAATTTTGATAATGAAAATTTGGATTTTTCATTGTTTGAATTCATCGTACATATTCTCTTGTTTAACTATATTTGCTGACAATTATTGGAAATCTATTCCGGTTTTATCGGGAGGCGAAAGCGTAATCCCGATACATGAAAGGTTTATAAAAATATGAAAAGGATGGGATTAAAGATCGTTTTTTTAAGTATTAACTTTTAAAATGCAATAACTTAGCAGGCTTGGTAACAGTAGCGGATTTCGCTAAAGCAGTTGTTAGTATCATGAATTAATTTAATTAAAAACTTACTTGCTAATAAATAAAAAAGGCGTAACTTGTGCCACTGTTTTTAAGCATAAATAATCTGTCAATAACATAATAATCAAATTGAACTGATATGAAAAAAGGATTTTTACCACTTGGATTTTTAACGTTATTAATTTCTGGTGTTGCTGCTTTGTTTTTTATTTCCGCATCAAGTGACGATGCCACAATAAAGAACAGCAATGACCAGAGCATTGTCAAGGCTAAAGAATGGCTGGTCACGGTTAGGAACAACCAAAACACGGGACTGCTTGACCCTCGCGATGTACTAAATGCGAGAAAGCAAGCCAACGAAGCATCCTACAAATCTGCCGATGGAGGTGACTTGAACTGGGTTGAAATGGGGCCGAGCAATATGGGGGGAAGGACCCGCGCCCTTATTGTTGACAACCGCGACGAAAGTGCAAAAACTTTATATGCTGCCGGAGTGAACGGTGGTATTTTCAAGACCACAAACCTTGGTGCCATTTGGGAGAAAGTGAATACTTCAAATGGAACGGCCAACCTCAATGTTTCCTGCATGATCCAAACTTCAGACGGGACAATCTATGTAGGTACGGGCGAAGCATTCAACAACCAGGATTATTCAGGTCTTGGGGAAATGGGGTTTGTCAGCGGTTTTGTCGGACAAGGTATTTTTAAATCAGACGGAAACGACAACTTCACACTTGTGGAAGGAACGGAACCAGCGGCAAATAACGAAACCGTTGAATGGGCCTTTGTAAACGAAATCGCAATGGCATCCAACGGTAATTTATGGGCTGCCACAAATACTGGGCTAAAGGTGAAAACAAGTTCAGGGTGGATGTACGCACAATTTACCGATACACTGGGGGTTGCTCTTGATTTAATGGGGATTGCCCGCGATGTTGAGGTTCATTCCAATGGGTTGGTAGTGGCCGCAGTTGACGGCTTGGGATATGCTTCATCTGACGGTTCTCCCAGTGGATTTGTTACTTTTTCATTAGGTGAAGAAGATAATTTGCCGGCAGAAGGTATTGGTCGCTTACAGTTGGCCATTGCCCCTTCAGACGAGAATATAGTATATGCCATGGCTGCAAAGTCATCGAATAACGCCCTTGAAAATGTTTACCTCTCGGAAGATAAAGGCCGAACATGGAGAATAATCGGGCCCGGGGGTTCCGAATCTTTGAATATTTTGGGAACTGAAGACTATTACCAGGGCGATTATAACAATGTTTTAGAGGTGTTCCCCAATGATCCATATCATATTCTTGCAGGTGGGGTTAATGTTTGGGAAGGCTTTAAAGTTGATGAAACTGGTTTTTATAGCTGGGGAGAGCGTTCTATAAGCAATGTACTTAATTCTGGAGGAATACTAAGCCCTGTTTTCGTACATGCCGACCATCATGTATATGCTTTCCGTCCCGGAACCAATGAGTTTTTCCTTGGTACCGATGGAGGCGTTTATAAAGGGAGTATTGGATCCAGCTTTTTTACTTTTCAGGTTCTTAATAAAAATTACAATGTGACCCAGTTTTATACCGTGGATGTTTCCAATAAACTGGATGAAGCTTTTGGGGGATCCCAGGATAATGGTACTATTTTTATTGGTGGTTCAAATGAATTGCCAATGCCTGGGGCAGACCTATGGAATTATGGAAACGAATTGTTTCCTGAAGGAAGTGATGGTGGATATTGCGCCATTTCTACAATCAGAAAATATGAGACCATTGGGGGGGTTACACCTCCACCAATCTTTTATTCCAAAAGCCCTTTGCCAAATGAGGAAGCTTTAACTGACAGGATGAGAAGGTCGCAATCCATGGCATTCGATTATTCAAGTACGTTTCTCAAAAGTGGGATG
>JAADJA010000102.1 GCA_013151015.1 Chlorobiota bacterium
TGCGACTGGCCTGTAAATGCCGCCAATGTCATAATCACAAATATGAACCAGCGTTTGTATTGCATCGAATTATTTATTTACTTCATGTAGTTTATAGTAATTCGCTTTGCGTAGTTGATCGTAACTTGCACAGCATAATTCTACCTAATTACTGCCAATTATCCTCATTCGCAAGCTACGGACAGGCAAGCCAGCACAACTTATATCATCGTATCAACGTAATATTCCCTTTTCGTTCTACCCTTGTGTCATCGGCTAAATATGCAATAAGGTGAAAATAGAAAACGCCCAGATCTTGTGGCGTCCCGTTATAATTTCCGTCCCAACCTTTATTTTGATCGGTAGTATGAAAAACCATTTCGCCTGCCCTATTGTAAATCTTCAAATCAACTTTTGTAAAGAACCGCCCCCTCACATAAACCACATCGTTCACACCGTCATTGTTGGGCGTAAAGGCATTTGGGACAAATAAGTCAATAAAGACAATCTGTGTTGAATCCGAATTCTTGCAACATTTGAAATCCGAAACATCCACCCAGTACAAACCACTATCGACGGTAGAAATGTAAGGCCATGTACTGCCCGTGTTCCATTCATAGGTATTAAAACCAGGGCCGGCATCAAGGGTAATGGTTTTCCCCATATCCAACAAGGTTGTATCTTCCCCAATATTTACATTTGGTTCGGGGAAAACCCGAAATGTGAGCTTATTTTCAAATGCCTCCCCTTCAAAATAATCGGTAAGGGTCAAATCGTAAATCCCCGCAGTTCCAAAAAACATGGCCGGTTCATCTTCATTCGTTTCCAAAAGGCTTGTATTTCCAAGCTGGACCAACCAGTGCACCGAGTCCACATTGGAACTGTTCGTCAGTTTCAGCTTCACGAAATCCTTTTGGCAACAGCCATCGATCACAAACTTTTCAATATTAAAATAACTTTGCACAAAATTGGGAAGGCCAAATTTTGCTTTTCCGTTCCCAAGGTTCAAGCCGGGATATGCAAGTCCGTTAAAGTAATTGTAATTACAATAAACACCCGGACGGTCTGGGTTGAAAATGACATCGAGGTGGTTATTCTGGAGTGGGGTTTTTGAAATATAAATCCGGGCATCCGGTGCAAGCTGCAATCCACAAAAATAACTGCCACCCGTACTCATGGCAATTTCGACAGGATTATCAAAAATAGAAGCCCCATCGTTCACCGAAAACTGAAAAAGCTGCGAAACAAAAGTTTGTGTGCCCATCAGGTCAATGGTCGTGACATACAGCCTTGAGGCATCCGGGGAAAACTCGACACCATAGACGCCAGTAAAATCGGGGTTTGATGTCACCGCATTGGAGACTATACCGGTTTTGGTGTCGATATCCAGGATTTCCAGTTTGTCCAGGCCATAAATCGCCAGGGCCATTTTCTTTCCGTCCGGCGAAGCCTTCATATAACCAATGGCATTGTTGTATTGCATATCGGCAGTATGGTCCATTCCAGTATGCGAAACCACCGGATCCGACAAACCCTCCGAATCAATGAGATAGGCATAAAACGCATCATCGCCCCAGGTATGTGTAAACACCCAAATGTCAATTCCATTGGCATGTTTTACAGCAGTAATTTTTTCAGATACCTTTGACAATAAAAGTTCGTTCTTCAGGATTACTTTGCCCGAATCCTGGGCCAGTTCCATATCCACAATGGAATAGGTAAGGCCATCGTCATAATAGGGAATGTTCACCTGAAACAAAAAGTAAAGATTGGGATGCCCGGGCCAGGGAACAATAATGGATGATTGCGTGGAAGAATAATTTCCGGTCAACCCAAGCCCATTTTCCAGATATTCGGCATGAATATTTTTTACCGAAGAATTAAAACCCGTGGTATAAAACTGAAAAACGCCGGTACTATCGGAAATGCAGGAACATCCTTCAAACTGGTTTACCTCCACCGACAAAACCAGTGGCAGTTCCGGCGATTCATTGCTGAAATAAAGGCCTGCATTTTCACCAAAATACCAGGTGTATGCGTATCTTTCAGAAACTTCACAATCGGTGTATTTGGGGAGCAAGGTGTTTTGAGATATTAAATTTTGTGACAACAACACTATTCCCATCAGAATTAATGGATAAACAGATTTTATTGACAAAACCTCGTCCCTTGATGCTATTCCCGGTTTAAATAGTTTCAATATATGATTTGTTAATTAATATTTGGAGCCACACATCCGTGTGTGCCAACGTTCCAACTCGGTTATCGAACAATTATTTTTTTCACAAATACCACCTCATCCCCAAAAACCTCAACAAAATAAACACCCTCCTTTAAAGAAGAAATATCTATCGTCTCTTTTCGGATCCCGTTCCTGTCGGCTAATTTCGTTTGAAAGGCTTTCTTCCCGAGGGCATCCACAATATAGAAATCGAAAGGGCCCTTCAGCGGTTTTGTAAATTCCAATTCCAGCCTGTTGTTCGCGGGAACGGGATAAATCCTGATGCCCGTGTTATCAGTTTGTTCCCTTACCCCTCCTTCACATGCCGTGAAATCAAACACCACTTTAATTGAATCACTGTCATAGCAGCCGTTGTCGTTGATCATATACAAATAGAAGGTTGCAAAATAAAACCCAACCCCGGAAGTAAATACATAGATGGAATCACCCGTATAATTATTCCATTGGCTACTTACATCGGAACAGGTCCAGTGCAACTCGCTCGTTCCCCCAATCACCATTGGAAACAACAACAAAGTATCGCCAATCGGGCATAATGTGGTATCATTCGTAACAAAATTTATAAAAGGCGATTCATAAATTTTAACATCGGCAATATCCTCTTCCTCACAGCCGGTGGCCATTACCGTTTCGTTCACGCTGATGGAACCGTCCATATCCTGTAGCCAATCAACAAAGACCGTATTGGAATTCTGCCCCGAGGCAATAACCCCTCCGGAAATATCCCAATCATAGGCGTGGCCCGGCGTTGGGTAGGTACTGTATTCCATCCAAAAACTGTAGGCGCAAACCGTATCGCTCCCAAGAATGGCAGGCTCGGGCAAGGGGTTTACAAAAACAGTCGCACTACTGTAACAAACCGATTCCATCCCATTTCCGCCATACACATAAAGCAAATCGTAAGTAATATCAGTAAGCGTATTTACTTCAAGGTAATATGGGCTTTCCGTAACATTAAAAATAGTATCCGTTGAACTTCCATCCGAGTAAACCAGGTCCCAGGGCGGCACTCCCCCAAACATAATCACCAATCCCCCGGGGTCACCGTAACAAATTGCAGAATCTGAAGCAAAAAATGCCTGGGGTATCAAACAGGTGGGTGTTTGCATGGTTTTGGTGGTTTGTCCGATCTCTTCCCCGTTTATGGTAACCGGCAACTCCACGACAGAGGGCACAGGCAAATCAAAGGCAATATCGAGAGTCAGCCCTAAACAAACCTCGGGGTTCCAGGCAGGTACATTCCCGACATCCCAGGACACCGTATTTTGTGTGGAATTAAAGGTCCCTCCACCCGTACTTGAAACATAGGCCGTAAAGTCGGGGAGATGGGCAACGATTTCAACACCCGTGATTTCAAAAGCAACCTGGTTGTTGTAACAAATATTATAACTGATACTCCCACCGGGGACAACACAGCCCACAGTATCAATGTTCAGGTTTAGGGGATTGTAATAAACCAGTGCCGTTGCAATATCCGTTGGATCGCCACCAAGGCTGTTGGTCTCCAGGATGAGGTTTAAATCGGTATCGTAAACCATTACATTGTTTGCACCATTGCCGGGTATCCCTTGCAATCCGGTAGTAATATAAATGTATCCCGTCAATTGGTTTATGGTAATCCCGACAACGCCCGACTCAAACCCAATATACTTGTCAAGCTGGGTTTCGTCGCTCAAGTCGTAACGTGTAATATACTCGCTCCCGGCATATCCACCTCCATAGAAAAGATAATCGTTTTGCAAATCTTTTTCCACGTTTATAGCCAATTGGGTCAGGTTATCATAAGTCCCCAATAAACTCCAGTCCGATGTACTGTAATAGGTGATCGTTTCCCCGTTCGCAACATACAGGATTTCATTCCACTCGTCCAGGAAAATGCCCCATGCCGTGGCATCCTCAAGGATTACCACTTCGTCAAGTTCCAGGTTTAGGGTACTTGCATCCCATGAAAAGGAATACAGGCTATCGGTTTCCCTGGTAAGTGCATAAACATGCTTATTCGTTTTATCATAGGCAATCCCCGCGAGGTTGGTGGCGCCTGTGGCAATAACAAAGCCAATACTGTCCATAAGGGTCGCATCAAGCAACTGGATCGTATCCGAATTTTCGTAGGTAATAAACAGAAAGGCCGAATCGGAATCAATGGCCATCCCCACAGCACCATAACCATAATAAGGTATATCATACTCAGCCTGAAAAACAATATCGTCCCCCACAATATCATAGGCCTGAACAGGTGTGGGTTTGGCGTTAATATCCCTGATAAGGTAGAGTGATTGGGAAAAGAGGGATGTCGTTGCAAGGAAAAGGACAGAGGTAAGGATCAGGCGTAAATATTTCCGTTTCATATTTCGATTTTAAATTAGTTTTACCGTGCTAATTTAACGAAAAAAAACGATGTCATCGTAACCCTATTTGAAGAACCGATGGAATCAAAACATATAACGCAAGTTTACAGTGGTTTACACTTGTTCTTTAAACAAATTATAAATAAAACCACTAAAAGGACCTATCTTAAATCCGTTGCGATCACCATGGAGTAAGATGAAGAATAAGCTGCAAAAAAACCCATTGCGCCACCCGATAGATTGGTGCTGATATTAGCAGGTGGACCACTGAACAAGGGATTGTTAAACTCAAAAGTCTCACTTTGGACATCTTTTATAAAATTAAAGTAGGTTTCGGTTATTCCGCTCATTTGCAATATGATGGTATCACCCACAAAAACCTTGTCAACTGGATCGTCGTCCCTTAGAAAATAAACCGGGGCCCCATTTGTATAATTTCCATTAAAAAATTGGTCATCCGTAATACTCACTTTTTTAATGGTATCTGTTATATGGATATTGTTTTTAAAAATATTGAATGCATAGAAATCTGTTGTGGGCGGGTCTTGTGCATAAATTTTCACCTCATAAGCCCTGAAATGCTCCCGATACCCAAGTGTTATTGAATCAATCGGGGCCACATAATTTAATTCATTGGTAGCTGTAAAGTTATATATTTCATTAATGGGCTCGGCAAGATCAACGTTAAGCGTATAGGTCCGCCCGACCACCCCAAAATAATCCGGTGCCGTTTCGTACAAGCCTGCCCTTTCTGTGCTTTCCTGTAATGTAACGATTTCAAAGCCATCGTCAATGGTTACCACCGCATTGCTCACACCTTCGGGTGTTTCCGGATTGTAATAATCTGTTGACCAACTTAGCATTACCTGATGGGAAGTTGTATCCGTAGTGACAAGCCCCTCGATAACCAGTCGGGAAAAAGTTGTGTCGAGTTCAATGTCGATACGTTCGGTACACGATGTTAGAAAGAACGTGGCTATGGCAACGAAGAATGCTTTCCTGAGTTTATTAATTATTTCGATTTTCATTTTTTGTTTTTATTTCGTGTGAGTTTCGAGTATTTTTGATTTTGTGGCCATTAAGTTTGCGGCCCTTCCTGATTTCCCAAGCCTTCCCGTCCGTACCCGAAAGGGCGGACAAGGCATGGCCGGGATCATCAAAACAAAAAGTTGAACGTAATGGCCGGAACAAAACTGAACAGATAGATCATTTCGGCATACGTCTTGCTTGGATCGTTGGGCTCTTGTTTGAAATTGATTACCCAGGGGTTTTTTCTCCCATAGGCATTATAGACCGAGAAGTTCCATTCATGTGACCATTTTCTCCCGGGTTTTTCTTTGCTTTTTAAAGTGGCCGAAACATCCAAGCGGTGATAGTCGGGCAAGCGATATCCGTTCCGGTCGCTGTATATCGGGATCACGGTATTCCCATAAACAAACCTCCCCGTGGGGAAAGTAACTGCCGATCCGGTATTGTAAACCCAGGTAGCGCCAACGGTCACCCTTTTGCTTATATCATAATTAAACACAATAGAAATATTGTGGGGCTTGTCATAAACCGCCGGATAGGGGTTTCCATTGTTTATTCCCTCAATGGTTTTCGTGGTCTTCGAATAGGTATAACTTACCCATCCCGAAAACTTCTTTAAATGGTAATTGGCCAATAATTCAACGCCATAGGCTTCTGCACTCCCAAAACGGAGCTCACCCTCAAAATATTGGTTCAGCAACAATTCCGCATGATCTTTAAAGTCAATGGAATTTTTCATTTTCTTATAATATATCTCGGCAGAAGCTTCGATGGAATTGTCAAGGAAGTTCCTGAAATAGCCCAGGGCAACCTGGTCGGCCAGTTGGGGTTTAACATTGGGCGAAGAAGGAAACCAGACATCAAAGGGTGTCCCTGCCGTTGAGTTTTGCCCAAGGTGCACATATTGCCGTGTACGGGAGTAGCTTGCTTTTATCGATGAAGATTCGTTTAAAAGGAAAACTGCCCCAAACCGGGGCTCCAACCCAAAATAAGGGCTAAAGAATTCCCCTTTCCCATAATAGGTCGAGTCAATGGGTTTATAGTTTTCATCAAAGTTATAGATATAGGATTCGCCCACATTCACAAAATGCGATAAGCGCAGACCATATTTAAAGGTAAACCTTGCCCCCACTTTTTGCTCATTGCTCAGGTAAATTCCCGATTCCAATGCCTGATTGTCCTGAACTACCAGTTCGTTGGCAATGGATTCCTCGCCCAGGCCCCTGGCCGTTCCCGGTTTAAACTTATGGTAAATACCACTGATCCCAAACCGGATCATGTTGTCGGAATTAAGATAATAAGTGAAATCCGCTTTCCCCGAATAGTCCTTCAGGTTGGATTTCCAGTTAAAAGAATTGTTCTGTCCTTCAGGCACTCCCAGTTCATAATCGAAATTACTGTAGAGGAAAGTGAAATTGGTGAAAATCTTTTTTGAAAACAAATGGTTCCAGCGCACTGAAGTGGTCTGATTTCCCCATCCCATCTTGAATTCCGCGTTTTTAAATATATCCCGGCCATAATATCCCGAAACATAAATCCGGTTGTTGTTGTTGATCCGGTAGTTGAACTTGGCATTGAAGTCATAAAAATAAATCTTGTTATCTTTCATTTCCGGTTCCCCGAACAGTTTCAGGAAAATATCCGCATAAGTCCTTCGTCCCGAAACGAGGAAAGAAGCTTTGTCTTTCAGGATAGGCCCTTCGAGCGTAAGCCGGCTCGATATGGTGCCAATCCCCCCCCTTCCCGATATTTTCTTCAGGTTCCCATCGCGCATCCGCACATCCAAAAGCGATGACAAACGGCCGCCCGAAGAAGCCGGGATATCGCCTTTATACAACTCAACCCCTTTTATGGCATCGTTGTTAAACACCGAGAAAAAGCCCATAAGGTGCGAGGCATTGTAAACCGTGGCTTCGTCCAACTGGATCAGGTTTTGGTCCATACTGCCACCGCGCACGCTAAACCCGGAACTGCCCTCGGCAATGGTCTGCACACCGGGCAACAACATAATGGCCTTGAGGATATCCACCTCGCCCATGAGCGCAGGGATTCTGTTAATGGTTTTCACGTCCATTTTTACGGTGGACATGGTGGTACGGGTCACATTATCATTAAGTGCAGTACTGGTGACCACCACCTCTTCCAGCTCTTGCTCAATAGGTTTCAAGCCAATATTAATGGTGGTTTCCTTGGTTAATGAAATCTGCTTTATGAGCTGTTCGTAACCCACGTAAGAAAAAACCAAGGTATAATCACCTGTCTCAAGGCTGATGGAATAAAACCCATATACATTGGACGATGTTCCGGTTTTAAGTTCCTTCACAAAAACCGTTGCGCCGATCAGGTCTTCGCCTGTCTCCACATCTGTGATATTGCCGCTGATTGCAATTTTCTTTGTAAACTCACCACCATCAGCCCGTACCACTTCTCCACCGAGGGCAATGAAAAACAAAATCGTAATGAATAATCTCATATTCTAAAATATTATATTGAGGGGTTGGCTTCCAACATTAACATCCATCATTGGATAATATTAACAAGAAAGGTTTAAAAACGTTGCAAAAAAATTGCAAAATATTACTTTTAAAGACGATTGAAAATAAATTTTATTGCAGAATGAGGTAAAAACAAATCAAAATGGTTTAATCGGAACAACCCAATATTTTCTTCCTACCATGGCAATGCTTCTGACACCCGCCTGACCCTTACGGTCCGGGGCAGGCCTTCCTCCATTCCTGCATTCCATAATCCCTTGTTGCTTTCATCACTTTTCCCCCTCAACTCTCTTTTTTTGAACAAAATCATTTTAGTGCAAAAAAAATCCGTATTTTTCAGCATGAAAATCTGGCACCGGTTTCCATTCGTTCGACTGCTGTTCCCCTTTGTTTCAGGGATTATTCTTGCAATCGTTACAGGAATGCCCATTCGTCCCCCATTGTTTCTTCTGCCTCTGATGATCGGTGCGTTCATCGCTTTTGAATTCATTTTTCAAAAACGTATTTCCTTCAAGTTCCGATGGTTGTTGGGGTTGTACATCAATATCCTGTTTTTCCTGTTGGGATATCAACTGACTTATCATAACACACCAAAATTCGATCACCGGAATATTTCCCATTTTTCAGGGAAATCCACTGAATATGTTTTTCGGGTTTCGGAAGCCGTAGTGGAAAAACCCGGTTCCATAAAAGTTGTGGCCAATGTTGTTCGGGAAAAAGTAAAAGAAGGTTGGGAAAAAGTAAATGGAAGTGTCATGCTCTATTTTCAAAAAGACGACCTTTCGGGGAAAATCAAATATGGTGATGAATTTCTGGCCGAAATAAATTTGCAGGACGTGAACCCTCCACAGAACCCCGGGGAATTCAATTACAAGCGCTATCTCGCTTACAAGGGGATTTACCAGCAGGCTTATGTAAAATCAGGAAGTTGGAAATTGACAGGGGAAAACAGGGGAAACCCCTTGTTTACTTTGGGGATAAAAGTAAGGGAACATTTCCTGGAAATCCTCGAAACCAATGGCATAAAAGGGAAAGAGTTTGCGGTTGCATCCGCTGTATTGCTTGGATATGGCGACAAACTGGATTCTGACCAACGACGTGAGTTCTCCGGAGCAGGCGCCATGCACATCCTCTGTGTTTCGGGTTTGCATGTGGGCATCATCTATTTTGTGCTGAACAGCCTACTGGCCTTTATGGACAAAAAACGACTGTTGCGGATCCTGAAAGTGGTTTTGTTGCTGCTTTCACTTTGGCTTTATGCGTTGATAACGGGTTTTTCGCCTTCGGTATTGAGGGCTTCTACCATGTTCTCCGCCATCGTTTTGGGCCGGTCGCTCAAACGAAACACCCATATTTACAATCTGCTGGCCGCCTCGGCTTTTTTGCTCTTGGTTTGGAATCCCTATATACTGACCGAGGTGGGTTTCCAGCTTTCTTACCTCGCTGTTGCAGGGATAGTCACCTTTTTCAAACCCATTTATAATTTAATGATCCCCAAAAATTGGTTGTTGGACCAAATATGGCAGATCACGGTGGTTTCCTTTACGGCCACCCTTTCCACGTTTCCTTTGAGTTTGTTTTACTTCCACCGCTTTCCCAATTTGTTCCTTATGACCAATCTGGTGGCCATCCCGGCATCCATGATCATTATTTATGTGGGCCTGGCCGTTTTGCTCACTTCGCCAATTCCATTCGTTTCAGGTTTGCTTGCAAAAGTCCTGGCCTGGGTTATCTGGATTTTAAATACAAGTGTCCATTGGATCGAAGGATTGCGCTTCTCCACCACGGATGGGGTTTTCCTCAGTTTTCCCGAATTGCTCTTTCTCTTTGGGATTACGGTTTCACTTGCCTTCCTTCTATTCCAATACCGGAAATACCCAGTCTATTTTGCCCTGGGCTTTGCTTTGTTGTTCCTGGTTTCCATCAATTTCAGGAAAGCCAAACAAATAACCCAAAGCAAGTTTATCGTTTACAATGTAAATAAACGAACGGCCATTGACTTCATTAATGGCAAACAGGATATCCTGCTGGCCGATTCCCTTTTGTTGCAGGATGAAGGGAAACAATCCTATCATATCCAAAACAACCGCTTTCAATCGGGAATCAGGAATATTGAAAATTTTGCACTGGAGGCCGGAAATATCCAATCAAGGTTTTTACAAAAAACCAAAGGGTTTATCCGTTTTAAAGACAAAACAATTTTGCTTCTTGATCCTGAATCCCGTTTTTTCCCATCTTCAAAAAAGGCAAATATCGATTACCTCGTTTTTAGCAAAAACCCAAAAATTGATTTTGACAAACTGCTCGAAAGTTTTGATTTCGATACCCTTATTTTCGATTCCTCCAATTCAAACTGGCGAACAGAGGAGTGGGAAACCAAATGCAGGGAACGGGATATCGCCTTTCACAATGTAAAAAAGGATGGGGCTTTTGTGGCGAACCTAAACTAAATAGTGGCTTTAAGAAATTCGGAGGCCCTTCCATTAACATCTATTCGCGCATCTGCGGCCATTTATTTATCTGTTTGCGGAATTACACCAAAAAAATCAAAAAAACATTTGCTTAATTAAAAATAGTACTATCTTTGCACTCCGTTTTACGGGAAGTTCTTCTAAAAATATTGGTCTGGTAGTTCAGTTGGTTAGAATGTCGGCCTGTCACGCCGAAGGTCGCGAGTTCGAGTCTCGTCCAGACCGCTTACAAAAGCTCTCAATTTTGAGGGCTTTTTTTGTTTATCCATTATGTTCACGGTTTACATTATATATTCGCATTCACTTGATTCCTTTTACAGAGGCCAAACAAACAATATTTTGGAAAGGATCAAAAGGCACAATTCAGGAAGCGAAAAATTTACGAAATCAGGGATTCCATGGAAATTGATCTGGACAACGGAAAAGCAAAATCGTGGCGAGGCTCTTATCCTTGAAAGGAAGTTAAAAAACCTTTCCAGGATCAGGTTGATGGAATTCATGCTAAAATACAAAGAAGGTTTTATCAATGAGGAGGTGGAGGCAATTATCAATGGGTTTTTAAATAAAAACAATTAAGAACAGCGTGTTCGAGCCCTGACGATGAAAGTTGGACTTTCATGTCAGAATGCTGACCCTTAGCGTCAGCATCTCGTCCAGACCGCTTACAAAAGCTCTCAATTTTGAGGGCTTTTTTTGTTTATCCCTTATGTTCACTGTTTATATTCTATATTCGCATTCACTTGATTCCTTTTACAGAGGTCAGACCAATAATATTTTGGAAAGGATCAAAAGGCACAATTCAGGAAGCGAAAAATTTACGAAATCAGGGATTCCATGGAAATTGATCTGGATAATTGGAAAACATATAAAGGCGGTATGGCTCCAGTTTGTGATAATATTCTTAATGAAGCCCATACTTCTGAAAGCTTAAGTGCTTGTTCAAATGTAACATTTCTTGAAAAACTACCAAAACCAATTATCTGGTCAAACACGATGCATTTTTTTCATCAGGAGTTGATATAGCATCTTGAATTTCTGCATATTTATTGTTGGGAAATAAATTTTGTATAAAACCCATGTAGATTCAATGATTTTATGCCGAGTTAACCCGGTTTTATATCATTATATATTTAGGTAAGATCTATTGTTGTATACGAATGTCAACTTTTTCTGTTATTTCTTAAATCAAGAACTACTATATACAATTACTATTTTATTTAGACAACCCCTTATACCATATCATTCACACTACAATATGATATGCTGTATATACTAGCAACTATTGTATCAATCTGATTAAACAATGAATACTGCTGTTCTTTCTGATGTTACTTCTGTGTTGCTTCTGATATTGCTTTTGCTATTGCTGCTGATGTTCTTTCTGATGCTGCTTTAATGTTGCTTCTGATGTTGCTTTTGATGTTACTTATGATGTTGCTTCTCATGCTGCTTCTGATGTAGTCTCTGATATTGCTTATTATGTTACTACAATATCATTATCGACTGCTTGTCCATACGTTTCTTGCATACTCAATAAACTCTGTATCAATCTGATTTCCCAACTCTTAAAGTGTTGTAGGGAAAAATCAAACAAGTTATTCACGGATTGTTGAAAACTTTATCTTTAATAATTTGAGTTATTGTATCCTTTATATATACTTTTGTAGCATCAAGTCAGCTAAAATATATTATTATGGATAAATATTCGGATAAACAGATGCTAAATCAATTAAAACTTCAAGAGGAAGATTTATTGAAAAAGCTTATTAGAATACAAGAATTAATAGATTTA
>JAADJA010000159.1 GCA_013151015.1 Chlorobiota bacterium
CATTTTTTCACCCGGCAATATGGGCGACCAGTTTTGACTTTGGATCGCCATTGCGATAATTAAACCGAGGATGGTAAGTGTCTTTTTCATGCTGTTTGGTTTTATGGCTTATTTAACAATGAATTTTCCTTTCTGGACATTCCCGGAACTCTCTTCGATTTCATAAAAATAAACCCCGCTTTTTAAACCGGAAATATCCATGGCAAACAGCGAAGATCGGATTTTCTTTTTTTCCCTTATCAATTGTCCGAAAATATCCCTAAACTTAATAGAATAGGAAATGCCATTGCCCAAATCTTTTGGTTTAACATAAAGCCAGTCCTTGGCCGGGTTTGGGAAAATGCTGAATGTGGGGTTTCTGATGGCTTTCTTTTCGATGTTTGTTATTAAAACCGAATCGGGTGTTATTTCCCCAACGGTATCGCCATCTTTGACATAGCCCATTAAATAGAAATAGTTATGAGATTCAGAATCAGTAATATAATTTAAGGTGATGCCAAGTGATTCTGTATAGTTCATTCCGTGAGGACCGTTTGCAAAACAATCATCATATATTGATTTAAGGCTATCATTTGAAGGACTTGTTTCATAATATAAACCTAAGTAGAAAACATTGGGAGGAACATCCCTGAATGTTCCCCAGTGCTTGTTCACTAAATCCATTGAATCTGGGTATATTGAAATCCTTGCAAATATATAATCATTGGAGTTTGGCGAACAATAATAATCATTCAGTTGTATTAACTCATTCTGGAACCTATTCGTGATTTCATAATCAGAAACCGAATAGGTGGCATTACCGGTGTAAGTATTTGAGTAATAAGTCGGTTCTGTCCCGTACCATGAATAGAACCCCTTTTCAATAGTAAATGTACCATAGGTAATATGGTCGTCAAAAACCTCCTTTGAATTGATTGTTGATTTTAATATGTGTTGGTCGAAATAACTAATTGGTGGTGGGAACGATTCTGTATAAAACCTTTGAAATACATCTCCCACCTCATAATCAAATATATCCCAAAAATCAATTACCTGTTCCCCCAATTCGGTATCCTGTATCCCAACCAGTTCAAAATATCCCCCGTTTTGAAAATCGGGGAACTTCAATATCCCGAAGTTTTTGGAAAGGCGTATCTCATTTCCATCCGAGAGGTTGATTGTCTTTACGGAATCCTGTTCTCCGAAAATATCTTCTTTTGCTATATTTGTAATTTCTGCTGAAATGTTGTTTGTGAAAACCCAAATGTCCCCCAAACCGGCCAAAGTAAATAACAGGTAATCTGATGGATCGGTACAAATAAACACGCCATTGTCTTGTTTGATAAGGGTTTTTAAAAGGAATTGTGGCTGGTTGCGCAAAACAATATCGGGGTCGTTGGGGACGTCCTTCACGATGACGTTTAAATAGAAAGTGATATCACCGCTACTTATTTCAGTCGAATCTACCCAAATCGTATTGGTGATATATGCTGAATCGGAATGCCGATAATTCATTTTTTCACCCGGCAATATGGGCGACCAGTTTTGACTTTGGATCGCCATTGCGATAATTAAACCGAGGATGGTAAGTGTCTTTTTCATTCATGGTGTTGTGTTTTGGTTTGTGAAAAAGCGTTTGTGTTAAAGACCACTTTCAAATGCTTTGTGTTGCATCAATTTATCCAATATCGAAATATTGAAGCAATAATGGCCTTTTTTGAAAGAACCAAAGTTACAAAAAAAATTTGAAGTTTGAAAAAAAGGGTAAAAGGGAATTTGTCGTACACCCGGTAAAAGTGTGGGCGCTTATAGGGAAGAAACAGCTTCGATTATGCCAACCGTATCATAGCCGCAGATTTTCATCAGTTCACCGGGTGTGCCATGTGGAATGAATTTATCGGGAATGCCCAGCCTTTTAACGGTAGCTTTGTAGTTGTTGTCGCTCATAAACTCGATTACGGCACTTCCCAGTCCACCAAGGATTGTCCCATCTTCGATGGTGATTATCTTATCATAGGATTTGAAAATTTCATGGAGTGCTTCCTCATCAAGGGGTTTTAGGAAACGCATATTGTAATGGGCTGCATCTATCCCTTTCTCCGCAAGGACCCTACAGGCTTCAATTACCGAATTTCCAGGATGCCCAATGGAAACAATGGCCACATCTTTACCGTCCCTGATTTTTTCGGCTTTTCCGATTTCCATCTTTTTGAAAGGGGTTTTCCACTCGGTCATTGTGCCCCTTCCCCTTGGATAGCGTATCGAGAATGTCCCGGTATTTTCCAGTTGTGCGGTAAACATCATATTGCGCAATTCCTCCTCGTTCATGGGTGCTGCAATAATGATATTGGGAATGGCGCGCAAATAGGCCAAGTCGAAAACGCCGTGGTGCGTGGGGCCATCTTCCCCAACCAATCCGCCCCGGTCGAGGCAAAATACAACATGTAAATTCTGAAGTGCCACATCATGGATTATCTGATCGTAGGCCCGTTGCATAAAGGTCGAATAAATATTGCAAAACGGGATAAAGCCTTGTGTTGCCAATCCAGCGGAAAAAGTGACCGCATGTTGTTCCGCAATGCCCACATCAAAAGCCCTGTCCGGCATTTTCCCCATCATGATGTTCAAGGAGCTTCCGGTGGGCATGGCAGGTGTGATGCCCAGTATCTTTTCGTTTTTTTCGGCCAGTTCCACAATGGTTTCCCCAAAAACATCCTGGTATTTTGGCGGGAGTTTCTCCTTGCCCGTCTCTGTATGTATTTCCCCGGTCTTTTTATCAAAAGGCCCTGGCGAATGATAGGCGGTGGGCTTGTTTTCGGCCATGGTGAGCCCTTTGCCCTTTTTGGTGATTACATGCAGGAGCTTGGGGCTTTCTATCCGGCTAAGGTCTTTTAACAGGCGAACCAGTTTGATTACATCATGTCCATCTGTCGGCCCAAAATACCGAAACCGGAACGCTTCAAAAAGGTTGCTTTTTTTCGAAATGGTTGACTTTACCGCATTGCCAATTTGCTTGACGATTGCCCTCGAATTGGTGCCATATTTTGTATCACCGCCCATCATTTTCCAAACAAAATCCCTCGCCCGGTTATAGTATGGTGAGGTGGTTATGTCCACAAGATATTCTTTCAGGGCGCCCACGTTTTTGTCGATGGCAATCTGGTTGTCGTTTAGGATTACCAAAAGGTTTGCCTTTGAAACACCGGCATTGTTCAATGCTTCCATGGCCATTCCCCCGGTTATGGAACCATCCCCGATTACGGCAATGTGTTGCCTTTTCTTTTTATTTGACAAAGCTGAAGCAATGGCCATCCCCAATGCGGCCGATATGGAAGTGGAAGAGTGGCCCGTGCCGAAAGCATCGTATTCACTTTCGCTCATCTTTGGAAAACCACTGATGCCATTTTGTTTCCGGTTCGTGAAAAAACGGTCTTTTCTCCCGGTCAGGATTTTATGGGCATAGGCCTGATGCCCCACGTCCCAAATGAGTTTGTCGTCGGGAGTGTCGAATACATAGTGGATCGCAACGGCAAGTTCCACCGTTCCGAGGCTGGCGCCGAGGTGGCCCGGGTTTGCCGAAATCACATCGATAATGAATTCGCGCAATTCTTCGCACAATTGGGGGAGCTGTTCCTCCCTGAGTTTTTTCAGGTCGGCAGGGCTGTTGATCTTCGATAAGAATGTTCCGGGCTGTGGCGACATCAAATAAATTAATTTCTGCAAAAGTAACTCTTTACTTGATAAAATATTGGTGTGATGTTCCAATTTTCGATTATTGTTTAGAAAGATTTTATTTAACTTTCCCCTGCAATTCATTATCAATGATGAAGGCGTTATGGAAAAAGTAAATTTTGCTGAACAGAAAATTTCCCTTGTACAAACAATCCTTTCAATTAAAGATGTTGGTTTTGTAACCCCAATAGAAAAGTATATCAAGGAACTCATCAAAACTGAAAATGAAGGGGCAAAAGGGGCAGAGGCTAACTTTGATGCCAAGCTTATGACTTTCAACGAATGGAACAATCAATTTAGGGACGATTGTGATCTGGATGATTGTATTCCAGAATACGGAATGACGCTCCATGATTTCAGATTGAAAACCTACAACCCGGAAAGGGGAATAGGGGGTTTCAAAACAAGAATTTGAAGATAGGGTAAATGCTTGGTAATGAAAAGTAAAAGAATTGCTATTTGTCTTTTAAACACCTTACACTAAAAAAATATTCCTTATCCACGGTTGATCGGTTGATGTTTGTTTGGTTTTCCCCGATTTGCCTGAACCATGCAACTTTTTTATTAAAAGCTGTTGAAGTCCAGTAATAGGCATTTCTATCAAGAAAGGAAAAAACGTCAAGCCCTTTGTTAAAATTCCCGGCCAAAACTGCATTGAACCCATTGCTCTCTTTTTTTTGCAAATTTTGACTGGCAACATTAGGCCCACCCAATGTGTCAATCAATTCAGCCCATTCAGTATCAGAAGGTAGATGAAAGCCTTGGGGACATATTATAAGGGCTGTTTCCCAGTTATACAGTCTTCCGTATTTGCTGCAATTGTTTGTATCGTTCACATAACAATAACTATTGACAACAATAGAATCCATATTGCTTGACATCCAAACCTGATTTCCGATGGAAATAGTTTTTGCTTCCTGGGAATTGAGGGTTGAGAAGCCCAGAATAACAAGTGTAAAAAGTAAAATTCGTTGAATCATTGTATTACAAAAATAAACAAAATATCATTATTCCCTTCATTGTTAAAAAATGTGAATCCCCCTGTTAACGATTGTTAATTCGCTTGACTTGTGGTGTCCGTGCTTCGTAGTTTTGCCGGACAATTAAAAATGATGTACAACGAAAATAAAAAAGGAGGACGAAAAATGAAAAACACTATGAAATTAGTATTGGCTGGAGCAATTGGTGGGGTTTTTACCATCGTGGTTTTTTTAATGTTCGGGATGAACCCGCAAAAAGAAATTGTTCAACAGCAACCTATAATCCAACAACCCATAAATACACACCTCGTTTCAGGGAAATATGAAAATGCGGGCTCAGCTTTGGATTTTAAATACCCCGCCCAGCAAGCAATGGGTTCCGTGGTCCATATTACCTCAAGCCAAACGGAGCAGTATGCTTATGGCAACCAACAGGTGCCCGATGTTTTCCAACAGTTTTTTGGCAGGAAATTCTTTTACCAGGACCCGAGGCAACAAGCCCAGCCGCGAGTTAGGCAGGCAACAGGCTCGGGCGTTATCATCAGCGACAATGGATATGTGGTGACAAATAACCATGTGATCGACAATGCCGATGAGGTGGAAGTGACTTTGCACGATAACCGGAATTACAAAGCGACCGTGGTCGGTACCGACCCCTCTACGGATATCGCTTTATTGAAAATCGACGAGGATGAACTGACCCCGATCGCACTTGGGAATTCCGACAATATGGAAGTGGGCGACTGGGTATTGGCCGTTGGAAACCCTTTTAACCTTACATCTACCGTAACGGCGGGGATCATCAGTGCCAAGGGGCGGAACATCAATATCAACAAAACCGAATCTGCCGTGGAATCGTTCCTGCAAACCGATGCGGCCATCAATCCGGGGAACAGTGGTGGGGCTTTGGTGAACATGAACGGTGAATTGATCGGGATAAACACGGCAATCGCCAGCCCAACGGGTTCCTATTCGGGATATGCTTTTGCGGTCCCTTCAAATTTAGTGGAAAAAGTGGTGAACGACCTGAAGGAATATGGGGTTGTGCAAAGAGGCTTCCTCGGTGTGATGATCCGGAATGTGAACGGCGACCTGGCAGATGATAAAGACCTTGATGTTACGGAAGGGGTTTATGTGGACAGCCTGATGGAAAACAGTTCTGCCGCCGATGCCGGGATTCGTAAAGGGGACGTGATCCTTGCCGTAAACGGCCAGAAAGTGAACACTTCCCCCGAATTGCAACAAATGGTGGCCATGCACAGTCCGGGAGAATCAATTACCTTGGGCGTTGACCGGAATGGAAAGCAAAAAGAGATTGATGTAGTATTGAAAAACAAGGAGGGCAATACGGAAGTGGTGAAGAAAGATAAACTGGATTTGCTGAACACACTTGGCATAAAACTGGAAAATCTTTCATCAAAGGAAAGCAAAGAACTGGATATCGACGGGGGAGTGAAAGTCGCAAAAATCACAAAAGGGAAAATCAGCAAGCAAACAAATATGAAGGAAGGCTTTGTGATTACCAAAGTGGATGGTCATAAGGTTTACTCGGTAAACGATGTTGTTGGCCTCCTGCAAGGGAAAAAAGGGGGTGTTTTGGTTGAGGGTGTTTACCCCGGCTATCCGGGAGAGTATTATTTTGCCTTTGGGATTTAACAATAAACTTACAGGAATACGTTCTTTTATATCATATGGTTTTTGTTTCAAAAGGTTTTGTGAGAGAGGCCTTTGAAACAGTTTGATTATTGCTGGCAGGTTTTCCTGGGATCTCCTTTTGGAGATTGGGAAAACCTGTTTTTTTACAATATCCCCAATTCCAGTTTTGCTTCTTCCGAAAGCATTTCCGAATCCCAGGGCGGTTCGAAGGTGAGTTCCAGGTTCACTTCATTGATTCCCTGTATCCCCTGGACTTTTTCCTTGACCTCGGCAGGCAAAGATTCCGCCACCGGGCAGTTCGGTGTTGTGAGCGTCATAAGGATGTAGGCATTGAAATCGTCATCGACGCGTACTTCATAGATTAAACCCAGCTCCCAGAGGTTCACGGGGATTTCCGGGTCATAGATTGTTTTCAAGGTTTCCTGAATGGCATCGGCCAGTATGTTCTGTTTTATTTTTAAGTCCATTTTGGTGCAAATTGTAATTTGTGGTAATTATTGTAATTTATTGCTTGTCTGTCCGTAGTTTGCGAAAGCGGGTAATTGAAAAAAGTAATTGATTGTAATTGAAAAAAGTAATTGATTGTAATTGAAAAAAGTAATTGATTGTAATTAAAAAGTAATATATTGTAGCTTTTATCTATTAACCCTTAACTTATAACCCATAACTCATAACCTTTTATGTTTCAACCTTCCGGGTCTCTTGTGCAAAGGCCATCTTCGACCTAAAAGCTTTTATGCTCCCTTTGCCTTAAACACAACAGCGTACAACTTCATTTGTTTTATCATTGAAGTGAGTCCGTTCGACCGTGTGGGGGACAGATGTTCTTTTAAACCGATTTTGTCAAGAAAGCCCAAGTCCGTTTTTAAAATATCGTCCGGACTTTGGTTCGACAATACACGGATCAATAAATTGATTATCCCTTTCGTGATTATCGCATCGCTATCGGCTTTGAAGATTATTTTCCCATCTTTCATTTCAGCCGAAAGCCAAACGCGTGACTGGCAACCTGAAATAATATATTGGTCGGTTTTGTATTTCCCATCGATCATCGGAAGTGTTTTTCCCATCTCGATGATGTAATTATATTTGTCCATCCAGTCGTCAAAAAGACCGAATTCTTCCGTGATTTGATTTTCTATTTCCTGAATTGTCATTTCTGTAAAATTGTTCCTTTTTATTAATCAACGAAAGTCTCTTTCAAAACTGATTTGACTTCCTTTATTTCTTGTCTTGATAATTTCCATGAAACCTTTAAAATCCGTTGTTTGTCAATTGTTCTGATTTGATCTAAGGCAATCCATCCGGTTTTCTCTTTATGAATTATTTTAATACGTGTTGGATATTTTTTCGAGACAGTGGTCATGGGTGCAACAATAATTGTCCTGAGAAACTTATTCATTTCATCCGGGGAGATTATGACATACTGCCTGATTTTGTTTGTTTCGCTTCCCAAAGTTGGGTTCAGGTCAACAAGAACTATTTGATATTGCCCTAATTCCATTCTTCTAAATTTTCCTCTTCAAAAACATCATTGATCAATAATTGGTCATCGCCATTCTCGTTCATTTGCTTAAAAGCAGCTTCCCAGTTTTGTCTTGGCTTTGAAATCGGTTTTAGGATAATATATCCCTTTTCAAGGATAAGTTCAACTTTGTCTTTGATGTTGTATTTGTCAATAAGCGTTTTGCTTAACCTAAACCCTTTTGAATTTCCAATTGGTATAATCGATAGTTCCATTTAATTCATACGTTATAAAAAGTAATTACAAAGTAAATACATTGATATGGATTTTCAAAGCTTTATCCAAACATTTCTTTAACCTTTAATAATGCCCCCACTAATAAATCAATTTCCTCTTTTGTGTTGTATATACCAAAGGAAGCCCTTATTGTTCCATGTATCCCAAATCTGTCCATAGTCGGTTGTGCACAATGGTTCCCGGTCCTTACGGCAACCCCCAAGCGGTCAAGTATGGTCCCTGCATCATAGGGGTGGATGTTTTCGAGGTTGAAAGATATTACCCCTGCCTTAAAACTGGAATTGCCAAGGATTTCCATCCCCGGAATTTCGGATAGTTTTTTAGTTGCACAACCAAAAACCCCCTTTTCATATTTGTATATCTCCTCAAGACCTATTGATTGAAGGTAGTTTATAGCGGCTTCAAGTCCTATGGCATCGGCCACATTGGGCGTACCGGCCTCAAACTTAAAAGGTAGTTTGTTGAAAGTGGTTTTCTCAAAAGTAACCGATTGGATCATTTCCCCTCCCGTTTGATAAGGGGGCATCTCGTTTAACCATTTTTCTTTTCCGTACAAAACACCTATTCCCATGGGCGCATAAAGTTTATGGCCCGAAAAACAATAAAAATCGCAATCGAGTTCCTGAACGTCCACTTTCTCGTGGACAATCCCTTGCGCCCCGTCAATCATCACCGGAATGCCATTTTTATGGGAAATTTCAATTATTTCTTCGATTGGGTTTCGGATGCCAAGCGAATTTGAAATATGGGCAACCGAAACGATTTTCGTTTTATCGGAAATCAGTTTTTCAAATTCATCGATAATCAATTCCCCATTTTCATTCACGGGGATTACTTTTAATCGTGCCCCCTTCTCCTCACATATCATTTGCCAGGGAACAATGTTCGCGTGGTGTTCGATAGCCGAAACAATTACTTCGTCATTTTTTCCGATAAACTTTTTCCCAAACGAGAAGGCAATAAGGTTGATTGATTCCGTTGTCCCTTTCGTGAAAATTATCTCTTTACTGGCCCCGGCATTCATAAAATCTTTTACGGTATTCCGGGCATTTTCAAAAGCATCCGTGGCTTGTTGGCTCAAATAATGAACACCGCGGTGGACGTTGCTGTTGATGGTGGAATAATAATTTGAAATTGCATCGATTACCACCTGTGGTTTCAGGGTAGTTGCTGCACTGTCAAGGTAAACGAGTGGCTTTCCATAAATTTCCTGATGTAATGCCGGAAAATCTTTTCTGATATTTTGGATGTTGAATTTCAACAATGATTTAGTTTTTAATTTTTAAATAAATTGTCGACAAAATAATAATTTCCAGATTATAAAAAACAAATAATAACCAAAAACTAAAAGTTCAAATCCCAAAAAAAACTGAATTGTTATATTTTAAAACGGACATATTAAGTAGTCGTTTGATGTTGCTTAGAATTTGGTAGTTGTGATTTATTTAAATTTGATTTTTGTTATTTGTATTTTTTATTGAAAAACTTGTTTTACAAAGTCTTTCAGGTTAAAGTTTGCTCATATCGATTTTAAAATCATAAACCTGCTCCTGGCTTTGGCAATGGAGCACGCATTGACTGCAAACTGCCAATTCGCCCCGCAACCTTTTCTTCACCAAATCATCGATCCGGCTTTTGAGGGCAGGAAGCGATATTTTGTTGACAACCTCTGCAGCAAAAGCATACATCAATAAAAGCTTTGCATTGTATTCACTGATCCCGCGTGATTTTATGTAAAACAGGGCTTCATCGTCCAATTGGCCAACGGTTGCTCCGTGGCTGCATTTTACATCGTCAGCATATATCTCAAGGAAAGGTTTTGCATGGGCTTTTGCCTTGTCTGTCAATAAGATGTTCCGGTTCGTCTGGCAGGCATTGGTTTGCTGTGCATCCCTGCGCACCAAAACATGACCGTTAAATGCCGCACTTCCCTGATCATCAAGGATTCCTTTGAAAAGTTCATTGGATGTGCAATTAGGAGAAGCATGGTCAACAAAAACCCGGTTGTCAACATGCTGTTCTTTGTCCACAAGGTACAAACCATAAATATTTGAATCAATACCTTTGTTGTTTAACAGTACATGGGAATCGTTCCTGACAATCCCGCCGTTCAGCGTAATGGCAAAAGACGACAACTGACTGTCTTTCTCCTGCTGAAAAAAAGTGGAATTTATGAGGGTGGTTTTGTCGTTCAGGTTCTGTAGCTTATAATGGTCCACCGAAGCCCCTTCATCAATGAAAACCTCGGTTACCGTATTTGAAAAACTTGCTTCATGGTTACGTGAATCATCGCAATGCAGAAAGCTGAGTTTGCTGTTTTTCCCGACAATGATCAAATTCCTGTTCTGTACGAAAAGATTGTTTCCCTTATCAAGGATGTTAACGATTTGAATGGGTTTGTAGGCTCCCACATTGTCAGGGACATAAATGAATACACCATCCTGTGCAAAAGCCGTGTTCAAGGCATTCAGGCCATTCAATTCATTTTTGCAATATTTGTTATAATGTTTTAAAACAAGTTCGGGATACTCTTTCAAGGCCCTTGCAAAGCTGCCGACAATTGTTCCGTTCGGGAGGGTTTCAAGTGGTTTGTCACGAGAAACATACCATCCGTTGTAAAGTGAAACGATATGGGTGTCGAAATTGGGCACTTCACATTGGAATATCTTTTCGATATCGATATCTTCCTTTGGAGCTTCAAAATTAAAATGGTGGTTGCGGCTTAAAATATCACTTAGGTTTGTATTTCTCCATTCCTCCATTTTCTTTGTAGGAAACCCCAGTTGTTTAAATTTACGGAAAGCGGATTCCCGTGCCCGTATTACCTCAGCGGGATTGTCCTGAAAAATGACCTCCTTGTTTTCGCAAAAGAGTGTTATTGCCTTATCTTTTAATGAAAATTCCATTTATCTAAATTCTAAGTGCTGTTCTGGATTTGCAATCCAGGGCTTGTTGTTTCTGGATTTTTGATCCGTTGTTTGTTTAAGGGTGGATTGGAAATCCACAAATCAACTCTTATGGATTTGCAAATCCGTAAGAGCCGGTGCGCCGTATGCACGGGATGACTGGTTTCCGCACAAGCTTAACGAAGAAATTGGCGTTTTGTGGCGAGCACTACCCAAGCCACTCATATCCCTTCTCCTCCAGTTGCAAGGCAAGTTCCTTTCCGCCTGTCTTCACTATTTTCCCTTCGTAAAGCACATGGACAAAATCAGGGACGATGTAATCAAGCAAACGCTGATAATGTGTGATTACAATACTTGCGTTATCTTTTGAACGTAGTTTGTTCACGCCATTGGCAACCACCCGGAGGGCATCTATATCAAGGCCCGAATCGGTTTCGTCAAGGATAGCGAGCTTCGGTTCCAACATGGCCATTTGAAAGATTTCGTTTTTCTTTTTTTCGCCACCGGAAAATCCTTCGTTAACGGCCCGGTTTTTCAATTTGTCCTTGATTTCCACCAACTTCCTTTTTTCTTCCATCAAGGCAAGGAAATCCCCGGCAGAAAGTGGGTCGAGGCCTTTGTGTTTCCGGTGTTCGTTAATGGCGGTGCGCATAAAATTGGTCATGCTCACGCCGGGTATTTCCACTGGGTACTGAAACCCAAGGAAAATCCCTTCCAGGGCCCTTTCTTCCGTCGAAAATTGAAACAGGTCTTTATCGAGATAAGTGATATGCCCATCGGTGATGTCATAGCCTTCCTTGCCGGCAATTACCGAAGCAAGTGTGCTTTTACCGGTTCCGTTAGGCCCCATGATGGCATGTACTTCCCCTGCGTTCACCTGCAAGTTCAGACCTTTTATGATTTCTTTCCCGTTTATCGAAACGTGGAGGTTTTCTATTTTTAGCATTTTAGATATGTCGTTATATTTATGCTTTGCTTAATTCGTACTTTCCTTTGAATTTGAACTGCTAAGAAATCCTTACAAGTTGGATTTTTCTATTTTTTTGCCGTTATGGATTTGTAATCCAGAACTTTTTATTATAGGATTTGAAATCCTTTATGGCAATTTCAAATCTTGAAATTTATTATTTTCGGATTGCAAATCCGAAAAAGCTTTTGGAAGCAGTGGGTTATCCAACGCTCCCTTCCAAACTTATTGCCAGTAATTTTTGTGCCTCCACGGCAAATTCCATGGGCAATTGTTTTAAAACTTCTTTTGCGTATCCGTTTACTATCAGGCCAATGGCCGTTTCCATATCGATTCCCCTTTGCTGGCAATAAAACAACTGCTCTTCCGAAATCTTGGAAGTGGTTGCTTCGTGTTCAACAATGGAAGAGCTGTTTTGTGTATCAATATAAGGAAAAGTATGGGCACCGCATTTGTTGCCCAACAGGAGGGAATCGCATTGCGAGAAATTCCGTGAGTTAACGGCCCGTTTGCTGATTTTTACCAAACCGCGATAACTGTTGTTGCTATAACCTGCAGAAATCCCTTTTGAAATAATCGTGCTTTTCGTATTTTTTCCGATGTGGGTCATTTTGGAGCCCGTGTCGGCCTGTTGGTGGTTATTGGTAACGGCAACAGAATAAAATTCCCCAACCGAATGGTCGCCCAGTAAAATACAGCTTGGGTATTTCCAGGTAATGGCCGAACCGGTTTCAACCTGTGTCCAGGATATTTTGGAATGGCTTCCTTTGCACATACCTCTTTTGGTCACAAAATTGTAAATCCCGCCTTTGCCGTTTTTATCCCCAGGGTACCAGTTTTGTACCGTGGAATACTTCACTTCGGCATCTTTCAAGGCAATGATTTCGACAACAGCAGCATGCAATTGGTTTTCGTCCCTTTCTGGTGCTGTGCAGCCTTCGAGGTAACTAACATAACTTCCTTCATCGGCAATAATCAGCGTTCTTTCAAATTGTCCTGTCCCGGCCGTGTTTATCCTGAAATAAGTGGAAAGCTCTACCGGGCAACGAACCCCTTTCGGGATATAGCAAAACGAACCATCCGTAAAAACGGCAGAGTTCAGGGCGGTAAAATAGTTGTCGGATGCCGGTACAACCGAGGCCATGTATTTCTTTACCAGTTCAGGATGGTTTAATACCGCATCGCTGAATGAGCAAAAAATAATCCCCAGTTTTTCCAACGTATCACTAAAAGTGGTTTTTACCGAAACACTATCAAAAACCGCATCAACGGCCACGCCCGAAAGTCTTTTTTGCTCTTCCAGCGAAATGCCAAGTTTCTTGAATGTGTCGAGCAATTCAGGATCGACTTCATCAAGGCTGGCAATTTCTTTTTTCTCCTTGGGGGCAGCATAATAGATGATGTCCTGGTAATCAATGGGCGGGATTTTCAATAGTGCCCACTCAGGTTCGTCCATTTCAAGCCATTTGCGAAATGCCTTCAAACGGAACTCCAATAGAAATTCAGGTTCGTTTTTCTTTTTTGAAATAAACCGGATAATGTCCTCATTTAAGCCCTTTGGCGCCACATCCATTTCTATATCGGTCACAAAGCCATATTTGTAATCGCTCTGGGTTACTTCTTCCAGTATTTTATCTTGTTCTTTTTCCATTGTAAATCTCTCCTAAACAGCCTATTTGGATTGAATAAAAACAGGCCGCAAAAGTACGAATTATCCGTTTCAAAACAGGCGTTATAAGGTAACAAATAATTGGGCGTTTTGTTAGTG
>JAADJA010000009.1 GCA_013151015.1 Chlorobiota bacterium
CAAAAATAATGGCAAGTAGTAAATAGGGCAGTTTTTCGAGGATTGTTTTCCAGGAAAGGGGTTTTCTGCCGAAAAACAAATCAATGGCAAATAGAGTTGCGACCAATGGCAGTGCCATGGCTTTTGAAAGCAACGACAACAAAAACAGGAAAACAGAAAGAAAAAGAAATTTCAACTTATCTGTTTTCAAATATTTGAGGTAGGAAATGAGGGAGACAAAATAAAAAAGTGCATACAGAAGGTTTTTGCGTTCGGAAGCCCAGGCCACCGATTCAACGGCCATGGTTGAAATCCCAAACAAAAGGGCGGAAACAACTGCCATTGAAAGGTTTTTCCTGTCAAATAACAAAAACACGAACCAAAAAACCAGCAACGTATTCCCAAGGTGCAACAATAAATTTGTTGTATGAAAAACCACAGGGTTCAATCCATCAATTTGGAAATCAATAGCCAATGACAAAAGGGTCAACGGATGATAATGCCCGTCATAAACCATCGAAAACATTTGTGCGATATTGGAGAAACCAAGGCTTTGTATTAACGGGTTATCAATAATGTAACGGTTATCGTCCCAGGTTTTCAGGAAATCATTTTGAAAAACAGGGGAAAAAGCAAAAAACGTTGCAACCAATATCAATAATAAACTTAAAAAGACGTTCCTGTTGTTTTTAGCTGATTTCGAAAACGGGGCCATTTGAAAAGTTAAAATGAATAACAGGACAAAAATACGAATTTTAATACGCTATGTTAATCAACTTTTACTAATTTCGCTGAGCAGTTTTTCAGTATCGTTTTCTGAAAATATTTGAAAACTTTTTAGGACCAAAACAATTAATTCCCATAATTTTGCCACATGGTATATAACAAAGAATCAGCACTCGCCATATCGGAGTATTTACTGAAGATCAAGGCGGTCAAGTTAAATGTTGCAGAGCCTTTTACATGGGCTTCCGGGATGAAATCCCCCATTTATTGCGATAACCGGAAGACACTTTCCTTTCCAACCATTCGGACATTTATCCGTCAACAATTTGTGGACATTATCACCGAAGAATACAATTCGGTTGATTTGATCGCGGGCGTGGCCACAGGTGCAATTGCCCACGGCGTACTCGTTGCGGAGGCAATGGGGCTTCCGTTCGTATATATAAGGTCATCGGAAAAGAAACATGGCCTCGAAAACAAAATTGAAGGGGAATACAAATCGGGGCAAAGGGTCGTGGTCATCGAAGACCTGATCTCGACCGGGAAAAGCAGCTTGAATGCTGTTGCGGCCTTACGCTCGGTCGGTTGCGACGTGAAAGGGATGGCGGCCATCTTTACCTATAACCTGAAAACAGCCACCGACAATTTCAAAGATGCCAAATGCGAGCTCCACACATTGGCCGATTACGATACCTTGGTGGATTTTGCCGTCGAGAACAATTACATTTCGGACAAGGATCTGGGTTCGTTGAAGAAATGGCGGAAGGCACCGGACAAGTGGGGGAAATAAATTGGGGGATTTATTTGTCCATAATTTATCAAACCACTATTGCCCAAACTGATAAACCAGAAAAGACAAGAACCAAATTTCAAATAAATGCCAAAGCACAAAACAATAAATACGAACCCCATTTTGGCTTTTGGCTTTTTTGCCCATGGAATTTATTTGTTTTTTTGGCTTTTGTTTTTCCTATTGTCAAATTAATCACGTAACACCTTTATTCCTACAACAATGACAGAAATAAAAAGCGAACATATCGACATCCAAAAACCGGCACGGGACATTTTTTTGTTTTTAAACGATTTCAACAACTTTGAAAAACTAATGCCCGAACAGGTCGTGAACTGGCAATCGACAACAGAAAGTTGTTCATTTACGATAAAAGGGATGGCCAGCCTTGAGATGCACCGGCAATCGGTGGTCGAATTCAGTGAAATCAATTTGGTTTCCGCAGGGAAATCCCCCTTTCCGTTTACGCTCTCATGCTTCCTGAACGATCAGGGAAACAGCACCGATGCCGAGATGATACTCAATGCCGACCTGAACCCCATGCTGAAAATGATGGCAAAAAAACCCTTGCAAAATTTCGTGAACCTTTTGGTGGGCAAGCTGAAAGTGGTGATGGAGAGGTAAACGATCAACATTTTCTACGTCAAATTGCAAGGATTTATAATAACCAGATTTTCAATAATGCCATGCCTACGGCACTTTGATACGGTTTTCTTTTCTTTCTACCATAATATCGAACCTTGCTCCTCCACTATTGCTATGGCGACATGCATACGGTTCTTTGTTTTCCAAGATGCACCATCGGTGCAAAATTATGGTAACTAATAATGACGGGATGTACAGAGTGCCGTAGGTACGAAATTATCAATTCGCTGATTCTTTGGACACCATGTGCATGTGCCGTGCCCAATCGAAATTGTATATGAAGTGGGGAATATTGGTCATATTATATATTCCACCTCCTTAAACCCAAACAACAAATTCTCACCATCGGATGTTTTCAATTGAAGCTGGCCAAATCCTGAAACACCTTTTATCTCAGCCAAAAAAGATACCCCTTCTTTCTTAAACCCGTGCATTTCATTCAGGCGATACAATTTTGAATTATATTCATCACTGATATTATGGAATTTGGCTGATATTATCTGTTCATAACGATGATTCAATAACCGGCAAAGGGACTTAACACATTTATTCAAATCCAACTTGCTTCCCAAAAACATGCTCAAGGATGCAGGGTTTGGTATATCTCCCGGAAATTTTTCCTGATTGATATTGATACCGATCCCCACGATTACATCCTCCAGATTGCTCCCCTTAATCGTATTGGAAATCAATATACCGGCAGTTTTCTCGTCACCTACATAAATATCATTGGGCCATTTGATACGAACTTTACGATGGGGAAGTGTAGCTTCGACAAAATCAAAAACGGCCAGTGCCATGGCTTTGTTCAGGATAAATTGCTTTTCGGGCGAAAGGGATTCCGGTTTAAGGTAAATTGAAAGATTCAGGTTTTTCCCCGCTTCGCTGTACCAGGTATTGCTGCCCATTCCTTTCCCTGCCGTTTGCTTATCTGCAATTACAATTGTGCGATGGTTAAGCCCCTCCATTTTATCCAAACAAGCCCGCACATATGAATTGGTGGATTCCACCTCCTTCAACCGGAAAATTTCAAACCCGGAAACTTTTTCATTTGAGACTTTGTGCATTGGCGTAAAAATAGAAATAATCCCACAAATTTAACCGGAATTCCCAACAAAGTGGATACTTCCTTGTTTTACTTTTGGAAACATTGGTTCTTTGGCGGATAATATACTGATTCTGTTTGAGCCCCGAAGTTTCGGGATTCATACGGATTAGCATATACTTACGAAATAAGTCAGGCAAAATTCACATAATTTATCCGTATGGACTTGATTTCCGTCAGTATAAATGTAAAATGCTTACTTTTGCGGCGATTTTCAAATCATATTTATGGCAAAGGAAAAACAGGTAAATGAATCGAAAATCCTGGCTGATGTAATTGTACGGGGGATACAGGAAAAGAAGGGTAAAGATATTGTCAGCCTTGATTTTTCCAAACTGCCGAACGCCATTAGCAAATTTTTCATTATTTGTCATGGAAATTCCAAAACCCAGGTAGAAGCCATTGCCAAATCGGTGGAAGAAGAAGCGAATAAAACACTGCAAAGAAAGCCCTGGCAGAAAGAAGGCAAAGAGAACGCGGAATGGATTTTGATTGACTTCGCGGATGTGGTCGTCCATATTTTTCAGGAAGAAACAAGGATGTTCTATAAGCTTGAAGACCTGTGGGCTGATGCCAAAATAAAAAAGTATGAATCGGAATAAATCCATTTGATTTTGACCGGAAACAACAAAGAAGGACATAATGTCAGAAGAAAAACAAAAGCAAAAACAGAAACAAACTAAGAAAAACGTTGCCCCAAAAGGTGGATTGCCTCAAAGGAAACCCGATAAGCCCAAATTTAATTTTTATTGGATCTATGGTATTGTTGCCGTTGTTTTCCTCGCCCTCACATTTACCAATATGGAAAACAAGGCGAAGGATGTGGAATGGGGCCAGTTAAAACAAATGCTGGCCGAGGAGGATATTGAGAAAATCCTGGTAGTGAATAAAGAAGAAGCTGAAATTTATGTTAAAAAGGACCGCCTCGAAAAATCACGTTACAAAGACCTGGGCGAGGAAGGCAAATTGGGGACAACCCCTCATTACACCTATACGATAGGGTCATACGATACATTTAAGGAAGATGTTGAAAAAGCACAGGATGGGATTGCAAACCCCATTTACCTGAAACCGGTCACCCGTGCAAACTGGTCCGGTGAAATACTCGGTTATATCTTTCCATTGTTGATCCTTGTAGTATTATGGGTCGTCATCATGCGTATGATGAGCCGTGGCGGCCCCGGTGGCGGGCAGATTTTCAGTATCGGTAAATCAAAGGCCCAGCTTTACGATAAAGAAGCTGCGGTAAATGTAAACTTTACCGATGTGGCAGGTTTGGAAGAAGCTAAAGTGGAAATCATGGAAATCGTTGATTTCCTAAAGGAGCCGGAAAAATACACCAACCTGGGCGGTAAAATCCCAAAAGGAGCATTGTTGGTAGGCCCTCCGGGAACAGGTAAAACCCTGCTTGCAAAAGCTGTGGCCGGGGAGGCCAAAGTGCCGTTTTTCTCCATTTCAGGTTCCGATTTTGTGGAAATGTTTGTAGGGGTCGGAGCTTCAAGGGTTCGCGATTTGTTCAAACAAGCCAAAGAAAAAGCTCCCTGTATTATATTTATCGATGAGATTGATGCCATTGGGCGGGCAAGGGGGAAAAACCCAATGACCGGTGGCAATGATGAGCGGGAAAACACGCTCAACCAGTTGTTGACTGAAATGGACGGGTTCCAGACTAACACAGGGGTTATTATCCTTGCAGCTACCAACCGTGCCGATATCCTTGACAGGGCATTGCTGCGTGCCGGGCGTTTCGACAGGCAAATCCATGTTGAGCTTCCCGACCTCGATGAACGTCACGCCATCTTTAACGTACATGCAAAACCTATTAAGATTGTCAAGAACCTTGACCTTCGCTTTTTGGCAAAACAAACACCCGGTTTTTCCGGGGCCGACATTGCCAATGTTTGCAATGAAGCTGCGTTGATTGCCGCCCGTAAAAATAAGAAAATAGTTGATAAACAGGATTTCATGGATGCCATTGACCGGATTATCGGTGGACTTGAAAAACGGAGCAAAATCATTTCTGCAAGCGAGAAAAAAGTAATTGCATATCACGAAGCCGGCCATGCCGCTGTGGGTTGGATGACCGAACATGCCCACCCACTGGTAAAGGTTACGATTGTTCCGAGGGGAAAAGCCCTTGGTGCTGCCTGGTATTTGCCCGAAGAAAGGCAAATCACCACCTTTGATCAAATGTTCGACGAACTTACCGCCACCATGGGCGGAAGGGCTTCAGAAGAAGTCAACTTCGGGAAAATTTCAACAGGGGCACTGAACGACTTGGAAAAAGCCACGAAACAAGCCTTTAATATGGTGGTGTATTTTGGCCTGAACAAAAAAATTGGGAATATCTCTTTTTATGATTCCACTGGCCAACAGGAATACTCATTTCACAAACCTTACAGCGAAAAAACCGCACAAATAATTGATGAAGAGATAAGCAAATTAGTGGAAAAGGCTTACCAACGGGCAGTTCAAATTGTGAAGGACAACAAAGAAAAAATCGATAAACTGGGAAAAGCCCTTCTTGAAAAGGAAGTCATTTTTAAGGAAGACCTGGAAGTCATTTTCGGCCAACGACCTTTTGAAGAGGAAAGAAAAAGAGTAGAAAAAGAAGCTGAAGATGAAATGAAACTGATAATTGCAAATGGGAAAAAGAAGAAGAAGAATTCCAGAAAGATATTGCCAGAAGGAACAGTTAATGTTGAGGATGAGGGGGTTGAAAAGAAAGAAACCGTAACTGAAGAAGAGCCCAAAGCGAATTAAACCCAAATAAATTTCCAAATGGAAGAAACAACATCAAGGGAAAAAGTCCTGAAAAAATTGAGGAATGCTTTAATTAACCGTTCAGAAAGCCCATTTCCGTCCCTTGATCTAAACTCGTCTGTTTACAAAGACTTTGAAGATAGCCTTGACATTACGTTTGCCACGGAGTTTTCAAAGGTGAGCGGCAAGTTTATTTATTGCGAGGACGAAAAAGACCTTGAAGGGAATTTGGTTTCCCTTATTGGCGAAAAAAAGTGGAAGCAGGTTTTTTGCACCGAGCAGGAAATCAAAGAGACCCTTGCCAATGCCGGCATTCCTTTTACCAGTATGGAATCGGAATTTACGGAAATGGATGCAGGGATTACCTATTGTGAATCCTTGATTGCCCGGCTCGGGAGTATCATGGTCTCATCAAGGCAAACCTCAGGGAGAAGGTTGAACGTATATCCCGAAAATCATATAGTAATTGCCCGGTCATCGCAAATAGTCCCTGATTTGAAGGAAGCACTTGTTAATATCAAGGAAAAATACAAGGACAATATGCCATCGATGATTTCTGTTATCACAGGGCCCAGCCGCACGGCCGATATCGAAAAAACACTTGTTATGGGCGCACATGGCCCAAGGGAATTATATGTATTTTTAATTGACGAAGAAAAATAAACACCAAATGTTATGGAAGATAATTTGAGAGAAGTATTTACAGCAGAAAAAATGTACAAAATCGAGATGATCCAGCAATTCCTCACGGAAAATGGTATCGAAAGTTTTGTGCTCAATCAAAAAGGCTCTGAGTTCCCGGTTGGCGAAATCAGGTTGTTTGTGGATGAAAAAGATGAGGCAAAAGCAAAAGAAATTGTTGCTGCCCACGAAGTTTAGGCATTTTGCCATCAAAACAGATTAGTGTTCTTTGTTGGGATTATAGCGAAAGAAATCAGGTCTATACGGATAGATTCCGTAAATTACTTGGTTGACTTCTTTCGGGTTCCGACTTTGTTGAGAGTTCTCGTTAATCGGGATATCACTGTTTTTTTGAAGACCGGGGAATTTTGACGTTTTCCCGGGAAAGTCTTAAATAATTTATCCGACCGAGTGAAGAACTTATTTACAAGAGCCTTTTCAGGTGCTATTTATGTAATCCTTATCCTGGTTTCCATTTTTTGGGGACCCATGGCTTTTGCGTTCTTGCTATTTGGGTTTCTTGTGCTTTCGCTTAGGGAATTTATGTTATTGGCAAAAGAAGGCGGCAACAAACTTTCTGGGCCGCTTATCTATTTTATCGGTATCGCTTCTTTCGGATTGGTCACTTTGTTTTCGTTTGGTTATGCTCCCTTGAAATTCCTGGTCATTATTGTCCCATTGGTTTTCCTGCTGTTCATTGTGGAATTATATGGGAAACTTAAAACCCCTATCCAAAATATCAGCTACTCCATTCTTGCATTGGTTTACATAGTGCTTCCCCTTTCATTGATGAACTTCTTTTTTGTGAAACTTGATGGGGACGAAAATTACCATAAGGGTTTGATCCTGGCATTTTTTGTTATCATTTGGGTAAACGACACTTTCGCTTACCTATCGGGAATGTTGCTTGGAAGGCACAAGCTGTTTAAAAGTATTTCACCCAATAAAACCTGGCAGGGAACTATTGGTGGCGCGGCCTTTAGTTTGATTGCCGCATGGATATTTTCCATCTACTTCCCATGGCTCGGATTAACATCATGGTTGGCATTCGCATCCGTATTAATTATTTTTGGTACTTTTGGCGACTTGATCGAGTCCATGTTCAAACGAAGACTGGGTGTCAAGGATTCAGGTGATATAATGCCGGGACATGGTGGTATTCTCGATAGGTTGGATAGTTTACTAATTGCAGCTCCCTTTGTTTTCGTTTTTATAATCCTGGTAATTAAATAAGATGAGGTTTAGCATACATAAAGAGGGTTATCCCGTAATTATTCTTGTTCTTTTTCTTTTACTTACGATTGTCCTCGTACTCAATATTATATTTCCCGAGCAAACTATTTATCATTCTTTACTTTATTTGACCGGAATCGTTTTTTATTTTTTCGTTGTCCGGTTTTTCAGGGATCCCATAAGGGAAGTTGTCCCGGATAAGGATATTGTTATAAGTGGTGCCGATGGAAAAGTTGTTGTGATAGAGGAAGTGGAAGAAAAGGAGTACTTCAAAGGAAAACGCCGACAGGTTTCTGTTTTTATGTCGCCCACCGATATACATGTGAACTGGTTCCCGGTTTCGGGGGAAATAAAATATTATAAACATAACCCCGGTTTCTATTTTATTGCATCCAAGCCAAAATCCTCCGAGGAAAACGAACGTACAACCGTGGTGGTGGAAACAGAAGGCCAAAAAGAAATCATGTTCAGGCAAATTGCCGGGACGGTTGCCCGCCGGATCGTTTGTTATGCCAAAGAAGGAAATTATGTGGAACAGGGCGATGAGCTGGGTATTATCAAATTTGGATCCCGCTATGATCTTTTCCTGCCACTCGATGCCAGGATCGAAGTGGAATTGGGGCAAAAGGTAACAGGCTGCGAAACCGTTATTGCTAGGCTTTAAGATAAGGGATTTAGCGAAAAAGACAATACTGGATAATTTACTAATTTATAATTGTATGCCGAACAGGCAGGCATTCTTGCATTCGATCATTGGATATAGTTCTTTTGACAAAATAAAAATTAGTCCTTAGCAATTAATTTCAACCAAGCATTTTTCCCTCCTTTACAATCTCCCTACAAATAAAACCGGCGGCATCGCCATCCCCAAAGACAGAGGGGAACCGGAGTTCCTCTATTCCCATGAAATGTTCATAAGCTGCCACTATCCGGTCCCTGTCGGCATCGCAAACAATGGCCGAACCACTTTCGACGATTTCCGTCCATTCGGTTTCACTCCTTAAGATAATGCAGGGTTTATGAAAAAAGAAAGCTTCCTTTTGCACACCCCCCGAATCGGTCATTATCAAACTGCATTTTTTTTCAAGCAGTAAAATATCAAAAAACGATACCGGGGGCAGGATATGGATAAGCGGGTTGTTTGTTGTTTGGGAAAAAAGTTCTGTTTTTAAGTTTTGTTTTAACAGTTTGGAAGTCCGTGGGTGAAGGGGCAAAACCACGTCCAACCCGCTTTGTTCTGATATGTCGAGTATCCCCTGGAAAATGGCGTTCAACCTTTCCGGTTGGTCCGTATTGTTGTCCCTATGGATAGTGGCAAGTATGAATCCTTTCGCATCAACATTGGCTTTTGTAAGGATATCCGATTTTTTTTCAGCCTCGCTGGCAAAGAAAAGGCTGTTGTCGTACATTACGTCCCCGCAATGGAAAATCCCCGGGTTGTCGGGTGTCCACGGGGAATTGTTATGGGGTTTGAAACCTTCCCTTATCAAATTGTTCAGTCCAGTCCGGGTGGGCGTAAAAAGCAAGGAGGAAGCATGGTCGCAAACAATGCGGTTGATCTCCTCTGGCATGGCCTTGTTAAAGGAACGCAAGCCCGCCTCGATGTGCACAATAGGGATTTGCAGTTTGATGGCCGCCAACGAAACCGCCAATGTGGAATTGGTATCGCCATATAAAACCACAAAATCCGGTTTTTCTTTCAAGAGTATTTCTGCCGATCTTTCAAGGATTATTGCCGTTTGTTTTGCATGTCCGTGCGAACCCGCTTGAAGGTTGTAATGCGGTAAAGGAATCCCCATTTCCCTAAAAAAAACATCCGACATATTATTGTCATAATGCTGGCCGGTATGGACAATTATCTCTTCAACCTCATTGGGATAATTTGTTCTGAAGGCCCTGCTTATTGCCGAAGCCTTGACGATTTGGGGCCTTGCCCCGACTATACTTATTACTTTAGTCATAAATACTGTGTATTCTAAAAACTTTCCTTTTTAAACGGTTTCTCTTCAATTATTTCCAATTCCTGAAGGATATAATCCTTATAAATAGAATCAACCCTGAACATTGTTTTATAATAATCCACTATAAACCTATTTTTGTCACCAAGTCCATTAGTAAAAAAGGGAAGTTTATCCGATTTATAATACATCACAAGCGTACCGAATTCTTTATTCTCAATTGATAACCTATTGCTATTCCTACTTAAAAAATTTCCAAAATCCCAAATGCTATCATTAACAGCAACTAATGTTCGACTTTTATTTATCCATTTTGAACCTGAATCCAAACCCTCTATATATTCGTTCACAATAATAATGGAATCTTCTGATTTGGTAACTGTAAGCCTTTCACCATAATGATATGCACAACCCGATAAATCCATCCAAAACATTATAGTATCCAATCCATTCATTTTCTTCTGGAAATCAGCAAAATCCCTAATAAGATTAAAATCCGATTCAGCAGATACAATTCTTCTTTCATGCAATTCCTGGCATCCAACTATAATTATTCCGAGAACAAATATTTTGAATTTTATGTTTTTCAGGTATTGCTGGCTTTCCTTATCCATACTTATTTATACGGAAAGCAAACTTTCATCCGCAAAGCTAAAATATTTATCATCACCTATAATAATATGGTCAACAACGGGGATATCCAAATTTTTCCCGGCCTGCACCAGTTTCTTTGTAAGGTCTTCATCTGATTTGCTTGGTTTGATGTTCCCCGAAGGATGGTTGTGGCACAGTATTATGGAACTGGTATTGTTTTCGAGGGCGGCCTTGAAAATCTTTTTTGCATCCACAACGGTACCTGCCAAGCCCCCTTCGCTGACCAGATAGCTTCGGATAATCGTATTATTGGTGCGCAATAAAAGTATGTAAAAGGATTCATAGGACGAATCACCGATCAACGCATGAAAATATTCAAACGCATCCCTGCTGCCAGAAATTTTCTTTTTGACAATGACTTCTGCCTGTCTCCTTCGCCTTCCAAGTTCCAATGCCGCAATAATGGAAATCGCCTTGGCTTCGCCAATACCTTTAAATTTGCAAAGCTCCTTGATGTTCATTTTCGAGAGCTCAATGAGGTTTCCGTCCACACTGTGCAGAATCCGTTTGGCAAGATCGACTGCCGACTCGTTGCGGCTGCCTGAACCAAGCAAAATGGCAATGAGCTCGGCATCGCTCAATGCAATCTTTCCTTTCAAAGTCAGTTTTTCCCGTGGCCGGTCATCCTCGGCCCATGCTGTAATGGGGACGTAATCTTTTGTAGATTCCATAAAAAGATATTTGCTTACGAAAAAATAAATACTCCGGTCTCCTTGTTTATTATTGCACAATGCTAATTGAACTTGACAAAATATTCTGAGCCAATTTATAAACTCTGGTCCCTAAATAATTTGGCCATCTTGTTCTTGGGTTTGAATCCAACCTGATTGCATTATCAATTGCATCTTGAACATTTTCAACAAATAAAAATGCGTTATATTTTGCTTCATTAAACCCACCTAATAGATCTGATAACATTTTTTTCGAATAAGTCTTACTTCGGCTTACTTTTGCATTTCTATATAAATCTTCTTTTACTAACTTTGATAATTTGGTACAATCAATAAAATGCAATAAAAGCCATAATTCAAAAGCAGGATTACTTACCGCTAAGAAATATCCCTTCTTTTGATGGCAAATCTGTGCAACAGATCGTATTATTTCGGCTTCCCAAGATTGATAGACCCTATCTATTACCATCCATAACTCATCGTTCTCATCCAAATTATATTCACCCTTAAAGGCGTTCAATTGTCCTAAAACATTTTCAGGACTAGAGTTGTTATCCAATTTTTCAATAACCTCAACATGAACTTTGGTCGAATCAAAACTTTCTGCAAGCCCCTCAAAATAAACCCTTTCAGTTTTACGTCCTTCAGTAGCAATGACAATTAACTTTGCACTTCTTTTATTCTCTGGTCTATTAAACTCCCTTTTTACCCTTCCCATTACCAATTCAAATCTTTAGAGTTAGATAAAAAAGGAATAGCACCAAACCTACCATTAAGATAACCTTTTTTAATATCCTTATCCGCTCTTGGTTTAAACTCAAGTAATGAATAGAAACTAGAACTTCCAAATTGATTTTTCTCGACAAACCAAATTTCATCTTTTCTAAACATTTCTAAATCGAGTAAGTTTGATTCATGGGTTGTAACTATCAACTGTCCTTTTGAAAAAATTAATTGGTTTAGAAAATAATCCAATATCCCTTTGGTTAGAATTGGATGCATGCTCCTATCTATCTCATCTATTAGATAAAC
>JAADJA010000031.1 GCA_013151015.1 Chlorobiota bacterium
GATATTGGGCAGGCCATTATACAAACCAGTGATGGTGGTTTTCTTGTGGGGGGATCCTCTGCAATTGGGAATGGCGGCAATATCATTTGCACACCCCATAGCTGGGCAGCAGAAGCAATATTGGTAAAGTTAGATGCCGAACTGAATATTGAATGGCAGCATTGTTACGGTGGAAGTGATCATGACGGGGCAACGGCCTTGGAAGAAGTTAGTGACGGTTATATATTTGGTGGATATGCAAGTTCAAACGATGGTGATATTTGGATAGTAAAAGTGGACTTCTTTGGAAGTATTATTTGGCAAGAATGCCTTGGAGGTTCCAACTCTGAGTTTATTTATAAATTAATAGTAACTGAAAATGAAGATATTATTGTTCCAGGTTATACGCGATCAACAGATGGAGATGTTACCGGGAATCATACAATAAGCGAGTATGAAGCCGATATATGGGTGGTGAAACTTAATAGTAGTGGGGATTTGATTTGGGAGCAATGTTTTGGGGGGATATGGGATGAGCAGGTAAACTTTGGTTTTCTACAAAAAGCAGACAACAATTTTGTAATTGCCGGCCAAACCGATTACGGGCCTTCGTTTGATGTAGCCTGTACACCACATGGTGGTTATTATGATAGGGACTTTTGGGTGTTTGAGGTTAAAGGTGTCACCACAAATGTTGATGTGGGCGAATTTCATAAACCCGGATTAAAAGTTTATCCAAACCCGGCAAGGGATTATGTGGTGTTTGAATTAAATGAATATCCCCAAAATGTTACAATTCATATAGTAAATGTTTTTGGGGAGCAAGTGGAAACATTATTAATAAAAGCAGAAAAAACAGTTTGGGACACAAGAGAAGTGCAAAGCGGGATTTATTTTTACCATGTGGAAATTGATGGAAAAGTTTTTAGTGGGAAAATTGTGGTGCAAAAGTGATATTTTGGCTTGTATGGCATGTAGGACAAAATGATACTTTATGGCTCATTACATACCAATGCCATCATGGAATTTCTTTGCGATGGGTTGAAGAATACTTATTTTCCCACCACAATCCCAAACGTATCCACTGCAATTGCAATCTCCTCATCCGTAGGGATAATTACGGCGATAACCTTCGAATCGTCTTTGCTTATGATGGTTTCTTTTCCCCGGACACCTTTGTTTTTTCCATTGTCGAATTCCAGCCCAAGGTATTCAAAACCTTCACAGATGGCAGCACGGCTGAGGTCGGCATTTTCACCTATCCCGCCCGTTAATACGATTATGTCAACACCGCCCATGGCAGCGGCATAAGCGCCAATGTATTTCCGGATCCGGTAATGGAACATATCCAATGCGAGTTGGGCACGATGGCTTCCTTTATCGGCAGCTTGCTCCAGTTCACGCATGTCGGGCGAAATCCCTGAAATCCCCAACACACCGCTTTTCTTGTTTATCAAGGTGTTGGTTTGGTTCAAATCCAGTTTTTCCTTCGATTGGATATATAGCATTGCCCCGGCATCAATATCGCCGGTCCGGCTTCCCATAATGAGGCCTTCATTGGGAGTAAGTCCCATGGATGTGTCCACCGATTCGCCATTTTTTATGGCCGCGATGGAAGAACCGTTCCCCAGGTGACAGGTAATGATTTTTGAGTTTTCGTAATCGGTGCCAAGGAATTCGCAGGCCCTTTTTGAAACGTATTTATGGCTGGTTCCATGAAAGCCATAACGGCGGATTTTATACTTTTCGTAAAGAGAGTAGGGGAGGCCATATAGATAGGCCTGTTCTGGCATGGTCTGGTGAAATGCGGTATCAAAAACACCCACCTGTTCCACTTCGGGCAAGAGTTTGTTGATGGCATAAATCCCTTCGAGGTTAGGCGGGTTGTGCAAAGGTGCAAGGTCGATGTTTTTAACGAGTGCTTCGATTACTTTGTCGTTGATGCGTACACTGCCACTAAAATCTTCCCCGCCATGTACAACCCGGTGGCCAACGGCTTTAATTTCATGGACATTTGTCAGGCTGCCAATTTCATCGTTGGTCAGGATTTCGAAAACCGTTTTTATCCCTTCGGTATGGTTGGCAATCTTTTTTTCAAAAGTAAATTTTTCGCCTTCATCTTTTGTATGGATAACGGCAGAGCCTTCCAAGCCTATTTTTTCGACAAGGCCTTTTGCAAGGACGATCTTTTCCGGCATTTCGATAAGCTGGTATTTCAGCGAGGAACTCCCGCAATTGAGCACAAATACTTTCATGTTTGTAAGTTTTAAAAATCGCGGGCAAATGTCTGATTTTATTCAATTACTTTATGAAAAAAATGGAAATCTTATTTCATTCCTTCAAATAAAACAGTCCTAAATCAGCTTTTTTGCCAACATGTGTCATGTTCAAATCCCACTGTTAGCATTGTGTTATTTAGACTGTGAATAAATTAACAATGCGGTTTTGAATAGTGAAAATTTGTTTTAAATTTGCCCGTCTTTGTTAATCCTTTAACAGCTTAAACGGCAAATTTAAAAACAATCGAATTATGAAAAAAACCCATTTACTTTTTTGTTTGCTTTTTCCCCTGATCTTGTTTTCACAAGATGGGAAAAAATTCGGGATTAAATTCCATGGATTTGTAAAGACCGATGTTTTCTTCGATTCCAGGCAAACCTGGGACGCAAGGGAAGGTCATTTTTTACTTTACCCGAGGAATGAAGATCTTGATTTTAATGGAGACGATATCAATGCAGTTTCCAGGTTCAACATCCTTTCCATACAAACCCGTTTGAAGGGTGTGATTTCCGGCCCTGACGTTTGGGGCGCGAAAACTTCCGGCCTGATCGAAGGTGCTTTCTTTGGCAATATCGGCACCGATATAAACGGTTTCAGGTTGCGCCATGCATTTGTGAAACTCAAATGGGATAAATCGGAACTCATTGTCGGACAGTACTGGCATCCCATGTTCGTGGCTTCTTGTTTCCCCGGTACTGTGTCCTTTAATACGGGCGCGCCCTTCCAGCCCTTTGCCCGCAACCCTCAAATCAGGTTCACGAGAAAGTTTGGCAATTTTAATTTGATCGGTACCGCTATGGACCAGGTTGATTTTGTGGATAACGGCCCGACCCTCCCAAGTTGGAGATACCTTACAAATGCAGGTGTCCCCCAATTGGACTTGCGTTTTGAATATAAGGGGGAAAAATTGTTGATTGGTGCCGGGGCAGATTACAAAACCCTTATGCCAAGGCTTTCCGTAACAACGGCTGATGGGCCTTTTGAAGGAATAAAGATAAAGGCAAATGAGAAAGTCTCCGGGACAAGCTTCTTTGGTTACTTTAAGTATAAATCAGAACCCGTTACCTTAAAACTGTATGCAATCCAGGGGCAAATGATGTATAGCATGGTAAATATTGGAGGCTATGCCGAAAGCGGGTTTACTTATGACAAAACGGGAAAATTGACAAACATTGAGTATTCCCCTGTAAGTACTATGTCTGTTTGGACTGATATCCATACAAATGGCAAAACCTGGCAATTTGGGTTATTTGGTGGCTATGCCAAAAACCAGGGGGCGAATGATACGATTGTCGGGGCAAATTATTCCCGGGGATCGACCATTGATTATTCTTACAGGGTTTCCCCAAGGGTAATTTACAACAACGGTAAATTCCGTGTGGCACCGGAAATTGAATACACGGTTGCTGCGTATGCAACCACTGATAAGGATACAGGAATGTTGAACCGTGATGCGAAAGGGGTAATCACCGATTCAAAGGAAATAGGGAACTTCCGGTTTTTGATCGGCGTTTATTATTTCTTTTGATGGGTACGTAGAGAGGTATGGCCGTACATCTCTACATACCCAATTTTATTTTAAAATAGAACACAATCAAATAATTCATTAACATATTAATATTATAGTTATGACAAATAAAATCACAAGTTTAGCAGAATACCTGCAGAAGTACAAAGAGAGTGTTGCCGATCCTGAAGGTTTTTGGGCAAAAATCGCAGAAAGCCATTTCTGGCAGAAAAAATGGGACAAAGTATTGGATTGGAGGTTTGATGGGGAAGATGCTCCCGATGTAAATTGGTTTGTAAACGGAAAACTGAACATTACCGAGAATATTTTTGAACGGAATATGTTCATGCGAAAAGATCAGGTGGCCATTATCTGGGAGCCAAACGATCCGAAAGAAAAAGAGATAAAATTGACTTACGGTCAATTGTTCGATAAAGTGAAGGAGTTTGCCAATGGTTTGTTGAAAATCGGTGTTAAAAAAGGTGACAGGGTAACACTTTACTTGCCCATGGTTCCCGAACTGGCAATTGCAATGCTTGCCTGTGCAAGGATCGGGGCCATCCATTCCATCGTTTTCGCCGGCTTCTCTGCAACGGCCCTGGCCGATAGGATCAATGATGGAACATCAAATGTTGTTATTACTTCTGATGGTGGATACAGGGGAACCAAAACAATTCCACTGAAAGCAATTGTCGATGAAGCAGTTGAAAATTGCCCGACAGTTGAGAACGTGATTGTTCTGAACAGGACAAACGAGAAGATCAATTTCGTTGAAGGCCGGGATATCTGGTGGCACGATTTAATAGATGGTGTAGGAACGGATAACAAAGCTGAGGTGATGGATTCCGAAGACATCTTGTTTATCCTATATACTTCCGGTTCAACGGGAAAACCCAAAGGTGTTGTACATACAACAGCCGGTTATATGATTTATGCCGAATATACATTCAAGAATGTGTTCCAGTACAGCGATGGCGATACCTGGTGGTGCACGGCCGATATTGGTTGGGTTACGGGCCATTCCTATATTGTTTACGGCCCGCTTTTGACAGGTGCCACTTCCGTTATGTTCGAGGGGGTTCCTACATGGCCCGATGCCGGAAGGTTCTGGGAAATTGTTGAAAAATACAAAGTAAACCAGTTCTATACAGCTCCAACGGCTATACGTGCCCTTGTTCCATTTGGTGATGAAATGGTCACAAAATATGACCGTAGTTCATTAAAAGTTCTCGGTACAGTTGGTGAACCTATCAACGAAGAAGCCTGGAGATGGTACCACGATATTGTTGGCGAAGGTCGTTGTCCCATAGTTGATACATGGTGGCAAACGGAAACAGGTGGTATCATGATTACGCCCCTGGCAGGGATCACGCCTACCAAACCTTCTTTGGCCACATTGCCATTGCCGGGCGTACAGCCAATTTTGGTCGATCCTGAAGGGAATGAATTGAAAGGAAATAGCGTAGAAGGAATCCTCTGTATCAAGTTCCCATGGCCCGGAATGTTGAGGTCAACCTATGGCGATCATAAAAGGTGTTACCAAACTTATTTCTCGACCTTTAAAGGGCTTTACCTCACAGGTGACGGGGCCAAGCGCGATGAGGAAGGATATTACAGGATCATTGGACGTATCGACGATGTAATCAATGTTTCCGGTCACAGGATCGGTACTGCCGAGGTGGAAGATGCCATCAACCAGCATCCAAAAGTAAATGAATCCGCAGTTGTTGGTTATCCGCACGAAATCAAAGGTTCTGGGATTTATGCCTACGTAATATGCGAAGAGCTTTCCGATGAGGAATTGGGGACAATCGAAAAGGAAATCAGGGACACGGTCACCAAATATATCGGGCCAATCGCCAAACCCGATCAAATCCAGATCGTTAGTGGATTGCCAAAAACCCGTTCAGGGAAAATCATGCGAAGGATACTGCGCAAGATCGGGGAAGGCGATGCCACAAACCTCGGGGATACATCCACATTGCTCGATCCGGGCGTAGTTGAAGAAATTATCGACGGCGCCAAAGTGGAAGTTAAACGTTAATTAACATGAAAGCCCCTGGTATTTCCGGGGGCTTATTTATAAATCTTTAAAACTTAAAAGAATGGAAAATAAATTATCAAATCCAGCTCCCCTTGGATTAATGGGATTTGGAATGACAACCGTATTGCTGAACATTCACAATGCAGGTTTTTTCCCGCTTGGATCAATGGTCCTTGCCATGGGTGTGTTTTATGGTGGAATTGCCCAGGTTATTGCCGGGGTCATGGAATTTAAAAAAGGGAATACTTTTGGGACCACCGCATTTACTTCCTATGGGTTTTTCTGGATGACCCTTGTTGGTTTGATCGTGTTCCCAAGTTTGGGATGGTTGGCAAAACCACCGGCAGGTTTCATGGGCTGGTTCCTATTTATGTGGGGATTGTTCACTTTTATGATGTGGCTTGCTACTTTTGGAAAGAACCGTGCTTTACAGGTAGTGTTTTTCACTCTGTGGATACTTTTTTTCCTGCTTGCCATTAAAGATTGGAGCGGTTCCGCAATTATTGGAAAAATTGCCGGGTTCGAGGGCATTTTTTGTGGTTTATCGGCAATATACCTTGCCATGGCAGAAGTAGTCAACGAATCAAGGGGGAAAATGGTTTTACCTATTGGAGAACCAAAATAAGGATTGGCCGATGTTCTAAAATGATTATTAAACCTGGTAGGGTTTCCTGCTGGGTTTTTTTTGTTTTTATAATAGAATACCATCCTTTTGTTTCCTAAATTTGTGAACGAATTAACAACTGTCTTTCTTTGACCTTCCAGCATCTGCAAGACCTGGTGACCTTCCAGCGTCTGCAAGACCTGGTGACCTTCCAGCGTCTGCAAGACCTGGTGACCTTCCAGCGTCTGCAAGACCTGGAAGAGTCAAGTGAAAGGCTGGTGTAAATCTTTAAAACAAATCAAAATGCCAATAAGAAAACTTGATTCCATATTCCGCCCGAAGCGAATTGCATTGCTTGGTGTTTCCAATGACCCCAACAGTGTGGGTGGCATTACCCTGAAAAACCTGATCGGTGGCGGGTTCAACGGAGTTGTTTACCCCATCAACCCTAAACGGGAAGCCGTGATGGGCGTTCCTTGTTACCCCGATGTGAAATCGCTTCCCAAAACCCCGGATCTGGCCATTATCATGACGGCGGCCAAGATGGTCCCACAACTTGTTACCGAATGTGGAGAAGCGGGTATCAATGGCATTATTATTATGTCGGCAGGGTTTAAGGAAGTGGGGGAGGAAGGCAAACTGTTGGAGGGAAAAGTTCATGAGAAATTATCGCAATTCCCGGATATGCGGGTGATAGGCCCTAACTGCCTTGGTGTAATCGTTCCCGGATTGAAACTGAATGCAAGCTTTGCAGAAGGGATGCCTAAAAAAGGGCACGTTGCTTTCATTTCCCAATCGGGGGCTTTGTGCACATCGATTCTTGATTGGGCAAAAGAAACCAAGATCGGCTTTTCCTATTTTGTTTCCATCGGGAATTCAATGGATGTGAATTTTGGTGACCTGATTGATTATTTCGGCCAGGACCCCAATACCAAATCCATTATCCTTTATGTGGAATCGTTGACCAATACACGTATGTTCATGTCGGCGGCGCGTGCCTTTGCCCGGAAAAAGCCCATTATCGTTTATAAATCAGGCCGCTTTCCCGAATCGGCAGAAGCAGCAGCTTCACATACCGGCGCCCTTGCCTCGGAAGATTCCATTTATGATGCTGTTTTCCGTCGTGCAGGATTGGCCAGGGTGTATGATATTGGGAATATTTTTGATTTTACTGATTTGATTGGCCGCAGGCGGGTTCCCAGGGGCTCCGGTCTTGCGGTGGTGACCAATGCGGGCGGGCCGGGCGTAATGGCAACCGATAACCTGATTTCGATGGGCGGTAAATTGGTGCACCTTACCGATACAACAATCCAGAAATTGAACGGGGTGTTGCCTGATTACTGGTCGCACGGGAACCCGGTGGACGTGATCGGGGATGCAACTCCTGAGCGTTGTGCGAAGGCTACCGAAATAGTGCTTGAGGATGAAAATGTGGATGCCGTTCTGGTTATCCTCACACCGCAGGCCATGACCAAACCCACGCAAACAGCTGTGGCCATTAGCAACCTCACCAATAAAACCTCCAAACTAATTATGGCTGCCTGGGTGGGTGGCGTGAGTATGCGCGATGGAATCGAGGTGCTTACCAATGCCGGTATTGCGGCCTATTCCACGCCCGAACAGGCAATCCGTGCGTTTATGACTTTGTCGCGTTATTCCCGAAATCTGGAACTGTTGTACGAAACACCTCGCGAAGTCCCGGTTTCATTTAGTTACGACAGGGAAAATTTACGGAAAAAATACCTCGAAGATGTTTTTCCGAAGGCTGATATCCTTTCGGAAAAGGATTCGAAACTGCTTATTTGTGATTATGGAATACCAACTACCCGACCAGTTCTGGCAAAGGATGAGGATGAAGCCGTGAAGTTTGCCAAAGAAAAAGGATTCCCCGTTGTACTGAAGGTGCAATCGCCTGATATTACCCACAAATCGGATGTGGGAGGTGTTGCCCTTGACGTGAAAAGCGAAGAGATGGTACGGGCCACTTTTCGGAACATGCTCAAAAGTGTTTCCGAAAAACTCCCCAAAGCCTGTATTGATGGGGTGAGTGTCCAGAAAATGATCGAGACCAGGGATTCCGTTGAATTGATAATGGGTTTTAAAAAGGATAAATTGTTTGGAACGGTGATGCTGATAGGAATGGGCGGGACAAGTGCGGAACTTCTCAATGACAAACGTCTGGAATTTCCACCTTTGAACGAAAAGCTTGCCATGCAAATGATTCAGTCCTTGAAAATTTATCCTTTGCTTACCGGTTATCGGGGGAGCAAGCCCAAGAACATCGAAAAACTCATTGAGGTAATGATACGGCTATCATACATGGCTGCCGATTATCCCGAGATCGAGGAATTGGACATTAATCCCCTAATCGTTACAGCGGAGGACGTGATCGCCCTGGATGCAAGGATTGTGGTTGACCGTGATGCCATCGGGAAAGATTTGGGTTATTTCTCCCATCTGTTGTTGCGCCCATATCCCGAAAGGTTGATAAAGCCGGCAAAGCTCAAGGGCGATGTGCCTGTTTTGCTGCGCCCAATAAAACCCGAGGATGAACCGCTTTGGTTGGAAATGTTGGGAAGCTGTTCCAAGGAATCTATCTATTCTCGTTTTAGGTACGATTTCCATTTTAATTCCCACGAAGTGGCCACGCAGTTTTGTTATATTGATTATACCCGTGAAATGGGCATCGTGGCCGAAATTGATTTTGAAGGTCGGAAAAAGCTGATCGGTGTGGGAAGGTTGATCGCCGACCCGGATATCGAAATGGCCGAATATGCCGTGTTGATTACCGATGAATGGCAGAAAAAGGAATTGGGTTTTATCCTGACCGAATATTGCATCGAGATTGCAAAAATGGCCGGGATCAAAAGGCTGGCCGCAGAAACCACACAAGACAACAAAGCAATGATCGCTGTTTTCAGGAAGCTGGGGTTCAAGATCCATTTCAATGGTGACGGTACGGTTTCGGTCAGCAAGGATATGTAGTATTTTTCTTAATGGATAATGAAAAAGTAAAGGAAGCGGCCGAACTGATCCGCAAAGCCAAATATGCAGTGGCTTTTACCGGAGCCGGGATTTCCGTGGAAAGCGGAATTCCACCCTTTCGCGGCAGGGATGGGCTGTGGGAGAAATATGACCCCATTTTCCTGGAAATCGAATATTTCAAGAAAAAGCCACTTGCTTCCTGGATGAAGATCAAGGAGGTGTTTTATGATATGCTACAAGATGCAAAGCCCAACCTGGCACATCAGGTAATCGCTAAAATGTGCGAACGGGGTTTTGTGGAATCCGTTATCACCCAAAATATCGACAGTTTGCACCAGGAAGCAGGAAGCCGATATGTTTATGAATTGCACGGGACGCACAAACAATTGGTTTGTACTGAGTGCCAATCGGAATATCATATCAATTTTGCGGATTTTGACTTTTTACCCCCTACCTGCTTTGTTTGCAAAGGGATATTGAAACCCGACATAGTGTTTTTTAATGAGCCCATCCCGCAATTTGCAAAAAGCCGTTCATTTGCCGAAGCCGAAAAATCGGATGTGTTTATTATTGTTGGTACGAATGCAGAGGTGTATCCGGCCAATGAAATTCCCGTTGCGGCAAAAAATTCCGGGGCCATCATCATTGAAGTAAATATTAAGGAGTCGCATTTTACAAATTCGATTACGGATATATTTCTCCAGGGAAAGGCAACCGAGGTTTTTGGGAGGATTGGTGAATTATTGTATTTGTGAGAATTGCATAAAAAAAGCGCAACGGATGTTGCACTTTTCAAAAACAAACTATTTCTGTTTATTTCTTTTTCTTAGGTTCTTTTTTAACGTCACCTGCATCCAACAATGGGATCATCTGTGCCACTTCATAATGGATCAAATCACTTATTTTGTTCTCAGTCTGGAAATACATCAGTGTTTTTCGGGCCGATAAAATTTTCAAGAACTTGGCATTGTAGTTTTTCTTTAATTTCAAAATTTCGCTCTCATAAGCGAAAGACCTTGTCATTAAGTCTTTTGCCATTTCCTCGGTCATGGTTTCAAAATTGTCCGAAAAGTCGTTTACAATTTTTAAATACTTTGTGTTCACGGTATAAAGTTTTCCCTGGTACTCGTTGTACAAAGCCCAAAACGGCTCGCTCTCTTCCTTTGACAATTCCATTACATCGGCGATCAGTGCTTTCTTTTCTGTTTTGAGTGCGGCCCTTCTTACTTCCATGTAATCATTTACTTGTTGGCTAAACCCCGTTATGCCAAATGCGACTATCGCAACTGCAATTATTAATTTTCTCATGGTGAATGCTTTTATTTTTTGAATGGTTTAATTGAATCGATTACAGCACAGATGCTATTGAATATGTCTTCAACACTTCCTATACCACTAACAGAGGTGAATTTATTTTGTTTTGTATAAAACTTGATCAGCGGTTGTGTTTGTTTATTGTAAACACTTAGCCTGTTTTCGATAACTTCCTTGGTGTCATCGGGACGCCCTTCCATTTCGGCCCTTTTCAAAAGTCGTCCGATTATCTCATTGTCATCCACGTCCAGTGCAAGGACCAGTGATACTTTTTCGTTTCTCTTGTTCAAGAGATCGTCAAAATCGGTGGCCTGCTGGCATGTCCTTGGGAAACCATCGAATACAAACCCTTTCACATTTGCATCTTGGTTCATGGCATCCTCCAGTATATCGATCAAAAGTTCGTCGGGGACCAATTCCCCACTTTCTATTATGCTTTTTACTTTATGGCCCAGCTCCGTTTTTTCCCTGATATTTTTCCTGAAAATATCCCCGGTGGAGATGTGGGCAAGATTATATTTTTCTGCTATTTTTATAGATTGAGTACCTTTCCCGGATCCGGGGGGGCCAAAAATTATAAAATTAAACATGCTTGTTTGTTTTTGTTAGTAATTTGCTATCGGGACAAAAATAGGGCAATTTCCTAAGAAAAAAGACTAATTTTGTTATTTATACTAAATTTACATACGACAAAAACAAATCATTTAAATTCAGGTGCTACAGCAAGATTCAATTGAAAATACGGGGCTTCGGCCTTTGAGTGGAACCAATTTCGATTCGGTGGATAATCAATTACCGGTTGATTTATCTGGTGTTGCCGGTTCTGCTTTTTCTGTTGATTCGGTTGGCCCGGATTCAGGTGTTTTGGAAGTGCCCAAAACCCAACAGGCTGTCCGGTCTGTTTTTCACTCACACACTTTGGAACGTCAGGGAAAAGAGCCCCTCGAACATCATTATGTAAATATCGACTGGATCAGCGTTCACTTTATCCTCCTTTTGGGCTTGCTTGCCTGGACCCGGATAAATTACAGGGTTAGGCTTTATCAGATTGTGAAATCATTTGTTGCCTCAAGGTATTTATATCAAATGATGAGGGAAGGGAGTGTTTTTAGGGAGCGGGTCGCCATTCCGCTTTTTGTGGTTTACCTCGTTTCGTTTTCAATGCTGGTGTATTTGTTGCTTACCAATTTCTCCGATTTTTATTTGGAGGGATATACTGGTTTTAAGCTCTTTGCGATTATCCTGCTGATAGTATTGATTTTATGGTTTGTGAAAAATATCACCGTTCATTTTATCGGGGTCACTTTTAAAAATGAATTGATCCTTCAGGATTTCATGCTCACGAATTTTGTTTTTAATTTGGTTTCCGGCCTGTTGCTTTTCCCGGTAATTGCGGTTTCTGTCTATGTTTCCTCCAAAGATATGTTGCTTGCCGCATTGGTTTTCTGGTTGCTGATATTTGTTTTTAAAATTGCGAGGGAATTATTTACCGGATTATCTTACACAAAGTTT
>JAADJA010000116.1:0-41191 GCA_013151015.1 Chlorobiota bacterium
TCCCTTGCCGCTTTACTCAGCCTTATTGGTTTACCGTTTGCCATAAAAAAACTAAAAAGTTAGTCCTGTATAAATTACTAAATAAATTGTATTCTGATTAAAGATGTCCCTATTCAAATTCCTCTTTAAAAATCCTCAACACCTCTTTGATTGTCTCATCCTCAAGGTCAGTTCGTTTTACCAAGTCATCAAATCCAATTTCCAATACACTTTTGGCCGTATCACAACCAATGGCTTTTAGTGCATCAATGATCCACTGATCAATTTCATCAGCAAATTCGAGCAAATCAACATCCTCGGCTTCCTCAACCGCTTCGCGGAACACATCAATTTCATAACCCGTAAGTTTTCCGGCAAGCTTGATATTAAAACCACCTTTCCCGATGGCGAGCGAAACCTGATCGGGCTTCAAATAAACTTCCGCCCTCTTTTCCTCTTCAAGGATTTTGATGGAAGTAATCTTTGCCGGACTTAAAGCCCTTGATATATATAAAGAAGAATTTGTTGTATAATTGATTACATCAATATTTTCATTTTTCAATTCGCGCACAATCCCGTGGATACGTGATCCTTTCATCCCAACACATGCCCCAACCGGATCAATTCTGTCGTCATAGGATTCAACGGCAATTTTTGCCCTTTCACCGGGTATCCTCACAATATTTTTAATGGTGATCAATCCATCATAAACCTCGGGCACTTCTGCTTCAAAAAGCCTGTCGAGGAAAATAGGGGAAGTCCTTGATAAGATTACGGCCGGTGAATTGTTCCTCATATCGACCCGGGCAACAACCGCCCGTATGGTTTCACCTTTTCTGTAAAAATCGGATGGGATTTGTTCTGTTTTCGGGAGGATCAATTCAATGCCTTCATCGTCAAGGATCAGTATTTCTTTTTTCCAAATCTGATAAACTTCCCCGGTAACGATGTCCCCTACTTTTTCTTTGTATTTTTTATAAACATTGTCCTTTTCAAATTCCTGGATTTTCGAAATCAGGTTTTGACGAATGGACAATATTTCCCTTCTTCCAAAATCGCCCAACTTTATTTCCTCCGAAACCTCTTCCCCAACTTCAAAATCAGGCTCTATTTTAATGGCTTCCGAATAGGCAATCTGAGTTCCTTCATCTTCCAGTTCATCATCCTCGACAATATCCCTGAACCTCCAGATTTCGAGGTCACCTTTATCAATATTCACAATGATGTCGATATTTTCTGAAGTCCCGTATTTCTTCTCTAGCAAACTTTTAAAAATATCTTCAAGTATGCGCATCATTGTTTCCCTTTCGATATTCTTGAATTCCTTGAATTCCGAAAAAGTTTCGACCAAATTGATGTTTTCCATTTTAAAATTATTCTGTTGTTTTTTTCTATTTATTTCTTAAACGAGATTACAGGCTTTGCTTCCAATATCCTATCAAAAGGAATAGTCATGAACACTTTTTCCTTTTTCTTTTTCCCAACTGACATCTCAAGTTCTATTTCTTTATCGGTCAATGATTTTAAAACACCTGCTTTCTTTTCATCGTCTTTTGCAAGCACCTCAATTTCCTTACCGACATATTTTTTATACTGCCTTAACAATTTAAACGGCCTGTCGAGCCCGGGCGAAGAAACCCTGAGTTCATAGTCCTCCTCATCCCGGTCGTACCTTGATTCGATTTCCCTGCTCACTTTCACGCACTCGCTTATGGGCATTCCTTCATCGCCATCCACCAACACATTGATTGAGTTTTTATGGTTGATGCTTACTTCAACAAGGAATTTGTCCCCTTCCCCAAGAAAATCGTTCACAATACGTTCGATGTCTTTTTTATTGATCATAAACCCTAATAAAAGAGGGGACTAAAGCCCCCTCAACTCGTAATTCCTGTATATTAATCAACCCGAAGGTTATAAATATCGCTCAAAAAGCGGTGCAAAGATATACATTTTAATTAAATAGCAAAGATTGCGCATTTTTATTTTCCCATAAAACCCAGCACCTTCATTGCAACATCTTTTCCCAAGAAACCAAATTTTTCATCCAAAACAGAATAAGGAGCAGAATACCCAAAATGATCCATACCGATTACGTTTCCATTTGCGCCCACAAGCCCTTCAAGGGTAACGGACAATCCCGCTGTGAGACCAACAACTGGAACACCTTCCGGGATTACTATTTTTTGATAAGCTTCATCCTGTGAACGGAAAACCCCTTCGGAAATGACCGAAACAACACGTGAATTTATTCCATTTTCCTTTTGAAGAATACCAGCCGCTTCAATTAAGGTTGCAACTTCTGAGCCGCTGGCAACAAGTACCACATCCATTTTCCCTTTTGCTTCCTGTGCAATATAAGCCCCTTTCTTCGATTGCAGTGCATCATCAAAACGGTTTCCTGATTTTGTTGGAATATCCACGATATTCTGTCTCGACAAGATTAAGGCCGTTGGTGTGGTTTTATTGTCCAAGGCCATTTCCCAGGCCACCAGTGTTTCGTTGGCATCGGCCGGGCGCAATGCCATCAGGCTGTTGTTTCCCGAATGGTTTTTTAGCTTTTCCATCAACCGGATTTGCGCTTCCTGTTCAACAGGTTGATGTGTGGGGCCATCCTCCCCTACCCTGAACGAATCATGTGTCCATACATATTTTACGGGAAGACCCATCAATGCGGCCATACGCACTGCCGGTTTCATGTAATCGGAAAAAACAAAGAAAGTCCCACAGACGGGGACGATATTGTGCAGCGCCATTCCATTTGCCATGGCTGCCATTGTAAGTTCCGAAACGCCGGCATTTAAGAATGCCCCGCTAAAATCACCACGGACAATGGGTTGGGTGTTTTTCAGGAATCCTTCAGTTTTGTCGCTGTTGGAAAGGTCGGCAGAGATAACCACCATATTTTCTATCAAACCAGAGAATTCAGACAATACCACACTCGAAGCCGACCTTGTGGCACTATTCGCCTTGATGGGGATTTTACTAAAGTCGATGGGAGGGGTTTTACCTGCCAGGATTGCTTCATATTTTTCTGCCAATTCAGGGTTTTCGTTTTTCCATTCTACGTAACGGGCTTTCTTTTCCGCCATTACAGCAGCTTTCTTTTTCAGCACTTCCGTGTAATACTCCCCGACTTCGGGAAATATTTCAAATGGATCGTCCGGGTTTCCCCCCAGGTTTTGAATCGACTTTATAACTGATGCGCCTGCATTGCTCACGGGTTGGCCGTGTGTTGAGACCATCCCTTCAAATGATTTATCATCTTCGGTCCTAAGCCCTTTCCCCATTATGGTTTTACCAATAATCAAAACCGGTTTGTCTCTTTCCTGGTTTGCCTTCATCAATGCACCCCGGATTTCATCTTCATCATTTCCATCAATGGTCATCACTTTCCAGCCCCAGGCACGGTATTTTGCTGCAGTATCTTCACTGCTTACCTCCTCCACTTTTGTGGAAAGCTGCACATCATTCGAATCAAAAAACAGGATAAGGTTGTTCAAGCCCAAATGTCCGGCAATCCGTCCCGCTCCCTGGGAAATCTCTTCCTGCACTCCCCCATCCGAAACAAAGGCATATGTTTTATGTTCCAAAAAACCGCCAAAACGGGCAACCAGGAGCCGCTCGGCTATGGCAGCACCCACGGCCATTGCATGTCCCTGACCAAGCGGCCCGGAAGTGTTTTCGACACCCCGCTTTACATCCAACTCGGGATGGCCGGGCGTAATGCTTTGCCATTGCCGGAAGTTTTTCAAATCCTCAAGCGAGTATGTGCCCACCATTGCAAGCATGGAATACAACATGGGCGACATATGTCCAGGGTCGAGGAAAAACCTGTCGCGCAATGGGTTTGCCATATCATTTGGGTCAAAATCCAGAAACTCCGAATAGAGGATATTGATATAATCGGCACCGCCCATTGCCCCTCCGGGATGCCCCGATCTTGATTTTTCGACCATGGCCACGGTCAGTACACGGATATTGTCGGCTGCTTTGTTTGCGATTGTTTTGTTCATTTGATTATTGTTTTAAACCCTAGTTTATTTACGAATCCTATTATTTTTTTATTGCAATTATTCATTTTAAAAAGGTATGCCCCAAATTCATGGCGAAAGGGATAATTTCCCCGCAACGATTCAAATTCCCGAACGGAAGCCCGAAATCCCTTATCATCTTTTTCAATATTATAAGTTGCCAATATCATTTCATGGATTATTTCCAAATTATTTTTCCCTAAACAATCAATTGAAATAATATTTTGTTCCGGGGGTTTTATTTCGGGATACCAGTTATCCAGGCCTAAATTAAAAAACCTGCTAATGGCCTTCACCGCCATCGCCGTTCCGGTTGCTTTCCCTTCGATGGAATATCCGGCAATATGCGGGGTTGCAATGTCAACAACCCGCAAAAGTTCATTGTCGATTTCCGGTTCGTTTTCCCAAACATCAATAACCGAATGTTTTATTGTTTGATCGCTTATTGCATTTTTCAATGCTTTTGTGTCCACCACTTCCCCCCTTGATGTATTAATGATCAAAATGGGTTTTTTCACTTTTTCAAAAAAGGGCTTATCGGCAACGTGGAATGTCCTGTGTTTTCCGCTCTTTGTTAAAGGGACATGGAAGGTAATTATATCGGCTTCCTCTTGAAGTCTGTCCAATGGTAAAAAACCCGGCCTTCCTTCCACTTCTTCCCTCGGTGGGTCGCTCAACAAAACCTTCAGACCGAGGGCCTTTGCACTTTCCTCAATTCGGGAACCAATATGGCCAACGCCAACAATCCCGATTACCAATCCATCCAGGGAAAGCTTTTTCCCGATTGCAAAATTCAATATTGCGGCCAACACATATTGTCCCACGGCAACTGAATTGCACCCTGCCGCATTTGCCCAATGTATGTTGTTTTTTTCACAAAATACCTTGTCAATATGGTCGTCGCCGATGGTGGCCGTTGCAATAAATTTGATTTTCGTGTTTTCAAGAAGGGCAGCACTGCATTTTGTTATGGAACGGGTAATAAGTGCATCGGCATCAAGCAAATCTTTCTTTGTAATTTGATTTCCCTGAAGAAAGGCCATTTCCACCCCTGGGCCAAACACATTTTCCAAAAAAGGGATTTTACTATCAGCAACTATTTTCATGAAACCCAATTAACGGAGTATTAATTTTGGCGCAAAAGTAAAAAACAAAACTTTGTTGAAAATGGATTGTTAATAATTGATGAAAAAAGAAAGGATGTGTCGGATCTCTATTGTCCAATGTCGGATGATGAAAACTAAAACCTATAGCCAATCTGCACCATATACCTTAAGCCAAAACCAAAACTTGTGGAGGCGCCATTTTCATCGATCAGTTTTTCATCCACGAGTTTTTCAAGACCCGGAATAAGCCCATACAAAACATCCTGTACCCCTTGAAGGTATTCGTCTTCTTCTTCTGTGGTCAAGTCGCTCTGTAAACCCAGTTGATAATTGTACATGGAAATAGAAGGCCCCATGAATATCAGGTCAATGGTCAGCTTTTCTTTTATCACGAACTGGTATCCCAACTCTGCCCCGACACTAAGGATATTAAGCTTCCCGTCAAGCATTAGTTCACCCTGAACCGTTGGACTATTGATTACTTCAATATTATTTGAAAATTCATAATGGTGAAAAGAGCCATAAACGCCCCAATAAATACCGTCAGGGGCCGGACTGACATTCCGGCCTTTCATGTAGAAACGATAATCCCCTGAGACAGAATAACCAAACCTTTTATTTGCACTCTTAATATTCAGGCTATCGTAAATCCCGGAAGATGGCAGTTCAAAGTAACCCGCATTCACCGAAAAAGAACGTTTAGGGGTCAATATCCTTTCATACGAAAAGTTGATGTTTTTATAGCTCCACAACATGAATGGGGTCATGTTCCATTTTACGATATTCCTTTTGTAATTTGACGGAAGCGTGTCGGCAGTATATTGTGCCTGGATATTTTCAATGGCAAAAAGAAAGATAATGGCGAAAAATAAAAGTACATGTTTTTTCATACAAATCATTTTAGTGGAAATGTTGCTGCAAAAGTAAGTAATTAATGAACCCATCACTAACAAGTGTAGTCCTGGTTTTCGTGTTTCATTATTTCCCAGGTTACTGTTTTGCCCTTGATAAATATTTATTTCTATATTTGCGGAACTTCGGGAACTACAATCACTATGGAAAATAATTTCGCACTAAAAGAGGTCAAAAGGAAAAAAGACATAAAACGTTTCCTTGATTTTCCGGCCACTCTCTATAAGGGAAAAACCAATTGGATCCGCCCACTGGATGGGGATATCGAAAAAGTTTTTGACCCCAAAAAGAACAAACTCTTCAAGAAAGGAAAGGCTGTCCGTTGGATATTAACGGACAAAGATTCCAAAGTTGTTGGAAGGATTGCTGCATTTTATGATGAGAGATCGGCACATAAAAACGATCAACCGACCGGTGGATGTGGTTTTTTCGACTGTGTTAACAATCAACAGGCCGCAAACACCCTATTTAATGCTGCAAAAAAATGGTTGGTGAAAAAAGGGATGGAAGCCATGGACGGCCCCATAAATTTTGGGCCCCGCGACCACTTCTGGGGTTGCCTCTATGAGGGGTTTTATGAACCGGTTTACAAAATGCCCTTCAACCACAAATATTACAACAACCTATTTGAAAGCTATGGGTTCCGGGATTTTTTCAAGCAATACACATTCCATATACCATTTATACCTGGGAAACTGCATCCGGTAATCTATGAAAAAGCCATACGATTGAGCAGGGAAGCAAAATACACTTTCCGCAACCACGACACAAAAAACCCGGAAAGATCGGCATCGGATTTCTTGAAAATATTTAATGCGGCATGGGCAAAGTTCCCGGGAGTGAGCATGATGCGAAAAGCGCAGGCCAAGGCGATGTTCAATGCAATGAAAAAAGTAATCGATCCAAAACTGATCATCTTTGGATATTATGAAGACAAACCCATTGCATTCTTTATCATGATGCCCGACCTCTACCAAATCATCCGCAACTTCAATGGCAAATTCCATTTCTTCAACAAACTCAGGTTGATGTTCCAATTAAAAGTGATGAAGGTATGCACACGGGCCATCGGCCTCATTTTCGGTGTGGTCCCTGAATTCCAGGGAAAAGGTGTTGCGGAAGGGATGATTGTTTTTTTTGAGGATGAAGTTAGAAAAGGAGGGATTAATTATACCGACTTAGAGATGAACTGGATTGGGGAATTCAACCCAAAAATGATCAAACTTGTTAAGCAAATTGGTGGAAAAGTAAGGAAAACCCATATCACCTACCGCTACCTTTTCGACAGGGAAAAGGAATTTGTGAGGGGGAAGGTGATTTAGGTTAAACAGCAACATATTTTGCTGCAACTTCCCTATTTATCAATTTCCCGTTCCGCAACCCGGAATAGTCCTTGGCCGAAGAAAATTCCCAGTCAACAGCATTTTTCACAAACCCTGCCTTTACCGGGTTTTGATGGATATAATCAAAACAAATCTGCGGATATTGCTGCTCCGGGTTCTTGTCATTGTATTTCGATACGATGTTTTTTGCAATAAAGGATGGTGTGATACCTGAATAACAATTCACACATTCGGCCTTGGTCTTCTCCCGTATCAGTTTTCCCGTAGTATGGTTTTGTTTGTTTATTGCCTGGGTGTACGAACGGAGCATTATGCCTATGGAATCGTTTATTGTCCTTCCCTTACTACTGACGGTGTGGCTTCGAGCCACGCCGTCAGTTATATGGCCAACGGTTTTTTGACTTGGATTCAAGCCCTGAATTGAACCGCCCAATTCAAGCTCCCGAACCAGCACCATCAAATGAAAATGGTTGGGCATAAGGCACCAGGCAAATATATCGGCGTAGGGCATTACAAACGTTTTGATTTTCTTCAGGAAAAACAAATAGTTGTCGCGCTTAAAGAAAATCCTTTGGCGATTGTTTCCCTGGTTGTAAATGTGATAGATATAGCCTTTTTCGAAATCCATGTTCGTCGCTTTTTTTATCGGTTTTGGTGGTCAACGATTCCAGCTTTCAAATATATAAAAAAACCAGATAGGATTCGCCGGCATTCGAAATAAAGTCAGGAGCCGACTTTGCCATTTCTTAGAATAATAAGTAATACCTTTGCCCTCAAAACGGGAAACAGACTGTAAACCCCAAATGAAGAAAAACCAAAAGACAATAGGTGCGGCAGCGGTAATTATTGCTTCCACATTATGGGGGCTCGACGGGGTGGTTTTCACCCCGAGGCTGTATAACCTCGATGTGGGTTTTGTGGTTTTTGTGCTTCACCTTTTCCCTTTTCTTATCATGAATTTCTTTTTCTATAAAAGGTATGCCCTTTTAAAGGAATTCACAAAAGGTGATTTTGTCACATTCTCGCTTGTAGCCCTGTTTGGTGGGGCATTGGGGACCATGGCCATTGTGAAGGCCCTATTTCTTGTGAACTTCCAATCGCTCAGCATCGTTGTATTGTTGCAAAAACTCCAGCCTGTTTTTGCCATGTCGCTCGCCGCTGTCCTTTTGAAGGAAAAAATCAGGAAGCGGTTTTTAATATGGGCGGGGCTGGCTGTTTTTGCCAGTTATTTCCTCACTTTCGGGTTTCACCTGCCGGATATGAAAACGGATTCCAACACGGTTTATGCAGCAGTCTATGCGCTTTTGGCGGCCTTTTCGTTCGGGGTATCCACCGTATTGAGCAAGAAAGTTTTGGGGAAATTCTCTTTCACAACGGGAACTTTTTTCCGTTACGGGTTCACCTCTCTTATAATGCTTATTATTGTCCTTTTCATGGGGACTTTTAACAATTTCAACCTGGTAACTGGAGAGAACCTTCTTTACTTTATCATCATTGCGGCCACCACGGGTACGGGTGCAATATTCCTGTACTATTATGGACTGGTTAGGATAAGGGCAATAATGGCAACCATCTGCGAATTGTTTTTCCCGGTGTCGGCCATTTTCTTCGATTACATTGTGAACGGCAAGACATTATCACCTGTGCAATGGGTCGCGACTGTAATTATGGTATTTGCCATTATCAAGTTAACGGCACAGAAGCCGGTGATCGTGGACGGGAAAGCAAATAAATGAAATAACTTTCACTCCCCTTACTATGCCCTTTCATGTAAAACAGGTGGGTTTTGCATTTGGCGGTAGCATGAAACATCCCCGGTTTATTTTGACAAGCATCAGTAGTGGATATTTGCAAATATACTCCAAATAGCAAGGGGATTTCCCCTTCCAGCACAATGGTTTAACCTTTGGATCAAAATGTCATATCGCTACTCTACCCCCGCCTACGGAGAAACAGTATTTCAATTGCGAGGAACATCAGTGCAAAAACCACGAACCATCTCCATAAACGTATGCCCTGGCTCAATTCCCTGACCTTCTTTGTGAAGAATCTGCTGCCCGCATCCAAGACACGGATATTTTTCATGTCCCCGTTTTCTATCATTTCGTTCAATTCATCCGGATTATAAAATTGCATTTCGGATTCGCTGCGGTCATAATTGAAAGAAATGGCCCTTAAAGCCTTGTCACCATTAAATAACAGATAATTCCCAGCTTTTGTTATTTGGTTTTGCATGTTCAAGTCCACATGGCCGCCCACCCTTAATTGTCCGGGTATAAATTCAAAACCGGTGGAAGCTTGTTTTATGCTTAAAACATCGTCCCCTTTCAAATTGGCCCGCCGGACGCTCACCAAACCATTCTCCCCTATCACAAAGTAAAGTTTTTCTGACAGCAGACTCGATACCGCCATTTTATAAAGCGTGGGGACAAAAATAGCATGATGGGGAAAATTGGAAAATACCGCTTCAAAAGGCACGGAAGACAAATAGACTTTTCCGGCGCCCACATATTGCACATTGAGAAAAGCCGTTCCATCCTGCATCCTCAACAGCACCTCCTGTCTCGACCGTGTTTGCCGTGTGAGCGGAAACCTTTTAAAAACCACCGGCAAATCAATATTTTCAGGGATTTCGTCAAAAACATCATCGTACAAAGGATGATCAAGGTTGATGTATGAAACTTTCATGTTGCCCGTATCCATCGGTTGATAATAATTGCAACGCATCGAAGCCAACATCTCCTTATAGCTTTTAATATCGGCATTCGCCCCCGGGAGAACAAGGATATTGCCACCCTCTTCCACGAAGCTTTTAATCTCCGTTGCAAGGCCCGTGGAGATATTTTGAAGTTCGTTAAGGACGATAAACCGATATTGTGCAAAAGAAGAATAATCAATTTGTGAAACCGCAACATTGTTCAATAGAAATGCGGAATCGTTTCCAAGTACGGCATCTATGAAGATATTTTCGCTAGTTTGATTTATGCAGAGCACTTTTATTTGTGAAGCAACATTCCATGAAAAATAAAACCGGTCGTCGAAACTAATGGGATAGTCGGAAATGGAAACCACCGCTTCCTGAATCCCATTTTCGTTATTGGTGAACGGCAATTCGACAATGCTTGCCGATTGGCGGGCAATATCCAAACTGGCAAGTGCTTTTTGCTTTCCATTGACTTCCAGCTTTACAGGGATTTTTTCGTAATCAATATCCGAACTGTTTTTGATACGGACCTTCAGCCTTACATGCTGCCCGATTTGTTGAACAGGTGATTGGAACCAACAAGAATCAATGTAAAGATTATTTGAGTTTACTGCCTGGAGCGGGACCAGGTATTGGGACAAAGCTGTGTCACTTGCAGCTTCAAGTCTCCCCAGGCTGCTTTTTTGGAAATCAGAAATGAAATAACTCGTTTTCCCTTCTTTTGTATTTCCTGAAAAGGCCTCTCCCTGACGGGCAATCACTTCCTCAAATGTCTTGACCACAGGGGAAACTTGAATATCCTCTACAAGGTTAACGAATTCGTCCGTGCTCACAAATCGCTGGTGGCGGCCTTCAAAATCATTGGTAAGCAATTGGAACAAATCGGAACTTTTGTAGGCGGAAGCCACATCAAGTGCCTTGTCCTTTGCTTCATCGAGCAAAATGCCTTTTCCCGATTCGGCCTGCATACTAAAAGAATTATCAACATACACACTTATCCTGCTCCCCGAATTCATGTCTTTTACCTTATCAACGGGAATAAAAGGTTGGGCAAAGGCAAGCACAAGGGCAGTGATGGCCAACATCCGCATCAACAGGATTAGCAAATGCCGAAGACGCGATTGTTTTTGGGTTTCCTGCTTCAGTTCCTCAATGAATTTCACATTCGTGAAATAAATTTTCCGAAACCGCCGGAAATTAAAAAGGTGGATGATTACAGGAATGGCAAGTGCAAACAGGCCATATAAAAAACCGGGGTTTATGAATTCCATCTAAATTGAAATTAAATGGCAAAATTATGTTAAAACGGATAAACTTTGAGGACTGTTGCAAAAAAGTTTTTATTGCTGGAAACCGTTTGTTGGCTATAGGGCAAACTTAAAGACATTGCAGCACCAAGCGTCCTTTTACGATTTCTGCAACGATGCAGTTCAGGGTTTCCATATTGGATTTGGCCGGGCCGAGTTGGTCTTTCCGCAAATAGTATTCTTTTTTATAAACATCGGCCACCACAAGGACAGGAACATTTTTTTCGGGATAATCCTCGATAACATCATCGCGTAAAACCTTAAAATCATAGGCTTTGCCCAAAGAATAATATGGGTGGTGGGGCTCCAGGAAGATTTCGTCATTTTGCAACATTACACGGCATGTGATAAGCTGGCCCTTTTTCAGGTCATATTCAGCATAGAATTTCTTCCTCAGGTAATAATTATTTTTTTCTTTATCTATCAAAACAAAAAATTCCACATCCCCGGAGAGTGTTTTTATTTCATCAATAGTGACCTCAATTTCATCACCGGGCTTCAGGTTTTGGGTATTATCGGGATCGGTTACCGGAGTCAGGATCAGATTGCCTTTTTTTATCCTCCCCACCCTGCACCAGATTATCTTTCCCTTGTTTTTCACATTGGGGAACCAGTACTCAGGGACATTCACCGTTTTTCCAAATTTATCCACGACAAGGATTTCATTTTCCTCGTATCCATCTGAATTTTCAATACTCTCAAACCCAACCACCTCAAAGGGGTATTTTTCCCCAACTTTGTACATTGGATGCTCGGGTTCCAAAAATATTTTCCCACTGCAATTGATTTTGTCCACATGGCAAATAATTTCGTCCTTACTTTCCAAACCATATTTCCCATAAGGTTCTGCCGGCAACAAATGCTTTACGTTGTTCGGATCGGATAATCTATGGAACAATTGCCCATCAGGCAGTTCAACAAGCCCTTCAAGCCTAAAAAGATAATTTTTCCCTTCTTGTAGTTTCATATTGGAGGTTAATGGTTATGCGTTAAAAGTTATGCGTTAAAGAATATGTATTCACTTTCAGAAATCAATTTTCTGTTTCCAAACGTTTGACTTTTTCCACCCCTTTCACTTTCTTTATTTTCTTTGTGATCATTTCGAGGTGTTTTATATCTTTCACGCTTACTTTGAATTTACCATTGAAAGAGCCCGCCTCATGTGAATCGATATTGACCGAAACCATGTTCACTTTAAAATCCTCGGAAATCACACGGGTAATATTGTTCAGGATGCCCACTTCGTCGGAACCGGTCACATGGATTGTGGTCAGATAGGTCTTGTTTACATCTGTCTTCCTCCATTTCACATCAATGACCCGGTAATCATACTTCTCAAGCAATTGTTTCGCATTTGGGCAATTGAGCCTGTGGATGGTTATCCCTTTCCCAACGGTTACGAACCCAAAAACCGCATCGCCGGAAATGGGATGGCAACACTTTGCGAGTTCGTAATCCAGCTTGTCGATATCGGTACCGATCACCATGGAATCCTCTGGCGATACGGCACGATAATTCGTTTTTTGACGGTTTACGTTCTGCTCACTATCGGGCTGGGCTTCATTGACATCTTCCCTGATGACTTTCTTAATATCGGTTAAGTCGATCTTTTCAATGGCAATCAAATAATACAAATCAATAGAGGACTTAAGCTTATACTCCTTTATCAACCTGTCAACAACAGTATCGGTGAATTGGATTTTACGGTTGCGGAGCTTCCTCCTTAATATTTCCCTTCCCAGATCCGCCTCCTTGTATTTTTCTTCGTTCAGCGACCTTTTTATTTTTGATTTGGCCCGATGGGTAACCACAAAATTCAACCAATCCTGTTTGGGTTTCTGGTTGTTGGAGGTAATAATCTCAACTTTTTCCCCATTGTTCAAGACATATCGGATGGGGACTATTTTATTGTTGACCTTTGCCCCACTGCACATATCGCCCACACGGGTATGGATCATATAGGCAAAATCGAGCACGGTGGAACCTATTGGCAATTTCTTCAAATCACCCTCGGGCGTGAAAATAAAAATCTTATCGGAGTACAATTCGATCTTCGACAATTTTTTGGCCATGGCCGTTTCGGCATCCGGGTTTTCGATAACGTCCCTGATTTTGTTCATCCACTCTTCCTGCTCCGTTTTGGCCGCCCCCTCTTTATAGCGCCAATGTGCGGCAAGGCCTTTTTCCGCCATCTCGTCCATGCGCTTTGTCCGAACTTGCACTTCCACCCATTTTCCCCGGGGGCCAACCACCGTAGTGTGCAATGATTCATATCCGCTGGCCTTGGGCGTTGAAATCCAATCGCGCAGGCGTTTTGGGTTGGGTTGGTATTTATCCGAAACAATGGAATAAACTTTCCAGCAATCGGGTTTTTCGTTTTTGGGTTTGCTGTTAAGGATAATCCGCACGGCAAACAAATCATAAACCTCTTCAAAATCCACATTTTGCCTTTGCATTTTCCGCCAGATAGAATGTATGGACTTGGGACGCCCCTTTATCTCAAAATCAAAACCATTCTTGAAAAGTTCCTTTTCGATGGGGTCGATAAATTCCTCGATATAAACCTTTTGTTTTGTCCTGGAATCCTTCATCTTTTGGGCAATTGACCGATAAACCCCGGGATACGAATATTTCATCCAAAGCTCTTCCAGTTCCGATTTTGCATTGTACAATCCCAAACGATGGGCAATGGGGATATAAATATGGTTGGCCTCCGCAAGAAAACGTTTTTTGCGTTCATCATCCAGCTTATCGAAATTACGCAGATCGAAAAGGCGATGGGCGAGTTTTATCAGAATAACACGGATGTCGCCTATCAACGATAGGTAAAGTTTCCTGAAGTTATCGGAGTGGACGGAAATCTTTTCTGTTTGCAATTCCGAAAGCTTGGTATATCCATCAACAATAACAGCCACTTCAGGGCCAAATTGCTTACGGATATCATCAATGGTGACGGCTTCATTGTCAACCACATTGTGCAGCAAGGCGCAAACCACGGAAGTCATCCCAAGGTTAAGCTCCTTCAGGACAATTTTTGCCACTTCGATGGAATGGTAAAGGTATTCGACCTTTGTTTTTTCCCAACCGGGCTGGTGGAATCTCAGAACCAGGTCAAAAGCGGCCCTTAATGCTTTCCCTTCATCCTTACGAACAAGAGGTTTGCACAAAGACAATAAATCGCGGTAAATAAGCTGGATGCGGTTATCTTTCTTCACTAATGGCATACTTACATACTTAAACTTCTGAGCTATGGAACAAGAACAAACCTGCAAATAAAAATTATGGTTTAACCTCTGATTTTTGAAATTAAGGGAACCAAATAAGCAGGTGCAAATATTTGCATACGGAAATAACACGTAGTTGTTCGACAAATATCTACACCTGCGGAAGTATCCCGGAAAACCTAAAGGAACTACCTATTTTTTGGAATCCCCTTTACTCCCTTTGGATATTTTTCCTGATCCGCTGCCCGAAATGGATTCGCGCATTTGTGTATCGGCCTGAATATTCTTGAATTTATAATAATCCATGATACCAAGGTTTCCATGACGGAATGCATCTGCCATGGCAAGTGGGATTTCCACTTCGGCCTCGATAACCTTAGCACGGGCCTCCTGGGCCTTGGCTTTCATTTCCTGCTCATAGGCAACGGCCATTGCCCTGCGTTCCTCGGCTTTGGCCTGTGCAATGTTTTTATCGGCATTGGCCTGGTCCATTTGCAGGACGGCCCCGATGTTTTTCCCAATGTCGATATCGGCAATATCAATGGAAAGGATTTCAAAAGCCGTCCCTGAATCGAGGCCTTTTTCAAGAACCACCCTCGAAATGGAATCGGGGTTTTCGAGTACCGACTTGTGGGAATCAGCCGAACCAATGGACGACACGACCCCTTCACCAACACGGGCAAGGACAGTCTCTTCACCTGCTCCACCAACCAATTGCTTGATGTTCGCCCTTACCGTCACCCTTGCTTTTGACACCAACTGGATACCATCCTTCGCAACTGCCGTTACGGGAGGCGTGTCAATCACCTTTGGGTTGACCGACATTTGCACGGCTTCCAACACATCACGACCTGCGAGGTCGATTGCGGTGGCCGTTTTAAAATCAAGCTTGATATTGGCTTTATCGGCAGAAATAAGTGCGTTTACCACCGCATTAACGTTTCCTCCGGCAAGGTAATGTGCTTCCAGTTCGTCACGGTGCAATTGAAGGCCTGCTTTGTGCGATGAAATCAAATTCCTGACTATGACTTGTGGCGGCACTTTCCGCCAACGCATAAAAATCAGTTGCAATAGCGAAATCTTAACACCCGAAAGCAAAGCCGTAAACCACAGCCCCACCGGGATAAAATAAAAAATCACCCAAAGGCCAAATATGGATCCGATCCCAATGGCCACAATCAATAAAACTCCTGCATTTTCCATAATTATAATTTTAACTTGTTAATATTAATTCGTATCATTTTTAAATTGGTTCGACCCATATTTTGTTATAGTCAATCTCGGTCACCCGCACTTTGGTGTTTTCATCCACATACTCCCCATTTGTTTTTACCTCAAAATATTTCCCGTTGATCATTGCTTTCCCCATGGGTGCGAGCCTTGAAATCGCATGTCCCATATCGCCGGGTTTTATCGTTGTTTCGTCCACAAGGTTCACCTTCCCGTCAATTTCTGCCTTTAGGGAAGCCTTTTCCCAGGTTTTTGATTTCAGGGAATAATAGAGTGCGGCCACCGAAAAAACCAGCGTCCCGCCAAGGGTAATAGTCCCGGCCATTGTACCATAAGTGGCATAAGCCTGCCAAACCCCTACCGCCACAAGGGCAAAGCCAATTATCCCAGCCACATTTGTCCCTGGCAAAACCAGGATTTCGAGCAAGAGGAAAAGGAATCCAACAATTATCAATACGGCTATTATAGTCCAGGTCATGTTTAGTTTGGTTATGCGTTATGGGTTATGCGTTATGGTGCGTTAAGGGTTATGCGTTAAGGGTTAAGCGTATTGTGTTAAATCAGTGTTCCATCTCAATGAGATCCCTAATTGATCGAAACGGTTAATTTACGGTTTGTCATTTCCTGTTTTCGGGGCTTCAATTCGGTCAGCGAACCTGTTTTTACGGCACATTTGCCATTGAAATGAACAACCATCGCACATTGCTCTGCTTGCAATGGATCGTGCTGGCATACTTCAACCAATGTTTCGATAACAAAATCAAATGTGTTTACATCATCATTGTACAATATCAACTCCTTTAAGTCTTCCGTTATTTCTTTGGTATCCTGAAATGGACCTGACTTCTCTTTTTGCATTTTAAAACAATTTTAAATTGATTGATAAAAGTAACAATAAATTGTTAAGTTGGCATAAAATCTTTAAAAAAATATTTTACCGATTTGTATAACTTTGCCCCACATATTTTTTGGGATGGAAAACTTTAACAGATTTATTGCAAAACTCAAGAAACAGCTCAGGAAACCATTGCCGGGAAAAGAAGCTCACCTGAAAATGGCTTCACGGGCAAGGCTGAACGAACTTAAAGGAAAATACGACACTTCATCAGCAAAACAAAGCAGTGTCCTTATCTTGCTCTACCCTTTCAAAGCTTCGGTATTCACTGTTCTTATGAAACGGAATTCGTATAACGGTGTGCATAGCGGGCAAATCTCTTTTCCGGGGGGCAGTCATGAAAAATCAGATGGCAGTTTTATTGAAACCGCATTGAGGGAAGCAAATGAAGAAGTTGGTATCCTGCCAGAAAACGTGAAGATAATTGGTGAATTATCGGATATGTATATTCCGCCCAGTAATTTCATGGTGCACCCTATTGTAGGGTTTTCCAAGGAAAAACCTCATCTGATCCCCGATGCCACTGAAGTTGCCCAAATTATCGAGGCCAACTTAACAGCCATTTTTAACGAAACTGATTTCAAAGAAATGGAACTGGATGTGAGGGGCCATAAAATAAAAACCCCTTGTTACAATGTGAACGGCCATGTGGTTTGGGGCGCAACGGCAATGATGCTGAGCGAGTTGAATGAAGTGGTACTAAGAATGGACAATAATTGGACAAATTAAACCCAAAGTTCAAAACCCAAAGATCAAAAATCAAATAAACCTTAAATTTCAAAATACCAAACCCGTTTCAACAATGGGAATATTGGTTTTTGTTTTGAACCTTGGATATAGTCTTTTGTTATTATAACACAACAAGGATTATTGCACCTTAAACAAATTATAGGACAACCAAGTTATGTCAGAAACATTAAGCACCATGAACCCATTGGGCTTTCGGGCCCCGGATTTCAAACTGTTGGATGTTGTTTCAGAAAAACAACTTTCGCTCAACAAACTATTGTCAAAAAAAGCCACGGTCATCATGTTTATCTGCAACCATTGCCCGTTCGTGAAACATGTGAACGCACAATTGGTGAGCATGGCAAACGATTATATCCCAAAAGGGATCTCATTTATCGCCATCAATTCCAATGACGTGGAAAACTATCCTGAAGATTCGCCTGAAAAAATGAAAGGGCATGCACTTCGGCTTGGGTATCCTTTTCCTTATTTATTTGACGAAACCCAGAATGTGGCAAAAGCTTATGATGCTGCATGTACACCTGATTTTTATATTTTCGATGGAAATGGGATTTGTGTTTACCGCGGGCAGTTGGACGATTCACGGCCGGGAAACGGGAAACCGGTCACGGGGGCGGATATGCGTTCCGCATTGGACAACATATTATCGGGAAAGGAAGTGGGCAAGGATCAGAAACCAAGTATTGGTTGCAATATCAAATGGAAATAGTATTTGCACAAAGACCGTAACGAATCAAGGCTTTAATGCTTTATGGGATAAGGGTTCAAGGCTTCAATGTGTGAATGATTCAATGATTTAATTCAATCTGCAAACTTCTCGATACGTATCCCGAAATCCTCCATCCCACCTAATTCATCGGTGCGCATGGCCTGTTCAAACTTGAATTCGTAAGTCCCTTTGCGGGGAAAAAACACATTTCGTTTTAACAATATCCGGTTTTCCTTTATCTTTCCATTGCCTTTGCCAAACCATTTCCCATCAGGGGCAGCAAGAAGACATTCCAGCGTATCATGGGAGTGGTTGCCATCAGGGTATTGCGTATCAAGGAAAAGGAAAATGTTGCTGTACCTGTAATCGGTATTGTGCCTGATATTTATAAGGAAGTTGAAGGCATTTAAGGTGTCATCAATATCTACGGAAAAAGCAAGCGGTTTGTTCGAAGCCCAGATATGATCGTCAAAAGGGATGTTTTTTTCGTAATATCTGTTGGAATCACAAGAGGACAAAAACAATCCCGTTGTGAACATAAAAAGAAACAGAAAAAAATACCTGAAACCCATTTGTTGATTTTCGATTGGATTAAATAAACTCTTCATTGAACCTTACAACATCATTTTCAGTCTCGTCCTGATAATCGGCCTGACCGTGGATGTCTGCATAATCTTCCAATTTATTGGGATATTTTCCCTTTTCGTTCATCCTGATTACCTTTTTCACTTTGTCGAGCGGAATGGCCATCATATTGGAACGGTTCCCTTTATAGGAATACCAGATAATCTGTTTAAAAACATCTGCTTTTTGATAAACCGCATCGCCCTCTTTGGTTTTCAATACCAGGTTTTTTGAAGGGAAATCCTTCATGGCATCCAGGTACATGTCGTTTTCAAAATTCAGGCAGCATTTCAACTTGCCACATTGCCCAGCAAGTTTTGACGGGTTAAGGGAAAGCTGTTGCGTGCGTGCCGTATTGGTGGAAACCGAAGTAAAATTTGTATGCCAGGTGGAACAGCAAAGTTCGCGGCCACAGGAGCCAACGCCGCCCAATCGACCCGCTTCCTGACGGGCGCCGATTTGTTTCATCTCGATGCGTACCCTGAACGTCTCGGCAAGGACCTTTATCAGTTCCCTAAAATCGACCCTGTCATCGGCTGTATAATAAAAAATCGCCTTGGTCCCATCGCCCTGAAACTCCACATCGTTTATTTTCATTTTCAGGTCGAGATCGTAAGCAATGGTCCTGGACTTGAAAATCGATTCGGTTTCATGTTCTACGGCCGTGACCCATTTCTCGATATCGGTATGCCTGGCACGCCGATAAACTTTCTTCATCTGCACCGGTGGCAACCTGAAATTCTTCTTTTTCATTTGCAATATAACGGCCTCTCCTTTCATCGAAACAATTCCGATATCATGTCCGGGAGAAGACTCCACGGCCACTATATCGCCTTTGTTAATAATTATTTCGGGCGGGACCACAAAAAAATCTTTCCGGTCGTTCTTAAACCTCACTTCAGCAAAAACAGGTTCGGACGAACCGGGTGCAAGCTCGATATCCTGCAACCAGTCGTAAACACTTAGTTTGGCACAACTGGGCCGAAACACCTCATCCTGATTATTTTGATTTGGGATACCACAGCATCCACGTGAAAAGAAAGGTGTTTCGTTTATGTTTTGAGAATTATCTTCCATTGTTAAATTTATTTCAATGGCCAAAATTAGCAATTTTTGGCACAAAACCATATCCTGTTTTCAAATGGGAACAACTAACTTTTCAGCAATTTTCCTATCTTTAATGTCAAATCGAGGAACAAGACCGAAGAATTGGCATTTCGCTCAACATGATAAACCGCATCGTTTAACTCAGTGGAAATTTGCACCAGGTTTTTAGATGTGATAAATGGATAAAACTTATTGATGAACTCCATCTCCTTGGAATTAAGACGAACCAGATCATCGGTTTTGTACGACAAAAACATACTTTCGCGTATCATCCTCAGACTGTAATTCAAAAAAGCTTTTTGCTTTTCGCGGGTGAATTTTGAGAGTTCGCCAACAAATTTTAGCGACTCTTTCATTTTGTACCCAAAACAAAGGCGCATCCACTCCCTGAACTTTAAAAAATTAAAATCATCGGCATCGGGATTTTTCAGGATTTTTTTGGCCAGTAAGTAATTTCCGGCCACCACCCTCACGGCGTCATTAACCTGGACCGGATCGTCAAACTCATTGTAAAGCGCATCCGCAAGGCTTTTATCGTCAAGCCGCGGGATTTTTATCAATTGGGTCCTCGATAAAACCGTTGCCAGCATTTGGTCGGTATCTTCCGAAACGAGGATGAACAATGTCTTGTCCGGTGGCTCTTCAAGGATTTTCAGGATTTTGGGGGCAGCGGAATGAAAAAGTTTTTCCACCATCCAAATGACCATCACCTTATATTCCGATTCATAAGATTTATAACTTAGGGTTTTGATTATCTGGTTACAGTCCCTTGCATTGATAATTGCCTGTTTTTTTTCGATCCCGATTTTTGCGTACCATTGGGGAAGGTTTATAAAAGCAGATTCTGACAAAACCAGATCACGCCATTGCGCCACAAAATCAGTGCTTACCGGTTTTTCGATCTTGCCGATTCTTGCAACGGGATAAACAAAATGCAAATCGGGATGAACAAGTTTCGCATATTTTATGCAGGAAGGGCATTCACCGCACGAATCCGTTTCGGAGCGGTTGCGGCAATTCACATATTGTGCATATGCAATGGCCAGGGCCAGTTTCCCGGAACCTTCGGGGCCCAAAAACAATTGTGCATGGCTCACACGGTTTTCCTTAACGGATTTCGCAAGCCGTTTTTTAACTGCCCCCTGTCCCGGAATATCTGCAAATCTCATTAAAACCTTGTTTTGCCCAAACCTTAGTTTAGAATAATTTTTTGCACTTCCATACGGCCATCAACCGATAAAAAGGAAAAATAAATCCCCTTTCCCAGTTTTTGGCCGGACTCATTTTTCCCATCCCACAAAATGGAATGTTCCCCGATCTGGAAGTCCCCATCAAGTAAGACTTTTATCTTTTGTCCGTTCATGTTCATAATTTCCAGTTTAACCTTGGATTTTTCCCAAAGTTTGAACGATATATTGAAGTTGCCATTTGATGGATTGGGATAAATCTTCATCATTCCGGTTTCCTGTTGATATGCATCATTGATCCCAACTTCTGTCTGCAAATTGACATCCGTATATATCCTATATTCGCCAGCCTCCAAATCAATATTTGAGTTTACGTTTTCAACGTTCAATGAATCCCCGTCAAAATAATCGTACCAATATCCGGTGTGCTGGAAATCAGGGTTGACAGAACCTGCCGTAACCCCAAAATTACCGATTACCGCAACATTCATACTGCTATGGTTTAAATGGATCGTTTTCATCGCACCTGAAACGCTCAATGTAAAATCATCTGTACGGAAAACGTCATGCTCCTTTTTAAGGTTGATCAACCCGCTGTAAACATCAAATACTTTCTTTCGGGCCGGGTTGTCCATATAATCCCAACGGGAAGGCTTGATATCAAGACGATGGTCATCACCCCCAATCGTTCCAGGGTAGTTAATAAAATAATCGTAAGCCCTTTCACCAAACTGCCACATCATTTTAGGACCGGGAACGGTAAAAAAGAAAGCCCCTGCCAACTCCATCCTCTGGATTGCCGTTAGCGTATCCTGGATATTATAAGGTCCGGAAGCATTTCCATAATTGATATTTTTTGCCATCAGCCGTTCCTCGTCATGGCTTTCCATATAGCCCACGAGGTTTGGATCGTCGAAACCGTGAGCCTTATAGGATATCCTGTAAAAATTGGAGGATGAAACCCAACCCATGGTGGCCTCGTTGTAATCGAAATTCATGTTTCCCCATGGCATCATCCCATAGTTCGCCAGTACTTGTTCCTCGCTGTCAACAGCAAAATGTTCGAGTGTAATATAGGTATCGGGATTGACTTCCCACATGGCATCGGCATAATCTTCAAGGATAGCTATCCTGGATGCATCGTATTGCCCCCACTCGCCCACATCATTAGTGAAATGTTGGGTAAAACCTTTAGATAAATCAAAGCGGTACCCATCCACTTTGTACTCTTCCAACCAATGCTTTGTGGCCCTTTTCACAAAATACTTTGTATCGGGGCTTTCGTGGTTAAAATCAAAGCCAACATTAAAGGGGTGCATAGCAGTTTCGTTAAACCAGGGGTTTTCTGGTGAAGGCTGTCCATATTGCCCGGCATTCGGATCAAAATACATTTGGACTAAAGGACATTGCCCGAAAGCATGGTTAAAAACCACATCAAGGATTATTGCAATGTCATTTTGATGGCAAACATCAATAAACTCTTTCAATTTGTTTTTTGTCCCATAATATTTGTCAGGGGCAAAAAAGAAAGAAGGATTATAGCCCCAGCTTTCGTTCCCCTCAAATTCCAATATGGGCATCAACTCAATGGCATTGATACCAAGCCTTTTCAAATAATCAAGGGTGTCGATCAATGTCTGGTAATTGTGCGTTTCAACAAAATCCCTGACCAGGAGTTCATAAATTACAAGATCTTCATAAGCCGGAGGGTCAAAATCCTCAACCTGCCATTCATACCCGGGTTCATTTGTCTGGATAACCGAAACAATACCAAAAGTTTTCCCAACGGGGTAAGGTTTCAGGTTTGGATAGGTTACCGGATCGATCCATGAATCGTTCCAGGGGTCGAGTATCTTTTCGGAATAAGGCTCTGCAACCACCAACTCTTCATCGATCAGATATTGGAAAGCGTATTCTTCCCCAGGGTTCAAACCTGTAATTGTTATCCAGTACCTGTTATCACTGTCATCCGGGTTCGCACTTGTCCGCTTCATTTGCAAATCAGGTGAAATTTGCCAATCGCTAAAATCACCAAAAACATAAACCGAAGTTTTAAAAGGGGCCAGCAATACCAGGCTAACCGTATTATCATCAATATAGTTGACACCATTCTCCAGGCCGGCAGGCAATGCTTCAACCGTAACTTCACCGCGCACATAATAATACATGGAATCCATGGCCATTGAAGTCGCATCCTCTGCCACTACCTTTATCCAATGTTTTGTTCCGGTTTCAGTAGCTGCATTGATCGTTTCGGAAAGCACATTCCCGTTCACCGTTGAAATCAGGACATTGTCAACATAAAGGGAAATAGTTTGGGCAGCAGTAGATTCTGCCTCCACGGTAATTTCCCCGTTTGGGTCAACAAAATAGGGGCTTTGGTCGGGTGTAATTATGCTCACGTTGAGCCCAACCTCATATACTTCTATAAAAATATCGGGGGTGGTTTGGGTAGTGCCATCGGCACTCCTGAACACGAAACACATTTGGTCGATTTCATCGGTGGACGATGCACCATAGTAATCCCGGATTGTCGGCGTGATTTCCAGTTTGTACAAATTGGCTTCCAACTTTATCAACTGTGGCTGGGTGGTATTGTTTCCCCATGACCCAATTACATAGTCCCACTGGGCAATCCCATTTACATATAAACCGGTATGTGTATAAAGAACCCCGGAATATCCTTCAAGGGGCGTGCCTTCGGCGTTAAAATAAACAATTACGGATGTATCGGCCGTTGGCAAGGCCGGATCGGTATAAACTATCTGTGAATTTGATATTGAAGGCAGAAAGAGACCAAGTGTCAAAACGAGGATCGAAATTGTTTTTTTCATTAGAGTATATTTTAGTTTTATAAAAAATGAGTTTGCAAAAGTACAAAAAAAGGCCATTCCTTTCCGTTCAAAAAAGAGATCGTTTTTCAATAGGCCGTCATAAAATGGAATTAAAAAAGGCTGTCCCTGAAATCAGGAACAGCCCCTCTTTTAAAATGAATATTATTTATCGTTTATTCAACAATCAACTTCTTAACGGCTTTTGCACCGTCTTCGGTCACGATATTCACAAAGTAAATACCCGAATTCAAGCTATTGGTATTTACCTTTACAGTATTGCCCGAATCCATGATAGTTTCGGTTTGGGTTGTAATCACACGACCCGAGATATCAAGTACAAGTATGGTAACATCGCCATTGAACACTTCGTTGTTCAACCTCAGGAACACGTTTCCATTTGTAGGGTTCGGGTACAAAACAACCTGATCGTTGTAATTGTAAACGTCATCTATACCAAAATAGAACGGGCCACCGGCCAATTGAAGGTCTCCAAGTACACCTGTATTGTTCCAGTTGTCACCGGTCCCATACCAGGTTGTTTGATAATCACGGCCAATACCGTTGTCGCTATCGTTGTTACTTAAACTCCAGCCAATGCTCCTGCCTTTTCCGGGGAGGAAGTCAATATTGTCCCAGCCAATACGGACTTCAACATTATAACCATCACTTGTTTCGGCCCATGAAGATTCGTAATTGGTAATAGGTACACCGTCAGCTTTTATCCAAAGCTCGGATTGACCTACATAATCCATGATCAACTGTGTATCAAAATCGGCGTCATAAGCACCATCTTTATCGTGGTTACCATCAATATACATTTCAATGGCATCATTGTCCCAGGGATTTCCTGAACCCTCAACAACAGCATCCACTACTTTGACACCAATATAAAAACTACCTTCGTCCCAAAGTGCGCCCCATGTAACAGTGTTATTGTTTGGGCCATCACCCACAGCAAGGATATTGCTACCATAATCCAGGCTATACTCGCTAAGGTCGCCGTCAACGGTAACCCCACCTTGTGCATATTGTGCCCAAGCTACGGCATCGCCTGTTGGCACTAATGTAAAACTATATTCACCTGTAAGGCAATCAAAAGTTACACGGTACCTGTTTGCAACACCTGGGATTGCAGGGCCATCAAGAACAGCAGTCCCCTCAGGGAAAGCATCTGTGCTCCAGGAAACCGTACTTTGGAAATCTTTACGGAAAAACAAATCCATATCCTCAAACAGTTCATAAGTCCCAACATAAGTTGTGTTCATGTCTGTTGGGTTCCTCAACTCAACATCGCCAATGGTTTCACCATAAAGGCTGATACAACCACATGACAATTGGCCAAACAACAGATCGCCAAAGCTGGAGGTTCCTTCATAGTTCTGCAATCCACCGTTCCAGGCCAAGGTATATGCACCCCCGTTAAGGGTATCAGGAACACCAAACATTACATCAAAACCTATTTGGCTTCCTTCTTCCGGGGTTACCCCAAGATTAGCCCAAGGAATCCCAATCTCTGCAGTAAACCCGGTAAAGTCAGCGGCAACTACAAATCCAAGCAGTGGAACCATGGTGGAATCACCCTGGATGATTTCGATACCTGCTGCTGAAAACCTCAAATGACAATCAAATTCATCATAAGCACCACCTGACTTATTCCCATCAACAAATACTTCGCCTATTTCGGTTCCAACCAAAGTGGAATCAACCACACTCATGCCTACATATAAATACTCCTCATTGTAAGTAACGCCAAAGAAAACCTCGGCAACGTCTTCGGTGGGTGTACCGTCAACAACCTGTGAAACGGGCTGGTTGATGTTCCAGTCATTTTCGTCAAGGTTACCATCTACATTAATGGCAAACACTTTGGATGCGATAACGGCATTGCCCAAACGGATGAAATTAAAGTCGCCCGACAAGCAGTTGAAAGTAATCTTGTATTTTCCACCAGGAACCTGGATAAGTTGGGTCACATCATGTACACCTGTTCCCATTGGGAAGGTGCCGCCCCAAACATTATCGTTTGTGATTGGCATGGCATCAAGCCTGAACAAAAGGCTCGTGCTGCTCGTAAAATTGTATTCAACACTAAAATTGCTTGGGTACATGGCATCCCTTACAAGGTAAAGGTCAGTTGGGGGATCACCGCCAACATCTGGGTTTCCCCAGTTATTGAAATCACCCACCATCCCTATTTCACCACAAACTGCATCATTTACGACAAAACTATAATCGAGGGTGGAAGCATTAAAAGTAACATCATATTTACCGGCAAGCAATGGGATATTGGGGCCATTGTCTTCAGCTGTACCTGTTGGCCAGCCACTGTTTCCCCAGTTTACTGACCAGTCATTATTTTCACGGAACTTAACCTGAGAATCGGCAAACCATGAACGTGTCAATGTCCACAAGTCGGGATTAACGGCATCCCTGTTCATCGGTACATCACCGTTCCAATTATTGAAATCACCAATCATACTAACACTTCCTGAAGTGGCCACAAAATTATATTCAGCAGTTGCACAATTAAAAGTCACGATGTAATCAGTGGTCAAACCAGTTCCATCAAGAGGCACAAGAATATTTGCACCATCTATTTCACCTGTTCCTGAAGGGAAATCGGCACCGCCCCAGTTTACTGTCCAGTCAGCACTTTCACGAAATTTCACTTCAATGGTGTCATTTCCATTTTCATCCATATCAGGCGTAAGTGAAAAGATGACCGACCATTCATTTGGGTCATCCGTGTTTCGGTTCATCGCATAATCGCCTGCCCAACCATTAAACTCACCGATAAGCCCAATAGAACCACAAACAGATTCAAAGTTATACTCTCCGGTTACACAGTTAAAAGTAACAAGGAAATCAGTGGTATATACATCGGCATCAAGTGGTACCAGAATATTGGCACCATCCATTACCGCAGTTCCAGAGGGAAATGCATCCCCTCCCCAGTTTACAGCCCAATCCGCACTTTCGCGGAACTTTACTTCAATTGTGTCATTGCCATCATCATCCATAGCAGCTGTCAGGCTAAGAACAACAGAGAATGAACTCATGTCATCCATGTCCCTTGTCATTACTATATCACCAGCCCAGCCATTAAATTCACCAATCAAACCTATCGAACCGCAGATCTCCTCGAAATTGTATTCGCCAGTTTCACAATTAAATGTGACAAAGTAATCTGTAGTGGCCGTTGAAGCAGTATCAACAGGAACCGGAATATCGCTCCCATCAAGCACAGCCGTCCCCGAAGGGAATTCTGCAGCTCCCCAATTTACAGCCCAGTCTCCGTTTTCACGAAATTTCATACTTACCATTCCATCAAGTGGATCAACATCATCATTTTTATTTAAACTTATGATGGTTGAAAAACTAGATGGGTTCATCGGATCCCGGTCCAAATAATGATCTCCTGACCATCCATTGAACTCCCCGATCAGACTTACCATTCCACATTGGCTCATTGCTGAGAACGAGAAAAGGAATGCAGTCATCATTAAAAATAGTACTTTTTTCTTCATTTTGATAGATTTTAAATTAGTAAAATATTTAATTAAATTTCTGGCTAAAGTACTCATTTTTTCCCCAAGTTGGTCAAAATCCCCAACAAATTAATTTTTTTTAACACAAGTTAAAACTTAAATTCAAATAATAAATCGCCTAAATTATTTCCTGTCTTTTTTTTTTCTACTTTTGACTGCTCAATCTATTTACTATGTTTCACAAAAAACTAAAATGATGAAGAAACAATTACGAGGAATTTTAAAATTGACCTTATTAATTGCATTTCTGGTTGGCGGCCTGCTCGAAGCACAAGCCCAGGAACGATTGATAAGCGGAACGGTAACGGATGCGGAATCGGGTGAAACGCTGATTGGTGTGAACATTACTTTTGCAAGTGACCAAAGCCAAGGTACTGTTACCGATATTGACGGGAATTATAAACTTTCGGTGCCCGATACACTTAAAGCTTTGAGTTTTTCCTATGTGGGCTACAACACTCAAATAATCGAAATTACCTCCACGACAATTAACGTGGCCATGAGCGCAGGGGAAACTTTGGACGAAATAGTTGTGGTGGGTTACGCCACGCAAAAGGCCAAGGAAGTAACCAGTGCCATTACCAGTGTTAAATCAGAGGACTTTAACGATGGGAACATCAACGACCCTATCCAATTGATACAGGGGAAAGTTTCCGGGCTTTCAATATCCAGGCCAGGTGCCGACCCAAACGGAGACTTCACAATCCGGCTCAGGGGACTTTCCACTTTTGGGGGCAATACACAACCCCTTATTATAATAGATGGTGTTCAAGGAGCATCTTTAAAGTCGGTCGATCCGGAAGATATTGCATCCATGGATGTTTTGAAGGATGCTTCCGCCGCTGCCATTTATGGTACAAGGGCCGCTTCGGGGGTAATCATCATCACGACAAAGAGAGGGACCTATAAGCCCGGCGAAAAACAATTTAATGTGGAATTCAACTCTAACGTGACAACAGAAAATGTTTTCAGGAAAATAAGTGTCCTATCGGCGTCCGATTATCTTACAATGCCAAACAGTACCGATTTTGGCGATGAAACCAATTGGACGGACAAAATAACACGGACTGGGTTTGCCCAGGCTTATGGCCTTGCAGTCAATGGAGCTTCGGAAACATCAAATTACAGGGTCTCCTTTAATTACCGGTCGGGAAATGGCGTGGTCCTCGGAACGGGTTACGACCAATTGAACGGAAGGATAAACTATACCAAAAAAGCTTTGAAGGATAAACTTACTTTTGACTTTAACCTTTCAACCACATTAAGGAATGAAGAATACAGCCCGGGCGAAGCTTTTGGGTTTGTCGCCAGGTACAACCCAACCGCACCTACACATGCCAGCGATGATTTCTCAAAAGAATGGGGAGGTTATTTCCAACGTGAGGCTTTTGCCTTTTACAATCCGTTGGCCGTAATTGAACAAAACACCCTGGAAGGGAGGAAAATAGATATTATCGGAAGCCTGAAAGCAACCTATGAAATCATTGATGGATTAAAAGTAAGCGGTTTCTATTCCATTAACCAAACCAACAACCTATTTGGGCAGTATTGGAGCAAAAACAGTTATTGGACACCATACGCAACTGCCAGCCATAAAGGTTTCGCAAAAAAAGAGACATCCGACAATTTCAACGATATATTTGAACTCATTGGTACTTATGAAAAAACCTTTAACAAACTTAAGTTTAAGGTTATGGGTGGATATTCATATCAAAACTTTATCAATGAAAGTTTTTGGGCCTTTGGAGAGGATTTCCTTTCTGACGGTTTTTCGTACAATAGCCTTGGTTCTGCTTCAGGGGAAATAAGCAACAAAGAATCCATGGGCAGCTATAAGAACGGAAGCACCCTAATTGGCTTCTTCGGCAGGGCCACTTTAAATTGGGACGAAACCTATTTCCTTACGGCAAATTTCAGGCGTGATGGCTCCACTATGTTGGGCGTGAATAATCAATGGGGGAATTTCCCGGGCGTAAGTGCCGGTATTGATATTGCACAAATAGTAGATATGTCAGTTGTTGACAGGCTGAAAATACGGGGAAGTTACGGTGTAACAGGAAATTTACCTCCCCAGCCCTATCTATCACAAGACCTTTGGAATGTCACCAATGAAAACTTTTTTTATAACGGCCAGTACATCCAGGCCTATGCCCCGGTAAGAAATGCCAACCCTGACCTTAAATGGGAAGTAAAAAGAGAAATTGATATTGGGCTCGATTTTTATTTGCTCGATTTCAGGCTTGGTGGAACCATTGACTATTATACGAGTACCAGTTCAGATTTAATGCTAAACTCAAGGGTCGCTGTTCCCCCATTTCCTTCGGAGTGGATGTGGCTAAACCTCGGGGAATTGCAAAACTCAGGTCTTGAATTCGCCATCAATTACAAAGTGATCCAGGGAGATAATTTCAAGTGGTCAACCGACTTTAATTTCACAAAATATTTTGCGACCAAGCTCACGAAAATCACAAGTGAGCTGTCGGGAAGCGATGAATTGTTTTATGGTTACCTTGGTGCTCCATTCCTAACGGGCGTAAGGACAATCAGACTTGTAGAAGGTGGTAATGTGGGTGAAATCATTGCCCCAATCTATGCAGGTGTTGACAGCACAGGGGCCATTCAAATCGAAGATATTGATGGGGATGGGGAACAAAACCAGCAAAAAGACGTGAAAGTCGTGGGAAGCGGATTGCCTACGTTCCAACTCGGCTGGGGAAACACTTTTACCTATAAGCAATTCTATCTGAATTTCTTCCTGCGGGGCGTTTTCGGGCATTCGCTCGTAAACGTAAACAATGCGCGCTACGGAGTTCCTGTAGTCATGGGCATTCAAAGCGGAATGGAACAGGCACTCGATTACCTTGATGCAACGGATGGCCCTGTATATTCAGATGTGCATGTGGAAAAGGCAGATTTTGTCAAACTCGACAATTTCGCATTCGGTTATAGTTTCCTTTTCCCTGAAAGCAAGTACTTATCGAAGGTCAAAGTGTACATTTCAGGGCAAAACCTGTTTACCATCACCAATTATTCGGGAACCGACCCGGAAGTTCGGTACGGCGATGCTTATGGCAACAACAACCCCCTTGCACCCGGGATCGATAGGGAAAACACCTATTTCAGTACAAGGAGTTTGACATTTGGCGTCAATGTTTTATTCTAAAAATCAAAAAAAACTATATATCATGAAAAAATTCATATTACCATTTAAGATATTGTTTGTCACACTTGCCATTTTGGTTTCACAGCAGTCGTGCACCAAATTGGATGAGACAGTTTATTCTGACCTTACCGGGGAAAAACTATTCGAAAACCCCGACAACCTTATTTTTGCCTTTGGGCTTGCCTATACCAACCTTTACCAATTAGTTGGACATAAATACGGAATGGTCGGGATAGATGCCGGGACCGACTTGATGATCGTACCTCAAAGAGGTGGAGACTGGCTTGACGGTGGTGAATGGCACCGCTGGCACCGCCACACCTGGACACCTTCCGAAGGATATGTGGCCAGATGGTGGAACATATTATACTATGGAGTGAATACTTGCAATCGCTTGATATTTACTTTTGAAAACCTGGAAGATGTGGAAACCGAAGGTGCTATTTCGGAATTAAGGGCACTCCGTGCTTTATATTATTACTGGTTGGTTGACCTTTATGGAAATGTACCTATCATTACAAAGTTTGACGTTCCCGTGGATTTCAAACCGGAAACCAACAGCCGTCAGGAAGTTTATGATTTTATCGAATCGGAACTCCTTGAAGTAAAGGATAACCTATCAAGGGAAACAGGGTTGAACATGTACGGAAGGGTCAATTACTATGTGGCCAATATGATCCTTGCCAAACTATATATCAATGCCGAGGTTTACACCGGAACGGCCCAGTGGCAAAAGGCCCTTGATGCCTGCGACACCATCATTGCTTCGAACGAATACAGTCTGTCAGGCGATTTTTTCGATAATTTTGTTGCCGATGCTTCAGGGTCACCGGAAGTTATCATGGGAGTTCCATTTGACCGTGTAAATGCACCTGCCTTTGAAATCCACCTGTTCACGCTCCATTATAACCTGGCCGCCAAGTACGGATTTACCGATGGCACCTGGAATGGCATCTGTGCACAGGAGGCATTTGTCAATTCCTTCCCGGAAGGCGACCTGCGGAAAAACGGCTTGCTGTTCGGGCCTCAGTTCGACAATGATGGCAACCCCATCCAAGACCCAAGCTACGAACAGTTCGATCCAACGAATCCGACCAAGCCCATTGACCCTGACGGGATCAACCTCAACCTGACACCGGAAGTGAATATGCTGGAGCCCAATTGCCTTAGGCAAGCAGGGGCACGTATTGCAAAATTCCCGTTTATCGAAGGGAGCGACCGCTATACAAGCAACGACTTCCCCATTTTCCGCTATGCAGATGTACTGCTTATGAAAGCTGAGATACTTGTAAGGATGCAAGGTGAGGGCAATAGCGAAGCCCTTGGATTAGTGAACATGTTACGGACCCGTGCTGCCGCTCCCGCATTAAGCGAGGTAACCATGGAAAATTTGTTGGCCGAACGCGCCCTTGAATTATATGCCGAAGGTTTCAGAAGGTCAGACATGATCCGCTTTGGTGTTTATTTCGACACACGTTGGGAAAAAGACGAAATTGATGATGAGCACGTAAGCATCTGGCCCATACCCGAAGCCCAAATGAACGTGAACCCAAACCTGAGCCAGAACCCGGGTTACTAAGTCCGTTCATATGCCAGAATATCAAAAGCAGGTTGAAAGTTTTCAACCTGCTTTTTTTGTTAAAAATCGGTTAACTTATTTTTATATATTTAAATTATTCATATATTAGCCGCACCAAAAAAAACATATTCAATTATTTTTTAACTTAAAACTTTTATAATGAGAAAACTATTTACATTTTTGATGTGCTTGACGTTGAGCACAACCGGGGTTTTGGCACAAAAAACCTTGGATTATGGATCTCCTGACTCCCCAATAGACAATATTGGCCATTGGGTAGAGATGGCGCAGAAAGGGATTGTCCCTTTCAATCCAAACATTCCGGTAAAACCTGCAACCGAAGGATCTTCCATGGTTGAATCCCCGGTACTGATCCAGAATTCACCAGATGTCTTAATTCTTAATGAAACTGGTAATACACAAAGCGAGAACTCTGTTTTTGTTGATTGGAACGATCGGGATTTCGCACTGAATTCAAACAATTCGGAACAAAGTGGTAGCATTTATGGGGCAAGTTATATCCAATCCAGTGATGGAGGGCTTAATTGGTCAGGTTCAAAATATGGTGCTGGCGGTACAGACAAAGGTGACCCTGCTGCCTGTATTGGGTTAAACGGACGCCAGTACATTGGAGCCATTAATTCCTCCAGAAAACAGGTTGTTTCTTATTCTGACAATGGTACTTCCTGGACAAAAGTGAATGTGGTTTCAGGATCATTGACCTATCCAGATCTTCTCGACAAAAATCATCTTTGGGTAGATAACACAAATTCCGCGCAAGAGGGAAACCTGTATGACGCATGGACAAACCTTGTTTCGGGCAGTGCAAATGAAACCGATATCGAGTTTTCACGGAGCACAAATGATGGGGTCAGTTGGTCAACGCCTATCAACATTAGCAATGCTATTGCAGCAGGAAGCCATAACCAAGGCGTGAACATCCAATGCAACAATACGGGCTGGGTCTTTGCCGTTTGGACGATTTATGACGACTGGGGGTCAGGCAATTACCCTGAGGATGCAATTGGTTTTGCACGCTCCCCAAATGGAGGGGCTTCCTTTTATGGCGCAAATAGGATTGTCAACAATATAAAAGGGATCAGGTCTTCTTCAACAACAGCAAATCCAACAGGTAAAAGTATGCGGACCAACTCGTTTCCATCAATGGCAATAGATGTAAGCGGAGGGACTTACCATGGGGATATTTATGTGGTTTGGGCAAACAATGGTGTTCCTGGAACAAACACGGGAACCAATGTAAGCATTTACATGGTAAAATCCACCAATGGAGGAACAATTTGGAGTGCGCCATCAAGGGTAAATGCCAGTGCAGCAAGCGACCATGCTGCCTATATGCCATGGATTACTTGTGACCCTGTTTCGGGCAACCTTTATGTGGTTTATTATGACGACAAAAACCTTTCAACCACCAGTACTGCAGTTGAAACATTTGTGGCCTATTCTGATGACGGGGGCGCTTCATGGACAGATATGAAAGTAAGTGATGTATCTTTTACACCCTCACCTATCCCTGGATTGGCAGGTGGGTATTTTGGTGATTATTTGGGCATAAGTGCTTATGACGGTAAAGTTTACCCAGTTTGGACAGACAACCGTTCCGGTAGGGCATTGGCCTACACTTCACCATTGGACTTTGGCGGCAACTGTGTTGCTTCGGGAGGATGTGACGAATATATTTCCAGGGTTCAATTTGGTTCCATTGACAATTCATCAACTTGTGATGGCTATGCTGATTACAGGACTATCTCAAACAACCTTCCTTTAAATGCCACAGAACCCATTACGGTTACGAACGGGGTTACATCTTATCCTTCTGATCAATGTGGAATTTGGGTTGACTGGAACAGAGATGGTGATTTTGACGATGCCAATGAAGCAATTACAGTTTCCGGCACACCTGGAGTTGGCCCCTATACTGCATCCATTTCCCCACCTTCAACAGCAACCTTAGGAGAATGCACAATGAGGGTAAGGATAACTTATACGGGAGCAGTTGACCCCTGTGGCACAACTACCTATGGTGAGGTTGAAGATTACACCATTAACCTTACCCCGAAAATACCCAATGAATGGATCGGTGTGTTTAACTATTGGTGGCACAATAACGCAAACTGGTCACTCGGCCATATACCAACTGCTGATGAGGATGTTATTATTACTTCTGCGGGTTATCAACCACCAAAATGTGATGGCGGCTATATTGAAGAATGCAACGATCTTACAATAAACACAGGTGGCACGCTGAACATGGTGGATGGCCAATTGACAACAAACGGTGATGTGAGCATCAGCGGTACATTGGGCATGATCCATGACAATGCCGAAATCATTTGTTTCGGGGACTTTGCATGGAATTCAGGCTCAAGCGCCAATATTACGAATGCTGCATTTATCAGGGTTTATGGTAATTGGAATTTCAATTCCGGTGCAAATGCAAACTTTGCGAATGGCTTTGTTGATTTTGTGGGCACAAGCAGTGTCTGGGTAAGGGCATACAGCAACAACTGTAGTTTTTATAATATTTGGTCCCATAAAACGGGAGGGGCAGCAGTTAGGGTAAGTAATCTTTCCTCCTACGATTTGATTGTGAACAACCTGGCATTTATATATTTGGAGTCCACCCTGGAAAGTTGGTCAAACCAAAACCTGGTCATTAAAGGCCCTTTCAATTATTATGGCACATTTGATTTCACGCAATTCTCGAATACCGGTGCAGTTGTTTTTGATGGGACAACCCAGGCAATCAACAATTACAGTTCGGGGTCTGGTATTTTCAACAATGTGGTTTTTAGTTCAACGGTAAGTTCAACTTTATACAATAAAGACATTACAGTGATGGGTGACCTTACAATTGAAAGCGGTAGTTTCGATTCCAACGGGCTCGGTGTCGAGGTACATGGCAGTTGGAACAATACTGGTGGCACGTATGTGCCAAATGGATCAATTGTCACCTTTAATGGAAATGGTTTAACTAATCCACATGATGTCAATGGGACCAACACCTTTTATGATGTGGTTCAATTGAATACAGGAACCTATCTTAGGTTCAACGACCCTACTACTATCACAAATAACCTGGAACTCCACTACCTTTGCTGGGCCTATGACCTAATGACCATTAATGGGTCGCTTAATATTGATGATGTGGCATCAAGGTTTGGCGTTTATGGTGGGGATGCTACCGTAGCTTCTTTGGATCAGGGAGGTGAAATAGCTGTTTCCAATGGTGTGTTTACCGCCAATGATTTATTTGAAACGGGTATGGAAGGTACTTATAATTTGATTTCCGGCGAAATAAACCTCACACAAGATGGTGCAAGCTTTCCCGATTTCCGTGCGGACATTACCATTAGTGATGGACAGTTTATTATAAATGGAGGAAACGGTACCAGTTGGTGGGCCTATAATGGAGACGCATCCCTTACCATGTCGGGCGGGATATTTGACTTCAACAATGCCGGCTGTAGTGTTTACGCATCATCCAATACCCTTACATTGAACATTACTGGTGGGACAATTCGGACGGCTGGAAGTTTTCTGGTCGCAAATCCCGTATTTACGCCGACCACAGGTTTACTTGAGTTTTACTCTGCAAGTGATGGGAGTTTCTCAACTGCCACGGGAACGAATGTATTTAACGTACTGGTAAATAAAGGTGCAAAATCAAGCAGCAAAAAGTTCAAATTATCTGAAAGGGATATTGCTGCCGGCATAAAACCAGGTGGTGGGGGAAGCCCCAAAGCGAATCAGGTCAACATGACTTCTGACATCGATATCAATGGCAATTTCACCATTGATGGGGGTATATTCAATACAGGCACCTTTAATATGACCGTTGCCGGTGACTGGACAAACAATGTGGGTGATGGTGCGTTCATTGAGAATTCCAACCTGGTAACATTCGATGGGGCTTCTGATGCGGATATCACAACCGATGAAACATTCTACAACATGAACCTTGACAAGACTTCAAGTCTATGGTATGCCCTTGAGTTAATGGGAACAACCATTAATGTAACGAACGACCTCAATATCAATAGCGATGCGATTGAAATGAACACAGGTTCTACCCTGGATATTGGAAATGATATCTATATTGCCGCTAATGCTGGGCTAAACGCATGGGGCGATACCGGCCTAAGTATTTTTGTGGGCGGAAACTGGACAAACGACAATATTGGTTGGAATACGAATTATGGGTATTCACCAGATACAGAAGTGCTGACATTTGATGGCATCTCAGACCAAATCATAACCACAAATGCCGACAGGGAAGATATCGGAAACCTGGTTATCAATATGACAGGAGGTGAATTCAGGTCGAATGACAGCATTAACGTAACACACGACTTTACATTGACACAAGGTAAGTGGCACGACAATGCCAACAACCTTTACCACTATTTCCAGGGTAATTTCTACATTTCATCTGGTGTAGGTGCTATATGGAATTCCCTAACAGGCAATACTGTTGTGTTTAAAGGAACGGGCGATCAAACAGTTTACAATCCTTTTGGAGCTGGATACTTTTATAAAATGATTGTTGACAAAACCGATTTTGCAAAGAAGAAGTCTTCGTCTGTTGAAGGTACTGAAATGGCCGAAGTGGGCGAAAGCCAAAATGGTGAAACAAAAGGTGAAAAAGCGATGATGGTCAGTTTAACATCAGCCCTCGATATTGAAAATGGCACAAACCCCGGACTTACCATCGAAGAAGGGATTCTTAGCCTAAACGGAAATACTTTCTGGACAATGGGAGATATAAATATCAATGATGGTGGGAAACTGATTGTTGATGATGGCGCTTTGCTTAGGATTAAGGATGGCGATGCCCTAAATGTAAACTCAGGAGGTATCCTTGAAGCCATTGGTTCAAGTGGAAATAATGCGACAATTGGTAACCGTTTAACGGGATATTATGATTTCTCAGTATTTCCAGGTGGGACAATTAGCGCCAACGAAGCAACATTTGAGGATCTGTGGGTAAATGGAGTTTGGGTACAAAATGGTGCAACCATTGACCCAGCCAATGCCTTTACCAATTGTACTTTCCAAAATGGAAGTCCGGGCTATGCAGGTTTATTAGGGCTCAACAGTGACCAAACACTTACATTGACGGGCTTGAAATTCCCCACAAATTCAGGAGGTACAGATTTTAATGTTTGGAAGTTGACAGATGTAGGTGACTTTACCATGGTAAATTATTCCGGTCCATTTTCTGGCCCAATGTATGAATATGATATATATGAAAGAGTCCATTGGTCTGATTTTGATGTAAATCTTGATTTAACCGTTCTGCTCGAAGGACCGTACAATGGCACTAACATGAACACCGATCTGAGTGCTGCCGGATATGTGCCACTTGCACAACCTTTCCAGCCCGCATTGCCTTATTATGACAATGCGATGCCCGAATGGTATTATGCAGGGAGCGAAGTAGCAGGCTCTATTCCCCCGACAGCGGTCGATTGGGTATTGGTTGAGCTAAGGGATTCCGATATTCCAGATAATGCCGGCTCTGCTTCGATTGTGGCAACTAAACCAGGATTGTTGTTGAGCAACGGCAGTGTAGTTGATTTGGACGGTTCGAGCAACCTGGTATTTACAGCAGTACCATTTGAACGTAATTTATATGCCGTGGTTTACCACAGGAACCACCTCGGTGTAATTTCAAACTACCCGATCAATTTCACTTCGGGAAATAGTTTTAATTACAATTTCTCAACAGGAGTTGATCAGGCCTTTGGCGGTGCCAGCGGCCACAAACAAATTGCTGTGGGCGTTTGGGGGATGATTTCAGCAGATGGTAATGGCAATGGACTTATTCAGAATTCTGATGAAAGTGTAGTTTGGAAACCAGATTTGGGTATTTCAGGTTATTCGGGTGCAGATTTTGATCTAAACGGATTAGTACAAAATTCTGATGAATCCACTTTATGGAAGCCAAACCTTGGTGGCGGCGGCCAAATACCTGCATCTGCAAATGCGGGCTATGAAAGCCAGATCCCAAAGTAACAGATTAAGATTCCAAGTTTTAATTAAAAAGGCTGCCCTATTAAGGGCAGCCTTTATTGTTTTAATTCAGAAGGGAAATGTTGTTAATGGGTAAAGATACTTGTAACGAGATAATTTAGTATGATTCCAAGAATTGAGTATGAATCGATCGTCCCTTTATATCTAATTCTCTTCGATAGGATTACCTCCGTTTAAGTGGTTTCAAATGGGATTGATTGTAAACTACAGTAGCTTTATTTTTTGGAGGTTTCTTAATGAAAGTGCTTATATAATATTTGATACCTACGCTCAAGTAAGTATAATAATCATAATCGTTGCCTTTTGAATAATTATCCAATTTGTCATTTTGTGAACGACGTAAAGCCAATTCGGCCAATACAGCAAGATTTTTAGCTACCTGATAATCCACTCCGCCACCCATGTAAACAATGAGTTCAGGGACTTCAGAAACTTCTTTTGATTCACTGTCCCCTTCACCTTCATATTCCCACATCCTGGCATCAAACAAAAAATACCCTATCCCAACAAAACCATTGAAATGGAACCGATGGTTTTTCTTCTCTGAAAGCAAGTTCACAAAGTCAACCCTTCCCTGCAAGCTATACTCAAATAACTTTGTTTTAAAACTAAACTCATCTTTATGCCCCTTTATCTTCCCAAACAACAACTGGCTCGACAAACCAAAGGATTGACCAAAATACTTTGTAATCTGTAAACCAAGCCCCAAACCGCTTTCATATGAAAGCTTATTGTATGGCTCCTTATCATAAAGACTTAAATCGCCAAAATAAGAAGTAAGGCCTGTACTTAAATCAACCGACCAGAGATCACCAAACTTATTCTTCTCGGCCCCTCCCCACGCTTGGGAAAAACCGCTCCCGGCATGATACATTATTAGCAGCGCAAGAACTAGTTTTAGGATGTTGAATTTTCTTTTCATTTTTGTTTTGGTTATTAGTTATGAACGCTAAATATACAATATTTAAAGCCAGGTGTCAAATAAACTTTCCAATTTTTGGAAAACATTCCCAATATTAAAAACCATCATCAACTTCAAATCCCCTGCATTGCGCATTGCACAAGGTTTCTTGGAATATCTAATTTAAACTCCTCTTATTAGATACAATAAGGCGCAATCCGTCTGCCAATTCGAGTGAATCCAATAAAAATAAAAGAAAGAAAAGCTAATTTACATTTATTCTAAATGAAAATACTTAGGAGACAATGGGCCTAAATTCATCAGAACCTTCGACCCGCTCCAATTCTGAACCTGTTGGAAGGTCCAAATAAGGAATAATTGCTGCATCGTAATTTACAATGGTATTTACATCAAAAATCATGGAGTTGTCCATATTCCCAACATATTCTTCAGATTCATCACCCGAAAGGAAACGCCAGCCACTGTCCTCAGGCGACTCGGGATCTTCACGGTACATAAAGCCAACTTTCATGCCTTCAACGGTAATTTTATCGGAAGCAATGCAATAACCAATTGGCTTTATGACATCTTTAATATCAGTGGGACTTAACTTGAAACGCCGGGAAGTCATTATTTTCTCTTTTGTTTAAAATTTCTCTTTTTACCATAACTCCTCTTTCCTTGCCTGCCATATCTTTCCGGTCTTCTTGTGGAAGGTGAATAGGATGGGCCCTCTCCTATCGAAGACGGTAAAGCGGATTTCAAAACAGGTTTGCCAAGCAATTCCTCTATTTCAGCAAACTTTCGCTGCTCCTTTTCATTAATGAGCGTAATGGCAATCCCTTCTGATTCGGCACGTGCCGTACGGCCAATGCGGTGTATGTAATCCTCGCCCTCATTCGGGACATCATAATTGATTATAAGGTCAATGTCTTCGATATCGATACCCCGGGAAAGGATATCGGTTGCGACCAAAACATTCAGTTTCCTGCTTTTAAAATCCAATAAAACTTTTTCCCTGGACTGCTGGTCCAAGTCCGAATGGATATCCTCAACTGCAAACCTTGCCCTTTTCAACTCTTTGGCAAGCTCCTTTGTACTGCTTTTTGTGGAACAAAAAACCAAAACGCTCCTTAGGTTTTTTGATTTAAGCAAATCCTTTATCAATGGGATTTTCTGATTGTCATATACAACATATGCAACCTGCAACACTTTCTCGGCCGGCTTTGAAATACCTATGTTCACCTCAACAGGATTGTTCAGGATACTTCGCGACAATTGCCTCATTTTATTGGGCATTGTGGCCGAAAACAGAAGTGTTTGCCTTTTCTTTGGGAGAAAAGAAATTATCTTCATTATATCATCGTTAAAACCCATATCGAGCATCCGGTCAGCCTCATCCAATATCAGGCTCTGAAGCTGTCCTATTTTAACATAGCCCATGTTCAAATGTGCGATCAAACGACCAGGTGTTCCAATTATCATATCCGCCCCCTGCGATAAGGCATGTTTCTCCTGTGAAAATGATGTGCCATCAGTTCCACCATAAACCGCAATTGAATTCACATTTGTAAAATATGATAATCCCTGCATTTGTTGATCTATCTGAACCGCCAGCTCACGAGTAGGGACAATCACCAGGGATCTCACATGGCCATCATGTTCGGAGTTAATGATTTTATGGATAACAGGTAGAAGAAAAGCTGCGGTTTTACCCGTGCCAGTCTGTGCCGAAGCAATAATATCTTTTCCCTCCATTATCACGGGGATTGCTTGTTCCTGTACTTTTGTTGCTGTTTCAAATCCTATGGATTCTATCCCCTCCAGCACCCGGGGATCAAAGTTAAATTCTTTAAATTTCAATATATTTTTTCTTTTGAATTATTTACATAACAATTTCAATAGTTTTCCGCTTTACAAGAATGAGATTGCCTTTTGAGAGTTCATCAACAATTAAATCCCAATTGGAATTAAAATAATCGTACAAATCCTTCAAAGTCA
>JAADJA010000116.1:41207-45037 GCA_013151015.1 Chlorobiota bacterium
AATAAACAATTTTAGGTCGTTCTTTCGCAAGTACAAATTTGTAATAAAAATCAGAATCTCTTGTTAAAATAACATGATTATTTTTTATTGCATATTACCAAATATCTGCACCAGACATTATAGGATCAATATCAACAACATGAACAAAATCTTTTGTATTAAAAAAATGAAAATGCTTATGCAAATTTACATCGACAAGAAAAGTGAACCCCATTCAATAGACTTTTTACAACGCTAATTGCGGAGATGATGATAAATTTTTATCGAGAATTGCAGAAGCATATTGAAGTGCTGCTGAAATATCCTCTTTTCTCAAAACCGGATAAGCCGCCAGGATATTTTCAACACTTTCACCTGCAGCAAGATATTCCAGAACTGTTTTGACGGTAATTCGCATGCCCCTGATTGTTGGCTTACCATTACATATTTCTGGGTTTATGGTAACATTGTCAATAAGACTTTTCATTCTGTCAAATTATATTTCTTACAAAAGTACTAAAGAATAGCAATTTGTCAAAGAAAACTATTTGTAATCTGAACAACTCAAATAGAGGAAAGTTTCGTCAACCAACAATTCTATTTCCTCAATTCCAATATTGTNNNNTGTGACCGATTTTGGCGATAAAGTCAAAACATCCAAATAATTAATATTCTCCCCGGTTTCAATATTAACAGCATAGTTGTAGCCCTTCAAACATTCATTGAACCTCTCCGTGTTCAAAGCCTTAATTTGATTGTTGCTATTGTTCAGGATAACCATAACACATTCATCTTCATTATACCGAAAATAAACATAGACCTCATCTTCGGGAACAAATTGTTTCAATTTACCTTCATAAACCACCGCCTTGCTTTTTCTCCATTGAAGAAGCTTTTGCAAATAGTCAAAAGCTTCATTTTGCTCAATAGAACGGCCATTTTTTTGAAAAGCATTGTCTTCATCCCCAGGCCAACCCCCAGGAAAATCTTTACGGATAAAACCATGGCCTTCGTGCTCGTTCCCCGTCATTAATATTTCCGTCCCATAATAAATCATTGGGATTCCACGGGTTGTCATCAAAAAAGCCATACCCATTTTCCATTTATTGAAATCTTCTCCAACAGCTGTGTAAAAACGGGTCAGGTCATGGTTATCGGCAAACACAAATGTATTATCCGGTTTATCATAAAGAAAGTCCTGGGCCAAAACATAATAAAGCCTCGCCAAACCTTCCGTCCATCCATCCTTTTCATTGAATGCCTTGTTGATTGCACTGTTCATCGGAAAATCCGTAACATACGGGATTCCCGAATTATATCCATCAGCATTGTGGGCGTCTTTCTGGAAGTAGGCCGTGATGGATTCTTTTTGCAACCAGGTTTCGCCCACTACACTTAAGTTAGGGTATTCCTTAAAAATGCGATTGCTCCATTCAGTCATAAATTCCTTATACGAATAGGGCTGTGTATCTATCCTGATCCCATCGATACCGCTGGCCTCTATCCACCAAATCGAATTCTCGATCAGGAAATTTGTCAGCAATTCCGAACGTTGGTCCAAATCGGCCATATGCTTGTCGAACCAGCCTTCCAACATGCGGTTTCGGTCATATTCCGAAGCATGGGGATCGGTTATGGTGGAGGCCCTGAAATTGGATTGCGTGTAATCGGGGAATTGGTGGATCCAGTTGCTTTCGGGCAAATCACGTACCAACCAATTGAAAACGCTTGCATGGTTAAAAACCATATCCATAATCACTTTCAGGCCATTTTCATGTGCCGATTTTACCAGATTGAAATAATCGGCATTGGAGCCAAAACGGGGATCTATCTTATAAAAATCCGTAACCGCATATCCGTGATAGGAATATTCCGGGTTATTGTTTTCCACAAGAGGGTTGATCCAGATTGTTGTTGCCCCCAAATCATGGATATATCCCAAATGGTTTTTTATCCCTGTGATATCCCCACCATGCCTTCCATTGGGATTGTTACGGTCGGCCTTTTCGAGCATCCCGGGCTGACTGTCATTTGTAGTGTCCCCATTTGAAAAGCGGTCGGGCATCAACAGGTAAACCACATCGCTTTGATCAAATCCCTGATGAACGGCAGAATCAGCAACACGTTTCTTCAATTCATACTGAAAAGGGGGGATCAGACGATTACCGACCTTGATCACAATATTCATTATGCCCGGCTTCGCCTCTTTTGAGATCTCAAGGTCCAGGAAAAGATAATTGGGGTTCTCGACCCGGATTGTTTCCTTTAATTCAACACCCTGATAATTTATTTCGGGGGAACTCAGGGAAACCTCGTTCCCATAAAGCATCAACTGGAGTTTTTGGTTTTCCATCCCAACCCACCAATACGGGGGCTGTGCTTTTTCGATCATTAATTCCTGCGAAAACAGGATGGTTTGAATGGCTAATAAAAATGTGAACAGTAATTGTTTTTTCATATCAAAATATCTTTATTTCTTATCCTCAACTAATAAATCAAATCCTGATTTGTTCTTGAGATTCCCTTTCCTCAAAAACAGAATTAATTTTATTGTTTGTTGCGATAGGTTTGTGAATTCGGGTATTAGTACAATTTTCAAATTTACTAATTATTAATATTGATAGCATTAAACCGGCTATGGGCTATGATTTGCTGTTACAAGCCAGCTCATTTTCACTTAAAAATATTTTATTCTGCTTGTAAAGTACCTTTTTCTTTTTCCAGAAATTTAGTCTTATTAGTGAAGTTACATTATATCTTTTCCAATTTCCGTTTTCATGATATTCTACAATCCAGGCATTGGGGTTTTCTCCACTATAAACAATTTTCAATCTACAATTCACCCAATGATTTATATATATTGTCACCGCCTGGCATTTTTACCAATTCATAATTTGTACTTCTTCCTCCACTTGCTTCTTTCTGTAAGATGTTTTTCTTTATCAAGTCTTGTATATCTCTTAGGGCTGTATCCTGAGAACACTTGTTTATTTTCCCCCATTTAGAAGAAGTCAACTTACCATTAAATCCATCAAGCATTCTATTTATAATGTTCTGCTGTCTTTCATTCAAGATTGTCGTTGAATGTAATTTCCAGAATTCCGCTTTATATAGCACTTTTGATAAAATACTTTCCGTTGCGCTTATTGCATTTGTCAAACAATTTAAAAACCATAAAATCCATTCTGTTATATTTAAATAGCCTTTTTGTGTTTTTTCCAATATGTTATAATATTCCTTACGTTCAACCCTAATCTGTGCCGACATACTATAAAATCTTCGACCGCTCTTGTCTGACCGTGCTAATAGCATATCGGTTATTGCCCTTGTTATCCTTCCGTTTCCATCATCAAATGGATGGATTGTTACAAACCACAAATGAGCAATTGCTGCTTTTAATACTAAATCTAACCCATCTTCATTTTCAAACCAGTCGAAAAAAGCAATCATTTCATGGGCTACCCGCTCAGGTTTAGGTGCTTCATAATGTACTTTCTCCTTTCCCATTGGTCCAGAAACGACTTGCATAGGTCCTTTTCTCCAATCAGCAACAGTAATTTTATACATATTACTTCTTCCTGTTGGAAATAGAGCAGCGTGCCAGTCAAATAATCTGTCTGAAGTTAATGGTGCTGAATATCGTTGAGTTGCATCTAACATCATTTCAACTACTCCCTCAACATTTCTTTCTGAATATACAGAACCTGCAATGTCAAGTCCCAACCTTCTGGCAATTGAAGAACGTACTTGTTCTATTTCCAGAAATTCACCTTCTATTTCTGATGATTTTATTACATCTAATGTTAGAGTATCTAATACGGCTTCGTTCTGCAAGTCAAAACCAAGAGTTT
>JAADJA010000095.1 GCA_013151015.1 Chlorobiota bacterium
CCTATTTTCAATTTGATACATGAGAAACCGGATTCTATTTTTTCAACGATCTGTTTCCGCATGAAATCAAACTTGCCCATCCAAACCAATCCATTGATTTCGATGGAATTTGTTCCTTTGGTAAAACCGGATGGGAACAAAACCCGCTTCCCGTTTTTTTCCAAATCGATCAAAGCTGTTTCCAAACCAAAGTGGATGGCAGGGAAATCAATCAATCCTTTTACAAGATAAAACCGAAAATTATTTATGTTTTGACAAACCTCAATTATTTTATCCTCAATTTCATTTGGATCGTCAATGCTAAGCCCCGGTAATATCCCAGCTTCACCGATTCCATGAACATTTGGGTTTTCTTCATCACGTACAACTATGAACCATGAAATCTTTGAAGTCAAAACCCCCCGGGAAGTCCCAGCAGGCCGCTTGAATTGAAGCTCATGCTTTTTATAGCTTGCTCGTAGGTTTTTCTTGCACATGCTTGGATCTGTTTTGTGCAAAGATAATGAAGTCGATATTCATATCCTTTTAATTCTGTGAATAGCCCGAAATAACTTTTTCCAGGTTCTCGATCGTTTTCTTGCTCACCTTTCTGGGGTTCTTTGTTTTGAACTCCTTCAGTGCGTTTAATGCCATTTCGCCGGTTTCAATCAAACCTGATGGGTTATTGTCATATTCATAACTGCCAATGCACCATTCGAGTTTTGCTCTCAGCTCTTTGTATTCGTCCAATTTCAATTTCCCAAAAACCGCAACTGCCTCATTACAACTCCTTACCAATTTTTCATTCATCTTAATCATCGTTTCCTGTTTTTAATTGTCATTAATTTATTTTTGAATTTTTAAGGCGGCGAAAGTAAATCAATTCCGTTTAGGTAAAACTTAATTAATTGTTAAATTCCTATTTGTGGATAAATCCCTAAAAGTTTATTTACACATCAATTATTTACATTCCTACCTTTGTCATGCTTTAAGAATTATAATCCTAATAAAAACTTCAATAATGATTCATTTTTTCCCTTCCGGCAACAAAGCGGTTTATACAGTTGAATCGACCGGCAAACTTGGTTTACAGGATATTGACAAACTAAATTGGCTTTTCAGTGGTGCGAAGTATTTGAACAAAGAAAGCCTTGATGGGTTTTTTGTTGGCCCCCGGAAAGAGATGGTCACCCCCTGGAGTACCAATGCCGTTGAGATATGCCAGAATATGGGCATTGAAGGGATAAAAAGGATAGAGGTTTTTTTTGAGGCAAATTCGAAAGACGAAAAACATGATCCAATGCTACAAGCAGTTTATGTGGGAATTGACCAACAAATCTTTCAAATAGACAAAGAGCCCGAAGCCGTAATCTTTATTGATGATATTGTAAAATACAATCAGGATGAAGGCCTGGCATTGAACGTGGATGAGATTGCCTACCTTGATGACCTTGCAAAACGGCTTGGTCGCAAACTCACCGATAGTGAGGTCTTTGGCTTTTCACAGGTAAATTCGGAACATTGCCGTCACAAGATTTTCAACGGTTCCTTTATCATCAACGGCGAAGAGATGCCCGAAACGCTTTTCTCCCTGATAAAGAAAACCTCGAAGGAGTTTCCCGGTAAAATCGTTTCAGCCTATAAAGATAATGTTGCTTTTATCTCCGGGCCACCTTCTGAACAATTTGCCCCTGAAACCCAGGACAAGCCGGCGTATTTTAAAACCAAAACGATTGATACGGTCATTTCGTTAAAAGCCGAAACCCATAATTTCCCCACGACCGTTGAACCTTTTAACGGTGCGGCCACGGGTTCGGGCGGGGAAATCCGCGACCGCATGGCCGGCGGCCAGGGAAGCCTGCCCCTTGCGGGGACAGCCGTGTATATGACATCCTATTCCAGAACGGGGGATAAACGGTTTTTTGAACAACATACAAGTCCCCGCAACTGGCTTTATCAAACACCTGAAGAAATCCTTATAAAAGCTTCCAATGGGGCCAGTGACTTTGGGAATAAGTTTGGCCAACCCTTGATCTGCGGCAGTTTGCTCACGCTGGAATATTTTTCGGAACTGAAAAAATACGGTTACGATAAAGTGATTATGCTGGCAGGTGGAATTGGTTTCGGCAAAAAGGAAGATGCCCAAAAGGGGCATTCGAAAAAAGGGGAACGGATAATTGTGATGGGCGGTGATAACTACCGTATTGGAATGGGCGGTGGCGCTGTTTCTTCCGTGGCAACCGGTGAATTCAAAAATGCCATTGAACTGAATGCCGTTCAACGCTCGAACCCGGAAATGCAAAAAAGGGTGATGAACGCCATTAGGGCCATGTGCGAAATGGACAAGAACCCCATCGTTTCCATTCACGACCATGGTGCAGGTGGCCACCTGAATTCACTTTCGGAACTGGTGGAAGAGTCGGGCGGGAAAATCGATATTGGCAAACTCCCCGTGGGCGATCCCACTTTGTCGGCCAAAGAAATCGTTGGGAACGAATCGCAGGAAAGGATGGGCCTGTTGTTGAACGAAAAAGATGTTGATCTGTTAAAACGGATTTCGGAACGGGAAAGGGCACCCATGTATGATGTGGGTGTTGTTACAGGCGATTGGCATTTCACTTTTGAGGATAAGAAAACAGGGGTAAACCCAATTGACCTGGAACTTGCAGATATGTTTGGCAAACCTCCAAAAACGGTGCTTACCGACATAGAGCAGGAAACCCGTTTTGAAGAATTGGTTTACGATAAATCAAAAATCCATGACTATGTAAAAGATTTATTGCAAATGGAAGCGGTTGCCTGCAAAGATTGGCTTACCAATAAGGTGGACCGCTCGGTAACCGGGAAAGTGGCCATGCAGCAAACAGCCGGGGCCATTCAACTTCCTTTGAACAACCTCGGTATTATGGCGCTCGATTACCAAGGGGAAAAAGGGATTGCCACATCCATCGGCCATGCGCCTTTTGCAGGCTTGATCGACCCCGGGGCCGGTTCGGTTCTGTCCATGGCTGAATCGCTTACAAATATCATCTGGGCACCGATCCAGGATGGTCTGCAAGGGGTTTCCATGAGCGCCAACTGGATGTGGCCCGCAAAAAACGAAGGCGAAAATGCCCGCCTTTACAAAGCGGTGAAGGCCGTGAGCGAATTTGCCATTGCCCTCGGCATTAACATTCCAACAGGGAAAGACAGCCTTTCGATGACACAGAAATATAAAAACGATGTGGTTTATTCCCCGGGGACGGTCATTGTTTCTGCCGTGGGCGAAGTAAGCGATATCAGGAAAAGCCTTAGCCCTGTCTTGAAAAATTCATCGCATAGCGTGTTGATTTATGTTGATTTTTCCAAGGACAGACTTAAAATGGGGGGCAGTACGTTTGCCCAAATGCTGGGGAAGCCCGGTAATGAAACCCCGACCGTGAAAGACCCAAAATATTTTGCGAGGGTATTCAATACCATCCAAAAACTTATCAATGATGGGAACATACTTGCAGGGCACGACATCTCGGCCGGGGGAATGATTACGGCTTTGATGGAAATGACCTTTGCCAATGAAAACCAGGGTTTGGATATTGACCTGACTTCCATCAGGGAGGAAGATATGGTGAAAATACTGTTCAGCGAAAACCCGGGGATTATAATCCAGGTGGAAGATAAACATGAGGTGATTTCCTTGCTCAACCAAAACGAAATAGGTTTTCACCCTATCGGATATCCTATTCCTGAAAGAAGGCTCCTTATTAAAAATGGGAAGGACAACCTGGAATTTGATATTGATCCCATGCGGGATGTTTGGTATAAATCTTCCTATTTGCTTGACAGGAAACAAAGCGGGGACGAACTTGCCAAAGAGCGTTTCGATAATTATAAAAACCAGCCCTTGAGTTTTGATTTTAATAAGAATTTCACTGGAAAAGCATCGCAGTTTGGGATTGAGCCAAAACGAAAAACCAAAGGGAAAACCAAGGCGGCCATCATCCGTGAAAAGGGCGTGAACGGCGATCGTGAAATGGCATACTCCCTTTACCTTGCCGGATTTGAAGTAAAAGACGTCCACATGACCGATTTGATTTCGGGACGGGAAACCCTTGAGGAGGTAAATATGATCGTGTTTGTGGGAGGTTTCTCCAATTCCGATGTTTTGGGTTCGGCCAAAGGTTGGGCCGGTGCATTCCTTTATAACGAAAAAGCCAAAGCGGCACTCGATAATTTCTATCAGCGGAAAGATACCCTGAGCCTTGGGATATGCAATGGTTGCCAGTTGATGGTGGAATTGGGATTGGTTTATCCCGGACATGAACAAAAACCGAAAATGTTGCACAATAATTCAGGGAAATTTGAATCGGGCTTCATCAATGTGGATATTGCCGAAAACAATTCGGTCATGCTGAAATCCATGTCCGGGGAAAAACTTGGGATATGGGTCGCACACGGAGAAGGGAAATTCAATCTTCCCTATGATGAAAGCCAATATCAGATACCTGTGAAATATTCTTACGAAGCCTATCCCGGAAACCCCAATGGTTCTGATTTTTCAACGGCTGCCATTTGCTCAAATGATGGCCGTCACCTTGCCATGATGCCCCATTTGGAAAGGGCGGTCTTCCCCTGGCAGTGGGCGCATTATCCGGCAGCAAGGAAAAAAGACGAGGTTTCTCCCTGGGTGGAGGCTTTTGTGAATGCGCGGGATTGGATTGCCAGGGAATCTGGAGATAAATAGGATTAATGGAATTCCCCCGATGTTTTAAGGATAGTAGATAATGTATTGATTGATCGTTTTTTTCTTGGTTTTTTGTTTTGAATGCCATACAGGCAATTTGCCTACACGGCAAAAGATAGAATAGACCACGGGAAATATTTACATTGGGACTTTAACTGTATAATTATATTTTAATTTTGACTTATGAACAGAACAGCACTGATTACAGGGGCAACAAGCGGGATTGGCAAAGCCTCGGCCATTAAATTCGCACAAAATGGATATAAGCTTATCCTTACGGGAAGAAGAAAAGAACGCCTTGAAAACCTTTCAAAAGAACTTACGGAAAAGTTCAGTGTTGAGGTATTGGCCTTGAATTTCGATATCCGGGACAAAAAAGCGGTGGAATCAAATATCCAATCATTGACGGAACCATGGAAGAAGATCGATGTATTGGTGAACAATGCGGGTTTGGCAGCGGGCCTTAACACATTCCAGGATGGAAGTTTCGATGATTGGGAAACCATGATCGATACCAATGTGAAAGGGCTTTTGTATATTTCAAAGTTCGTTTCCAACCTGATGATCAAAAACGGCAAGGGCCATATTATCAACATTGGTTCCATTGCGGGCAAAGAGGTTTACCCAAATGGCAACGTTTATTGTGCGACCAAACATGCTGTGGATGCCCTTACCAAAGCCATGCGTATAGACATGGTGCATCATGGTATCAAAGTTACCCAAATTGCGCCCGGTGCGGTCGAAACGGAATTCTCTTTGGTAAGGTTAAAAGGTGATAAAGAAAAAGCGGCAAATGTTTATAAAGGTTTTGAGCCTCTACACCCTGAAGATATTGCCGAATCTGTTTATTATGTCACCACCCTTCCGGCCCATGTTAACATCAATGACCTTTTGATAATGCCAACGGCACAAGCGAATGCGGTTACTGTTTTCAGGAACGGATAATGGCCTTTAGGGGTAGTACTGCCGTGCGTTTCGGGTGTACAACAACAATAGGTATCAAATTTATTGTTATCTTTACACTCGCTAACAGCTTAGAATATTTCTATTTACCAAAAAAATACTTATTGCTATGAAAAATTTTTTACACAGATCATTAGGCCGAATTATGGGTTTTCGGTATTACAGTACTTTATTTGCCTTAATTGGGGCCTTAATTGTTTTTCCCAACAGCATTTACGCCCAGGTTGTTTTTACCCAAACCACCAATGCAGATTTTAATTTGGGGCTGCCCGACAATGTGGTTGTTTCCGGGGATAATGTTTATCTCTCCACCAAAGCGACCGATGTTGCCAACTGGCTGTCCACAACTGACTTGCCGCAGGCATTGAGCGGGCATCAGGTGGCTAGGTGGCAAAGCTATGTTTACTTGTCTGGAGGGTTTAATGGTACAAGTTATTCCGATGCAGTTTATCGCTCCACTATGGCAAGTGGGGGAAATGGAAGTTGGACAGCATATGGGGTTTTGCCCGATTCGCTGAGCGACCATGCCATGGTTGCGGGCAATGAGTATATGTACATTCTCGGGGGCAGGAAAGGTGGTGCCCCTTTCGATAAAATCTATTGTGCGAAAATCAATTCCGATGGTACGCTCGGTAATTGGATTGAAAGTCCTGTTTCCTTGCCCCAGCCATTATGGGGCCATACCGCTGTTTTCCAAAATGGATATATTTATGTGGTTGGTGGTACCGGCAGCAGTTCGGAAAATACGGCTTTGAATACGGTATATTATGCAAAAGTCATTAATGTGAACGGGGAGCTTGGGCCTTTTACGGCAACCTCATTGCTGCCTTCTGCGCGCAACGGCCATTCAATGGTTTCTTATGGAAATAAACTAATTGTCCTTGGAGGATATGATAACAGTGGCGTCAAACAAAACTCGGTCTATTATTCCAATTTGAACCTGGACGGGACTTGTTCTTCGTGGTCAAGCTCCACGGCTCTTCCCGTAAATATAAGCAACCACTCTTCAACATGTTACAACGGTTTGTTATCGGTTGTTGGAGGGGAAGACATGGGTGGCTTGAGCGATAAAGTCTATTTTGCCGATATCGACGACCTGCCATCCCCTACATGGACAACAGCGGCCGATTTACTCTACGAAGCCCGTAAGGATGCTACTGCTTATACTTCCGATGGACAAATTGTTTTTGCGGGAGGGGAAAACATTTCCGCACTGCCAATTCACAACACCAGGTATGCATTGGTCAGCCTTAGTCCCGGAAAAGTCAATAAAGGTAGTTTTTTATCTTATCCTTTTTACCAATTTGGCGAAGAACGCGATATTGTTGATTTAAGTTATAGCATCACATATAATGCAAGCTTTAACAATTATAATTTGGTTTACAGGTTGGCTGGTGCCGATCAGCTTTGGGGAAACTGGATCGATGCGGGGCAGGACAACCCTGCCATCGTTGGGCAGCATATGCAGTACATTCAATATATGATACGGTTTGATGGTTCGGACGACGATAATGTTGTCCTGCACGATTTATCCGTAAATATTTCGGGCTATACCCAGTTGAGTGGGAACCTGGACGGGATGGACACATTAAAACTTGCCGACAGTCCATTTTGGGCAACTTCCGATATTTCATTTACCGGCGGTGACCATGTTGTTGAAGGCGGTGTGGAAATCTATTTTTCGGCGAACACGGGCCTGGAAATTGGCCAGGCAAATATGTCGTTTGAAGGTACTGCGGTCGCCCCCATCCTTTTAACTTCCTATTCTTCAGAAGCAGGTTTATGGAACGGAGTGTATTTTAATACAAACAGCGACAACGGTGTTTCTTCCCAAATGGATTATGTCACGATTGAAAAGGCCGGAAATGGGAGCAGGAACGCGAACCTTTATTGTGTTAACACAAATGAGCCGCAGATAAATAATTGTGTTTTTTCCATGGCTGATGGCTATGGGGTTTGGATGAACAATGCAGACCTTTCGGTTGAATCGTGTCTTTTTTCCGATAATGTCGAGAGCGGGGTATCTATTCAGAATTCAAACCCTTCGTTTTCCAATTCGGATTTCCAGTCAAATTATGTGGCGGGGATTCATTTTGCTGATGTAACTTCCAATCCCAATTTCTTCAATTGCAACATTGATGGTAATTATTTCGGGATTTATTACTCGTCGCCCAATTCATCTTTTCCCGTTATTTCTGGGATATTGTCCTACAACAATGTCATAAGTGGGATTGCGGTTGGCGGAGGGACAATTTCCGAGGATCAAACCTGGCCCTTTAACCAATTGGGATATTCGGTTGTTGGGGATGTAACGATCGCCAAGCAAAACACACCCGTAAGACTAACTATTGCCCCCGGGAATACAATTCTTTTCGATACTGCCGTACAACTTCAGGTCGGGAACTATATATTTTACAATCAGCAATACGGAGGGGAATTGTTTGCTGTCGGTAAACCTGACAGCCTTATCACTTTTACATCGATAAACGGCCAGTCGGGAGGTTGGGACGGAATATATTTCCACTACAATAGCGATAGTTTTGGTTCGGTTTCGGAATTGAAAAACTGTAATATCAATAATGGCAGTTCCTATAACGTGCGTTGTGAACAAACGCTGCAACCCCGGATTGACAGTTGTACGATTAGTAATTCCATGGGAATGGATCTTTATGTGGAGGACCCGAACAGCGTCCCTCATATTACTTCCTCTTCCACCACGGTTTATGTTGACGGGGGAACACAAAATATTGATAAAACCTGGTATAACTACGGAGGAGGTGATTACGTTATTTTGGATGACATTATAGTTGCCAAGCAAAATTCAAAGGTCACCCTTACTATTCAACCGGGCATTACCGTAAAAGCGGATACTTCTGCTTTGCTTCAAATTGCAAATTACATTTATTACAATCAACAATATGGTGGGGAACTGTTTGCCGAAGGGACAAGCGACAGCCTCATTACCTTCACTTCCAGGAATGGGCTTGCAGGAGGTTGGGACGGTATATATTTCCATTACAACAGCGATGCCTTTGGTTCATCTTCTTCGATGAAATATTGCACAGTGACCAACGGTAAGGATTTTAACGTGAAATCAGATGGCTCTGCCGAGCCCCGGATAGATTTCTGTACTATCAATAATTCGGATGGCTATGATATTTATGCAGTGGCCCCCAATGATGTACAGCATATTACAAATACCAATTCAACCGTATATATTGGGGCCGGTACGCAATCCATCAATAAAAAATGGTACTACTATGGCGGCGAGTATCATATTATAGGGGATGTGATCGTTGCAAAACAAAATGATACCGTAAGGTTGACCATTGAGCCCGGGAATACAATAAGGGTCGATACTTCCTGTAACATACAAGTTGGCCAATATATTTATTATAACCAGCAATATGGTGGCGAGCTTTTTGCCGAAGGGAATACTGACAGCCTTATTGTTTTTACCTCCTTGAATGGCCTTGTTGGTGGTTGGGACGGTATTTATTTCCATTACAACAGCGATTCTTTCGGTTCAAAATCCTCTTTAAGTTATTGTACGGTCGAAAAAGCCGATTCGGCGAATATTTTTTGCGAGAACACCATTGAGCCCCGTATCGACAATTGCACGATTACAAATGCACAGGTTTATGATATTTATGCCCTGAACCCGAACAGCGTTCCCCATGTGAGCAATACCAACTCAACAATATACATTGGCCCAGGAACCCAAAGCATCGACAAGACCTGGTACAATTACGGCGGGGAGTACATTGTTTTAGGGGACGTAATCGTCGCAAAGCAGAATGATTTCTGTACATTGACCATCGAAGCCGGAAACACGATAAAATATGATTCTTCCGCAACGATGCAGATTGGCAACTATATTTATTACAACAAGAATTACGGAGGTGAAATAATTGCTGAAGGGGCACCGGACAGCCTGATCACGTTTTCTTCCCTGAATCCCATTGCCGGTAGATGGGACGGCATTTATTTCCATGAAAATGCGGATAATTTCGGGGGCAACTCCTCTTTGAAATATTGTATTGTCGATGGTGCCGATACCCTTGATATGTATTGTGACAAAACAAGTAACCTTGACCTCGAACACGTTACATTCATTGGTTCGGGACAAACAGGGGTGCATGTGAACAACTCCTCCCCCTATTTTAAGTTGTGCCGGTTCATTAATAACGATTCCATTGGCTTGTATGTAACAGGAGACAGCCTTCTATTCGTTGGAGATACATTGGGCTACGGCTGTGACATATACGGAAACGGGGGTTTTGGGATTTACAATGATTCGGGACACCCGGTTTTTGCAAGGAACAATTTCTGGAACAGCAATGATAGCACGGAGATTGCAGGAAGGGTGTTCGATTATTATGACAATATCTCGAAAGGCCGGGTTTATTTCATGGACTTTGCAACGATGTCATATTTCGATAACCAGCCCCCCGGTGCCTTTGACCTGTTAAGTTTAAATGATTATGAAGTGACCACTGACCAAACCCCTTCGTTTACCTGGGAAGTCCCGACAGATCCGGACAATGATGCCGTCAGCTATTATTTTTATTATACCGATGACAGTACCTGGTCTTCTAATATTGTTGCAAGCCCTGAAATCACAAGTGCTGCCTATGCCGTCCCCCAAACATTGACCGGAGGGAAATGGTATTGGTGGAAAGTGAGGGCAAGTGATGGGTTTTTGTCAACACCGGGTAGCGAGACATGGAGGTTTGCCGTGAGTTTGCCCCCAACTGTTCCTGTTCCGATAGTACCTTCAAACGGAGATCAAATGAGGGCAGATGATTACCTCGTTTGGTTGACATCTTCCGATCCGGATGCAGGTGATTATGTGGACCATTACCATTTGCAAATTGATGATGACCCTGCATTTGGTTCGCCGGAAATCGATACTACCGGGATCAAGCTGGATGGAAAAGCTTCTTCCCTTTCGTTGCGAATCAATGATTTGCCGGGATACCTGAATTTGGAAAACAAGAACTATTATTGGAGGATAAGTGCAATCGATGGTTTTGGGGTCGAAAGTGATTTCTCCGATGGCACGGATTATTTCCTTTTTATGTTGGAACATACGATAAAAGTTTTCCTCGAAGGCTGCTTTAACGGTTCGGAAATGGAAATCACCTTGAACACCAACGGCCTGCTCCCATTGGCACAACCCTTTAATACAGCGCCATGGAATTATATGAAGTACGAAAGTGTGGGCTCAATGCCCGTTGATGTGGCGGATTGGGTCTTGCTCGAAATAAGGAACGGTACCGGTGATCCGTCAACGGCAACCAATGTTTTGTTCAGGAAAGCCGCCTTGTTGCTAAAGGATGGAACGGTAATGGATTTGGATGGGTCAACATCTTTTGAATTGCCTGCTTCCCTTGATGACAATGCCTATCTCGCAATATATCACCGAAATCATCTATCGATAATTTCAGCAACGAAACTGACATCCACAAATGGGTTTTACGAGAACGACTTTACCACCGGTGCCGATAAAGTTTGGGGCGGGGCAAACGGTTATTCAGAAATTGCCCCCGGAGTCTGGGGTATGGCAGTTGGGGATGTAAACGGCGATGGATCTATTGATGTGGGCGATATGAATGTGGGTTGGGCCCAGGATGCAGGAAAAGCCGGTTATCTTAAAGGCGACCTGAACATGGACGGACAGGCCGAAAACCCTGACAAAAATGAGATGTGGCTCAATAATGTGGGGAAGATTAGCTCAATACCCGATTAAAGATGGCATATTGAAAACCCCAAACCAGGCTTGCCTGGTTTGGGGTTTCTGTTTTCCTGCTACCTTTGTTTGTTTGTTTAAAAGAACAACTGAAGAAATATAAAAAGAATACATATCTTTGATTTATCATCTGGGAACATTGGGAAGCGAATGAAAGGGTTTTTATATCGGGATGGTATTTTCAATCTAAACATCATGCAATCAAATGAAAAAAAATCATTTAAACTACCTCGGTTTCTTAATGTTCACTTTATTGTTTCTTTCATGCAATAAAGAAATGGTTGTTGATCCTCCCAACAATGATGAAATTGTTGGATTACCGGAAATACGATGGAAGAGCGGTGAGGATATTATCATAAAGACCGATTTTTTTGTCGATAAGGCAAGGCTGATAATAGAACCAGGGGTTACCGTTAAAATCAAGAATGGGTGCAGTATTATCATAGGTGAAAATTACTATGCGGATATTACTGCAATTGGGACTATTGACAAACCCATAAATTTTTTACCATATAATCCTGATGGAAATGAGGAAAACCCATATTGGGGAGGTATTCGTATTATCAGAAGCCCATATACAGGAAGCAATACAACATTCGAATACTGTAATTTTATCAAAGGGGGAGAGGGGGCCGAAGCTGTGATTTTCTTGGAACACGCAAAGCTCAATTTCAATAATTGCCTGATAGATTATTCGAAGGCTTATGGTATAGCGATGGGTCTTAAGTC
>JAADJA010000128.1 GCA_013151015.1 Chlorobiota bacterium
AACTTTAATTTATGACCATCTTCCTCACAACAGATTGCTTCCCCGAAACAAGGCGAATAAAATAAACCCCGTTTTCAAGCATCCATGTGTCAAAGTTGATTTCCTTGAGAGAAGTTGTTGTTTTGCCTTTCCATATTTCTTTCAATTTTTTCCCTTGAATATCGTACAGGGAAACTTCAACCTCATTTTCTGGAGTCGACTCGAAAGATATTTTGGTGAAATTTTTACAGGGGTTCGGATAGTTTTGATAAAGGATCAAATCATTGTTTGTCCGGTTTTCGTTTACGGAACTGGGGTTTGCAAAAAAAAATTGCATTGCATTGTCGATATGTGCCCGCCAGTTTCCCCAACTATGTCCTTCGTGCCATTCCTTAAATTCGTATTCATAGCCTTTGTCTTCCAAAATATCCCTCAGGTTGTGGACCAAAGGAATAAGGACTGAAATATCGTATGTGCCAATATCCAGGTAGAATTTTAGGTCTAAAAGCGGCCCGTTTTGCAATCCTAAAGAAATGCTTGTTTGTACATTGCTGGAATAGGCGGCCACTTTCCCAAAAGTTTCGGGGTGGTGCAATCCCAACCAAAGAGCAATGTTCCCGCCGTTGGAAGCCCCTGCCGTTGCACGGAAATGGGCTTGGGTTTTCGTGCGGAACCTACCATCTATCCAGGGCATTAATTCTTCGATGATAAAACTCGTAAATTCATCCTGCAGGATTCCGGCATATTCGGGTTCCCGGTTTACCGGAGGAACGAATATCCCGATAACGGATTCCATTAGGTTTTCATTGATGAGATAATCAAATACATTGTTGGCCGAGGCAAGTTCCAGGTATTCCAGGCCATCATGAAAAAGGACAAGGGGGTAATTATTGGTGGTTGAATTATAATCTGGGGGAAGGTAAACTTTTATCGTGCGGGAATTACCAAGGAAAGCGGAGTAAAAAACGGTATCGAAAATTGTCCCGTGTGGGATATTGGGATAAAATTCAATTTCGGGAGGCTGTATGTAGGCGGGCATGGCAAGTTCTGAATTGGGCCCAAACCCGCCCATTACCGTATTGGGGTTTAAGGGATCCGTAATCCAGTTGGTATTGTTTATCACGAATTTATAATCGAGCCGGGCATCCGCTTCATAAGTCCGGCTCAAAAACCAAAAGTCAGTCCCTTCCATATTTGCCATATTTGCACCCGATGGGTTCCAGCCCGTTGCATCCCCGGGGACAGAAACACTTTGGGCATTCCCCTGAAAAACAAAGTGACAAAGTGTATCAAATTCAAGTATGGGGAATTGATCGTTTGCGGTCATAAAACTGTCAATTGGGGCTTGTCGTTGCTCAATTGGCAATGATTGTACCGATTGGATGAAATCATCAAAAGACTGAGCTGATATGCTAACCATCGCTAAAGTGAAAAACGAAAATATAAGAAGCCGGATTTTATTCATATTACAAATTTACGGTTTTTTTATGGGCCGTCTTAAAAGTCTTAGTGATACTTTGTGCATTTCTTTTTGTTACTTTGCGGTAAATTTTTAAAGGCTGAACCATAGAGGGTCACGAAGGGCACACAAAGCTTCGCAAAATAAATCCAGAACGAAATCATATCCCGTGTTAACTTTTAAGACAGCCTCTTTAAAAAGATTACTTTTGTAGCTGAATTATAACAAACAGAACAATTGACAAACACAGAAACACAAAAAGAAACAGCCATATTGATTGGTGTCATTTCTCGGAACGAAACCCCCGAACTGATCAACGAATACCTTGACGAACTTGCTTTCCTTGCCGAAACCGCCGGAGCTGAAACCCAAAAGCGTTTTATCCAGAAACTGGATATGAGGGATTCAAAGACCTTTGTGGGCTCGGGAAAGTTGTTGGAAATACAGGATTATATCAATGAGAACAAAATAGATATTGCCATTTTTGATGATGAACTCACCCCTTCACAAATCAGGAATATTGAAAGGTCGTTAAAATGCCGTATCCTTGACCGGAATAACCTGATCCTTGATATTTTTGCCAAACGTGCCCGGACAGCCCATGCAAAAACACAGGTTGAATTGGCACAATATCAATACCTTTTGCCGCGGTTAACGAGGATGTGGACCCACCTTGAACGGCAACGTGGGGGAATTGGTTTGCGTGGTCCAGGGGAAACGGAAATCGAGACCGACCGCCGGATTATCCGTGACAGGATTTCGTTATTGAAAAAGAAACTGGTGAAAATCGACAAACAAAAGGCCACCCAAAGGAAGAACCGTGGGAAAATGGTGCAGGTCGCATTGGTGGGCTATACCAACGTTGGCAAATCCACCATAATGAACATGCTGAGCAAATCAGAGGTTTTCGCCGAGAATAAATTATTTGCCACCCTTGATACCACGGTCAGGAAAATGGTAATAGGGAACTTGCCCTTTTTGCTTTCCGATACGGTTGGGTTTATCCGCAAGCTCCCGCATGATCTGGTGGAGTCGTTTAAATCCACTCTGGATGAAGTACGCGAATCGGATGTGCTGGTTCATGTGGTGGATATTTCCCATCCCGGCTTTGAGGAACAAATCGACGTTGTAAAGGAAACCCTTGCAGATATTGATGCCAATGGAAAACCGACCATTATGATTTTCAATAAAATCGATGCCTATACGTTTATCGAAAAGGATCCGGATGACCTCAGCCCGGCAACGAAGGAAAACCTGGCCCTGGATGACTTGAAGAATACATGGATGGCCAACGCAAATACACCGGCACTTTTTATTTCGGCAAAAAAGCGGGAAAACATCGAGGAGTTCAGGAAAATACTTTATGATGAAGTCAAAAAGATACATACGCACAGGTATCCTTACAACGATTTCTTGTACCAAGATGTGTCGGAATAGGGTCAAACAGCTTGAATGTGTTATGTAATTTGATGAACACATGTTAAAACAATTATGATATCGTAACTAATCATTATGAGATCAATATTTTGGGTTTCCCCATTGTTTCATTGTTGCACCGATTAGTTACACGAAAACTTGTAAATGAAAAAATCACATCTTCTTTTGCTTTCCCTTCTTTCGGGCCTGATTTTTATAGTTGGCTGGCCTGTGAATGGTTTCCCTGGATTTCTTTTTACGGCCTTTGTGCCCCTTCTTTTTATCGAAGATTATATCCTGAAGAACAAAAGGGATTTTAGTCGTTTTAGTGTCTTTTTCTATACATATCCCGCCTTATTGATCTGGAACGTGGCCACCACATGGTGGATATGGAATTCGACCCCTGCCGCCATTGCCGCCTGGACTTTGAATGCCATGTTGATGGGAATTGTGTTCAACGTTTATCATTTGACCCGAAGGAATCTGTCCAAGGGAAGGGAGGGCTATTTCTTCCTGGTTTTTTACTGGATAAGCTTTGAGTACATTCACCTGAATTGGGACCTGACATGGACCTGGCTCAATGTGGGGAACGGCTTTTCAATTTATTACAAATGGGTGCAATGGTATGAATTTACAGGTGTATTGGGCGGCACTTTTTGGGTGCTGGCCGTAAACATCCTTATTTTTAAAAGCTTGCAATTCTTTTTGACGAAGGAGATGAAAAAGTTCAGTTATCAACTCTCATTTTCATTGGTCGTTCTTCTTGTCCCGATTATCCTGTCTTTCATCATGTATTCGATCTATGAGGAGACCAAGGACCCTGTGACTGTGGTTGTTTGCCAACCCAATATTGATCCATATACTGAACAATACATATTACCTGCAACACAGGTGGTAAAAATGAACCTTGCTTTGGCTACACCCTTGCTGGACGACAGTGTACGCTTTGTTATCAGCCCTGAATCCACTTTGCAGGATTACTTGTGGGAAGGCCGGCTTCAGCAATCAGCAGCCATACGAAAGCTGGAGGATTTTACACAAAACAACCCAGGCATCAATTATGTAATCGGAGCCTCCACTTACAAAAGGTATGCTGATAATGCCGTTCTTCCTTCGACTGTGAGGTTTCATAAAGAACAAGGGTTTTATTACGATAGCTACAATACAACTCTGCTCATCAATAAAACCAGGAAAATCCAGGTCCGCCATAAGTCAAAATTGGTTCCCGGTGTGGAGGCGATGCCTTCCTGGGGGATTTTGAAGTTCGTGGAAAAATATGCAATTGATTTGGGCGGTACGACCGGGACACTCGGTAAAGATAAAAACCCAACACCTTTCGTAGTGGACGATACTTTGAAAATTGCGCCCCTTGTTTGTTATGAATCCATTTTTGGGGAATATTGCGGGAAGTTTGTGCAGAAAGGCGCACAGGCGTTTTTCCTGATAACAAATGATGGCTGGTGGGGAGATACGCCGGGATACAAACAGCACCTGAGCTTTTCAAGTTTGCGCGCCCTGGAAATGCGAAGGGATATTGCCCGTTCGGCAAATACGGGTGTTTCCTGTTTTGTCGATCAAAGGGGCGACATCCAACAGGCAACCGCATATTGGGAGCCCGCCGCAATCCGTCAAAACATAAACCTGAATGATAAAATTACTTTTTACGCCCGGTATGGGGATTATTTTGGGAGGATTTCGGGGTTTATCAGCGTTATCTTTATTTTATTGAGTATCGTGTTTGCATTACGGGGAAAGAAGCAAGGACTTTATTGATATATAATATTAAAAAAGGCTTCCTGAATTCAGGAAGCCTTTTTTATTGATTTGAAACCTGTTTTGACTCAGGTACTATGAAAGTTTACTCAACGATCATTTTCTTTGTTACAGTGCTTTCACCAGCCCTTACGGTATAGAAATATACACCGGGAGTCAGGTTGGAAGCATCGATGGTAAGAACGTTCGCACCTGTAAAAGCAGCTTTGCTTTTTGTTTCAAAAACCCTTTGTCCCGTAATATTGACTACTTCCAGGCTCAGGTCGGATTTTGTTTTCAGGTTAACGATAACACTTGAAGTTTCATTGAACGGATTTGGGAAGTTCTGTGAAACATCATTTTGGGAAATGAGATCGGCAGTTTCGCTTACACCTACCACATCAGCTTTGAAAATTTTCATGAAACGGATAAAGTTCTCTCCATAAGGATCATCATCACCCCTTACCGCAAGGCCTGGCTGGTCATCGGTTTGCCATGTAAGGTAAACGGCATCATCAGAATAAGAGGCCATTGCAGGGAAAACGTTTTCATCAAAAATATGGATCAGGTTAGCGGTTAAATGGTGGAAATCGCCCCAGGTCGTGCCCAGGTCAGGAGATGTGCGCATCCACAAATGACGGAATGTTTGGTTGCCATCATCAAAAGTTTCGGTTACCGAAGAATAACCAATAAATATCTTGTTTTGAGCGTCAACATGGATTTGTGGCTGTGATGACAATCCAACGTAGTACAATGCGATATTGTCCCAAAGTATATCCAGTTCACCACTGCCATCAATGTCTTGTGTCCAACCGATCAAACTGTAATTGTCTTCCAATTCGGAATCGGGGTGGCCATAAGGGTCCAATGAATGTTTGTTGTTCGAGAAAGTAGGCCTGTTTTCGTTCCAATAAGCAATTCCACCGATACCGGGGTACCATGATTGGCTAACACCATCTTCTGAAATTGCACGGTTGATCCCAAAGGCAACGTGTACCATATCATTGTTGTCAAATGCAAGGCTTTTTGCACCATCGGCACAATAGAAAGTATCGGTAATCATACCAGCATCAGGTTCCCAGTCTTTATACAGGTTGTCCCAAATTGTTGTTTTTGTCCAGTTACTGCCACCATCTGTCGATTTCATTAAAACGAGGTCTCTCCATGAGTCTCCACAAAGGAAAGCAACAACATCGCCTTTTGCCTGGATTTCGTAAGTATCCCCGTCCCAAGAGGCGTAAATATCAGAACCAAGTCCATCAAGAAGTTCGTTTTCGATATCCCATGTTTCGCCACCGTCAGTTGAGCGTGAATATAAAATGGCGCCGTCAAGTCCTTCATAAGGTGTTCCCCCGTTACCTTCGGGAGTAGTAATTGCAAGAAGGTGGATTACCGAATGGTCAACACCACCGGTTGTCATCCTTGGCCATAACAGGTCATGTCCGTCAGGTCCCTGGAAAGTGAACTGTGTCCAGTCACCGGTCCCTTTTTCGTCCCTTTTGTTGAAAACCAGGCCAACATCAACGTTGCCACTATGTGTTACAATGATTTCGCCGTTTTCCCCAAATGGGGCATAGGCCGGCCATCCACAACGGATACCATCTTCAACGCGTTCTGTTGGATAAGGCCCCCAGTCGGTCCCGTCAAAATAGTTGTAACCCGTTCCCCTGTCATTGGCAAAGCCAGGGAAGTCTTCACCAAAGGTGAATACCCCTGCTGCTGTCCCATCAGGATAAACGTACAACCTGTTTTGCATACTGGTATTTGTTTGAAGGTCGTAATAGGTTTTTCCGATAATAGCTTCTTCTGGTTCGTCCTGTGGTGAACTTGAAGGAAGTACATCGTGTGAGAAATTCATTGTATTGGGTGTAGGTGCAACTCGTTCAACTGCCCATTCCCTGATGTCTTTAGGGACATTTGTTTTTGTTTGTGCAAATGTCAACACACTTAGTGTCACGATTGCACTCAGTAGTAATACTCTTTTCATAATGTTACTGTTTTTGTTAAAAATTAATTTGTTTTTAAATGTTAAAATGAAAATTATCAAAACTATGATGAAATTATTTCATCATAGTTTTTTTTCCGCAATATGCTTGCCCATACCAAACGCCTTTAAATTAAGGTTTATTACATTTTCCCCTTTTGATTTGAATAATTTTTTTATTGCGTTTTCAAGCACCTTTATTTCAATCCCCAAATAGGGGGAAGCCGCTCCGAGGATAATCATGTTGGCCGAACGTGCCGAACCCATTTCTTTAGCGAGCCGGTCGGCATCGATGGCAATGTTGTTTGGGATGGATTTGATTTCCTTCATCACATCTTCCATCTCCGGGTAATCTGGGATGTTTACGAAGGGCTTGTTATTGGTGATCAGCCACCCTTCTGTTGCCAGCATAGGTAGATATCGAAGTGATTCCATGGGCTCAACGGATAAAATCATATCGCATTGCCCTTTTGGGATCAAATCAGAAGCAATTTCCCTGTCGGAAATCCGAAGGTTTGATTGAACATCGCCACCGCGCTGGCTCATGCCATGCACTTCGGCCTGTTTAATGTGCAAACCGGCTTCAATGGCCGCCAACCCAATTACATTGGCAATGGACAAAATCCCCTGTCCCCCTACTCCCGAAAGAATAATATCTCTTTTCATAATTTGATGTCTTTGAAAAAAGCCCAAATCGTATTTACTACAGATAGCTTTTTGGATTATTTAGTTGCATGAACTTCTTTGATTTTCTTTGCCATCTTTAACCTGCGGGCAACAGTTTGGATACATTCCCGCCTCGGTATGATAACAGAAACCCCTTCGTAGGCGATTTCTTTTTTGAATATTTCCATGTTCACGTCATGGTGCTTGGGCAAAGGGTCGATAACATGGATGTGGTCTTTTCCGACACCGAGGGCCATGCAAATATCTTCGATTTTCCCGTAGGCCGAAGATTTTTGTCCACCTGTCATTGCCGTTGTTGCATTGTCAAGGATGAAAACGGTTATGGACGAATTATCGTTTACGGCATCCAAAAGTCCTGTCATTCCCGAATGGGTAAAGGTGGAATCGCCAATTACTGAAACGGCCGGGGTGAAACCTGCATCTGCAGCTCCCTTGGCCATGGTGATGGAAGCGCCCATGTCAACACAGGTATTGATCGCTTCAAAAGGCTCAAGTGCGCCCAGCGTATAGCAGCCAATATCCGAGAACACCCTTCCCCTTGTATATTCGAGAAGTGAATCGTTCAGGGCTTCGTATGTATAAATATGGGGGCAACCTTTGCACAGTTGCGGTGGGCGGCCTTTCACGATGTCAGGGATGGGCCGGGTTTCTTCAAACTCTTTTCCAAGGGCTTTTCCCACGATATTTGGCGTAAGCTCGCCATCACGGGGAAGTGTCCCGTCCAAACGGCCTTTGATTTTTTTACCTGTTGCCAGAAAACCCTTCAACAGTTCTTCAACGAGAGGATAGCCATCTTCCAGAATCAATAGTTCATCACATGAATTGTAAATCTTTTCGACAAGGTTACGTGGAATAGGGTATTGGTCGATTTTCAAAATGGGGTTGGGGATATCCCTGTCGGGGAAGTTTTCCAAAAGATAATTATAGGCAATACCGCAGGTTATTATCCCAAGGCTTTTGTCAGAACCGTCAAAATAAACATTGAAAGAACTTTTCTCGGATGCATCCTCGAATATGGCCTGGTTACGGAGCAATAATTTATAGCGACGGCGGGCATTTGCGGGCAACAGGATAAATTGTTTGGGCTCGCTTGGCAAACGTATTTCATTTTGTTCCCTTGATGTGTGCTGCTCAACACCGGCCCGTGAATGTGCCAATCGTGTCGCGATGCGGATAAGGACAGGGATTTCGAATTTCTCGGAGATATCAAAAGCATAGATCATCATATCGTATGCTTCCTGCTGTGAAGATGGCTCCAAAATCGGGATCATGGCAAAACGCCCGTAAAACCTGGAATCCTGCTCGTTTTGTGATGAGTGCATCGAAGGGTCATCGGCGGCAAGGATCACAAGGCCACCATTGGCCCCGGTTATTGCTGAATTGATGAAGGCATCGGCTGCCACATTTAATCCTACATGTTTCATGCTGACCAGAACCCGCTTTCCGGCATACGACATTCCAAGTGCGGCTTCCATGGCCGTTTTTTCGTTTGCCGACCATCCTGTCCTGATATGTTTGTCCTTTGCATCGTTGGAGTTCATGATGTACTCCATGATTTCTGTGGATGGTGTCCCGGGATAGGCGTATGCCCCGGAAATGCCGGCATCTATTGCTCCCTGTGCAATGGCTTCATCGCCCAATAACATTAATTTTTCCATAGTTTTTCCTCTTGATTTTCAGAATTCAGCTTTTGCGCAAATATAGAAAATTAATTCACAATTGGTCTATGATTTCTAATCTAAAATAAATATAAATAAGCCCGATTTCCTTATTAAAAACCGTAGTATTTAAGGGGACGTGAGCGGTTACTTCAGGTTTTGGCTTTTCAATGCTGATTTTTCCATGATCCTGTAAACGGGATAGGGATAATAACCGTTTCCCCATTGTGGGGCCAGGTAACGGTCGAAAAAATTCCATTTCAACAGTCCATCATCTGTTTGTGGTTCGAGTAGATAGGCGGCAAGGCTTCCAAGCGGTTGAGCGGTACGGATGATATATGTGCCTTCGGGAAATGTTTTGGTTTCTGTAATATATTTACCTTCGACGAAATTGGTGTAATGCCCCTGGTTGATCCTTTTTGAAGGGGACAGCTTTTCGATTTTAAACCTCTCCACTTTCATTTCTGTTTCTTTGGTCAATTGTTCTAATTGAATACCATGTGTTTTCAGGTTTTCGATCACTTGCTCTACAGGGATGGACACGACATAGGCATAAGGGAACCTGATACTTTCAGTGGCAAAATAATCGGCGATGTAGGGAACCGTTACCGTAACTTTCCGGTCGCTTTTTTTGTAGCGCCAATAACCTCTTTTGCCAGGGATGGTATCGGCTTCAAAAGCTTTGATCGTAATTTTTTTGGGAGTGGGATAACCTTTGTATTTAATGGCAAAGGAATCCGTGACCGCAGCCCGGTTTCCCCTTTCGATTGCCTGTTGGTCTGCCTTGTCGAGCATTTTTTTGATTTCGGAAGGATGGGCAGCGGCAAATTCCAAAATGGAACGCAGCAATTTATAGCTTCCGTTCACACGGGTCTTGAAATCGGCATAAACATAATTTTCGTTCAGGATGGAAAGGCGGTTGCGCACACCAATATAATTCACCAGGTAGCGTGGTTCGGAAGCGTAGGAAACCCAACCTTTCTCCAGGTTCATCCGGTCGATGAATTCTCCATAAAATACATTCTCAACATTGTATTTTCCCGAAAGTGTTTTGGAAACGTCGGGCATCATTTCATCGCGCATATAGTTTATCAGGTTACGGTCGCCATTGGGGTTCATCATCCAGGTAAAGGTTACGGGTTCTTCATGATAGGAACCGTTTGTGGTGTGGCAGTCCACAGAAATGGCCGGATCCCATTGGTTCAGGATTTTGGTCACCACGCCCCTTATTTCCGGGCTTTCCAGTTTCATCGCATCACGGTTCAGGTCGAGGTGTTGCCCATTGTACCGCACGCCCACTCCGTTCACCGGCCCGTTTTGGTTAGTCCGGTTTTGTTTGCTGAATTTCTCGTTCCCATCTGCATTGAAAACCGGACAAAGAAGTACCACTACATTTTTAAGTATCTCGGAGCTGTCGGTTTGCAAAAGTTCACGGGCCAGCATTTGAGTGGCCTCTTTCCCTTCCACTTCGCCAGCATGGATATTCGCCTGAATATAAACAACCAATCTGTCATCATTTTCCAGATCGGCATAACTTTCCGGTAGGGGATTTCCAATGATAAGTAAAGGAATATTCCTTCCCTCAGTAGTTTGGGCAAGTGTGTCAATTCTTATAAATCCTGAATTTTTATCTAACTCTTTGATAAAATCAATAACATCTGCGTATGTAGAAGTGGATTCGAAATTTGATTTTTCGGCTGTAGTGAGCAATTGTCCAAAACCCTGAAAGCTGATGGAAGCCAGGATTAAAGTTGTTAAGAAAAGAAATCGTTTCATATGTAAAAAGTTTAGGGGTTAAAAGTATGAAAAAAAGAACAGGGGGATTTGATAAAAAAATATGTACCTTTACATCTCAAAGTGTTCCAAACCTTTCGCTATAAAATACCCATTGTTGAAGTGGGAATTTTGAAACAAATTTAAAAACCTAAAAATGAAAACCATAATTTTAATTCTGTTGAGTTTCGTCACAACATTTCTTATTGCTCAAACAAGTGAGTATGGGGATACACTATTTATCGAAACAATTACTTTTGAGCAAAACTATCCATTCCTCGAACTTGATACATCAAACCAAAATATATGGCAGATCGGAGAACCGGGCAAGGTTTTTTTTGATACAGCCTATTCAAAGAAAAACGCAATTGTCACTGACACAATCAACCCTTACCCCACAAACAATAGTTCACATTTTGATTTATTGGTTGGTGCGTTTAATTACAATGGGCTTTATCCATGGAATATTTTCGTTGGGGTTAAGCATAAATATGACACGGATACATTAAAAGACGGAGGCTATATAAGCGTTTCCTACGATAATGGAAATACCTGGATGAATATTATCAACGATACGGTTTATGACCCAAGTGTTGGAATCGAATTCGAAAACGAAAATCTTTATCAGCATTCCGATACTTTATATAATGGTGAGCCCGGGTTCTCGGGTTTTTCACAGGAATGGCAGACAACGTGGTTTGCCTGGCATGAAATCAAGATTAAATCAAATGAACTGATCGGGGATACAATGATTATAAGATTTAATTTTTTATCCGATAGTATCGAGGATAACAGGGAGGGTTGGATGATTGATAATATTGACTTGTATGCAATTGATTTGGGAGGCTCTGTGCAAGAAAACGAAAATTCGCTCTTGTTCTCTGTGTATCCAAACCCGGTAAACTCATTGTTCAGAATAAGCCTGCCCGGGCATAATTCCAACCTGAAATTTGAATTGATCAACTCACAGGGACAAATTGTGACCCAAAAAAGATATGTAAACATTGATTCTTTTGAATATGATGTTAGTGGCCTGCAACGAGACATTTATCTAATTAGGATTTCAAATGACAAGGGATTGACAGGGGTAAAAAGATTGATTGTTAAATAAATATGCTTGTAGCTATTCTGGGTTTGCAATCCAGAATTAAGTACTCTTCGGTATTTGTAATCCAATTATATCATACAGAGAGGGAATTGAAAATCCCCAAGTATTTACTTTCGGATTGCAAACCCGAAAGAGCTGGTGATAGGGTACATTATTATAATCGAAAAACTCAAAAGCTAAACTTATTTGTTTTTTTGTGTATTTTTGGAGCTTAAATATCCAAAAAGGAAGTA
>JAADJA010000003.1 GCA_013151015.1 Chlorobiota bacterium
CTAAGTGTCGCCGGCTTTATCCAAACAAAAACCAAAAAAGAAACGGAAATGATAATTAAATCAATCAGAAAATAAATCATTTTCCGTTTAATGTCCCAATTTCCAATTATTTTGTTCATTGTACTTTTATATCATGGCAAAATTAAAGAATAATATCACATTTACACTTAAACCCATAAAATGTTTCGTTAAGTACTTCGGGCGCGCCTGAAAACAATATTAAAAAAAGCTTTGTGAAAGTAAAGAAAATCTGTTTTAAAAGGGTTTTTCTCAAATAGGTTTAGATAGTTTAGTTCCGATTCCATTATTTCATCAAGGGATTTTGGCAGATCGACATAAAAGGGAGGTACCAGTCCAGGTTTGTATTTCAGCCTTTTTTCTTTTAGCTCATCAGAATACAGATTAAAGAAATTCCGGCTTAGTGGCCGGACACCTACAAGTTTCATATCCCCTTTTACTACATTGATCAATTGGGGGAACTCGTCTAACCAGTACTTCCTTAAAAACTTCCCCCAAAAGTTTAACCTGAAATCATTTGCTATTTTCCCTTCTTCCGATAATCCGTATTTGGCCACCACGTAGTCTTGCAGGTATTCGGCAAAAGGGTGCATGGTGCGAAATTTATAAACACCGATTGTTTTCCCCCCTTTCCCGATTCTGTTCATTTTAAAAAGCGGTCCATACGAAGGTGCTTCATCATAATAGGGCTCTTTGATTTTCCGGGCCGTAAAATACAGATCCCCTTCTATGTATTTTTCTTCCAATACTTCAAAACCGCAAGAGTACAACCTTCCAAGTGTTTCAGCCCTTGAAAGCACCCTGTTCCTGCCCAGGGTCGCATAAAAGTAAAAGTTTTTTAGAATTGGTATTTTTGGGAATCCACGCATAAAAATAAAATCGAACATATAATATATGCGGTTAATTATGGGAGGGTATTGCTGAAGTATCCTTTTCTTTCTTAAACCGAAAGTCTCAGCATTATCGATATAAATCCCTCCCAGGGGAAGTTTACTGTTGACCGATTCAAAAAACTTATTGATCCTCCTGAAATCGTTGATCCGATGGAGGTTTGCAATACTGTTGTAGGTTTCGGAAGGAAGTTTGTCGATGTTGAATTGTGTGGTGGTCGAAACCAAAAGGTTTTTTGGGTTGCCCACATCGATATAACGCGAAATGAAATCGCAGATGCTTTTCCCACTTTCGTTGATAATGATTTCCTTGACCTGTTCCCGGTTTTCAACAAACTTGATGTCTTCCTTTTTCTCTGCTTTAAATGTTTTGTCCACGGGATAAAATTTTGGTTTGCGGGCTTGGACTTCTTCTGCATCCGGTACAAATACTGGCTTAAGATAAGAAAAGTAAAAATAGGCAAGAAAAATTTCGATGAAACCGGAAAGAAATATGGTGCCAAAAACGATGATACGGGAATAGGAAATATTCCCAACGAGGTATATCAAGGTTATTACCACAAAGAAAATGGTGAGGTTTGCTATAACTACAGGGATGATGGCCTCTTTGGAGTTTTTTGCTTTATGGATATCGAATTTGGATATCAGGATGGAAACCAGTATCCATATCCCTAGGAAATAGAGGAAAGGAAGTGTGTATGCAGGAATAACAATACTTTTGGTAGCGGGTTTGACCCATGCGAAAAACAGAAAAGAACAGCTAACAATACAAATATCAAGGAGAATGAAAGTAAATTTTCCCCTTATCCTTTTGTTCTTATGTTGTTTGTCGTCTTTCATTTCTATATTTTCCTGAACCACGAAAGCATATTATACCCCACTTCTGTAACCGCATATAGGAACTTGTTGTTCACTCTGCCAAATCGCCCAAAGTTGACCATTTCTCCACCGAATTTCTTTTTGAATTCCCTTACGCCATAATCCTTGTTGGGAACGCCCACGCCCATGAAATCAAAAACCCTGATATCGTTTTTGGCCGCATAATCAATGGCGGCCCAGGTTGCCAACACACTAGGATAAATTTGCTTGAATTCCCTGTCGAGGCCACAAATATACCATTCGTAAATTGTTTTCTCTTTATGAAGAGGTGATACTATACCCCCCACAATTTGATCTTGGTATTTTATCAGTAAAATGACCCCAAGATCCCCTTCTTTTGATTGCTCATAAAAATTTGCAAAAAAAGATCGGTCGGGCAAAGGTTTCTTGACTTTGTATTTGTAAAGGTAATACAAAATATCATAAAATTCATTGACCTGTTCTATGCTTTCGGGTTGGATGACTTTTGCACCTTCTTTTAAGCTTTTCTTCACCTGCCTGAGTTTGCTGTTGCTCATCCGTTTCCTGATAGTATCTTCAGAACTTGTATCGACAAGCAAATTTAATCGTTCCAGGTTATTAAAACCATTATCTATAAAAACTTGTTTTTGTTTGCCCCAGTCAAAAAAGTTCCTGAACTGGATAAAGATGGATTTGTTTTTTACTTTATGGATTAGTTTCTTTAGGAACAAGTCGAGCATTTCCTCCAGGTCTTCTAACGAATTATCGATCAAAGGCCCTCCATAAATTACTGTCCGTGATGTAAAAAACCCAATTGCCGAGGAATATTCCTTAATGATTACGGCAAGTAAAACACCTATCAGTTTATTGTTGTTTGTTGCTGCAATAAGTATCGGTTTGAACTTTTTGGTATTCTTAAAAAGCAAGTACATGGCATGCGACTGAAAAACCGTTCCATTGGGATGGTTCTCGATAAAGCTGTCCCATTCGGGGATGGAAATTTTATTAATGTCGGTGGTAATTAGCATAAAAAAAAGCGAGAGGTGGGGTATTGAAAAGAGAAATTGGCCAGATCAGTTCTTCCGAAAAAACACTTTCCATATTTTTGTTTAGAAGAAATCAATATCTAAACATGATTGACGGATAATTGATTTAACAGTACCAATTGGAATATTTTTTTCGGGTGAGGTACAATTACGGTTTTATTCCCCTTTTTGTACTTCCTGTGGCTTCCCTTAAAAGTAAAACCATAGCTTAGGACCTTTATTATATGATGAAGGTAATCTATGCATTTATATATGTTTCGGCCAACATAGTTTCACCAATGACAGGCGTGTTTTTTATTTCATCATTAACCTCAAAATATAAATCTACCAAATCTTTTAAATTGTCAATTGTTTCCTGTACATTGTTGCCAAAACTGGAAATATCTATATTTAAATATTGGGATACATAATAATCGCCTTCCCTGTAAATGTATGTATTTAAAAGTTTGCATTTTGTTTCTTTTGTCAAAATCAAATAGAACCAAAATATAAAACAACAGAATATTTGTGGCTTATTGGACAAAACCTTTATGGACTTTGCAAACTTCAAGTATTATTTTTTGACCAAAACCCTCTTAACCTGGTTTTTTAGATTTTGCATTACAAACTCTTTCATCCATGGAAAAGGCTTATCGTTCCATCTTTGTGGATGGAAAGTGAACACGGCCTTACCGTGCAAACGATTTTCCCGGGCTACCTTGATGATATTGTTGGTGGATCGGAATTTCAAATTGTTGATCGATGAATTTACTTTGTCGCGAATACTAAAGCGCTCACCGTCCCAGCACCTTCCCGTATCGGTCAAATAAAGGACATCGCTATAATCAATATCGAAATAGGGTTCGCCATTAATCCCGAAATCATGGTAATCATATTTGTCCCAAAGTGATTTGTTGTCATATTTCGATAAAGGGGAACCATCCATGCAAATGGTTTTTACAGGGGCAATATCGCGTAACATTTCCAGGTGTTTTTCAAAACGCTTTATTGCTTTTTGGAAATCCCCCTTACATATTGCCAAATCATCATAATGATAACCAACCTCATGACCTAGATCAGCAATTTTCTTAACAATATCTTCGTTAAAGTGATTCTTCAGTATCCTAAAAAAGTATGTTCCTTTTATATTGTACTTATGTTGGATTTTGGCAAATTCCAGGGCATTTTCGTAGCATTGTTCCACATCATGTCGAAGCATTATAAACCGGCCATCTTTTTTTTGCAGAAACTCGCCAAATGTCAGAAAAGGGATTTCTGTTCCTGATAGTGATTTGATCAGTTCTTCATGTATTTTGATGGTGAAATCCAACATTCTTTTATTAGGTTTCTTGTGATTGTACTATGAGTATTGCATGTTTCGGCCTTGAAAAACATTCCAGGTTTACCTGTACCATAATTCATTTCGATACTCCCTTTGCGTTTTCCTGTTAATCGCCACGCGATTATTTCAGCCTTCTGGCAATCCTTAACACCGGGGTTTTGGGCATGGTCAACTCTAAGCCTTGGAAGGGTAATATCTCAAGGTGCAATGTTTCAACCTTCCGGGTCTCCATGCCTATGCCCACTTCGACCCAAAAGGTTTAAGAATTGACAATTTCTTCCACGCACCTTCCAGCCGTGTGCCCGTCCCATAATTCAGGCCTGACCGGTTTTTTGTCCAGCTTTAAAGTTTCGTGATATTCTTTTCGGATACGTTCCACATTGTTGCCCACCAAAATACTTGCACCTCCATATTCACGAAGGGTTACAGGTCGTTCGGTATTCCATCTTAAAGTCAGGCAAGGTGTTCCAAGGATGGTGCATTCTTCTTGCAATCCACCACTGTCCGTTAACATAATCGTGGCATCCATGTTCAGGCGCAGCATTTCATGGTAACCAAGGGGATTCAATAAAATCAAATTTTCCGTATTTACCACCTTATCCCAAAGCCTAAATTTTCCAAGTTGTTTTTTTGCACGGGGATGGATGGGCCAAAGGATGGGCATATCAGCGGCAACTTCATCGATCAGGAAATTGATAATGGGTCCGAAAACCTCTTTTTTGTCCACATTGGAAGGGCGGTGGAGGGTCATAAGCGCATATGCTTTTACAAGCCCGGCATTGCCCTTAAAAGGTTTGTTTATTAATAAGTTGTCCTGTATGATTTTTTCAATGGACAGGGTAGATGCTTTTTCCCTGTTGGTTTCCAATGTGTCGATCATTATATTCCCGACAAATTTGATCCTCTCTTTGGGTGTCCCTTCTTTTAGCAGGTTATCAACCGAGATGGTATCGGGAGTAAGCAGTAGATCGGAAAGGCGGTCGGTCACCAGACGGTTGATCTCCTCGGGCATTTTGATATCCCCGGAGCGGAGGCCTGCTTCAATGTGGCAAACCTTGATATGTAATTTCTTGGCCGTTACAGAAGCTGCCAAAGTTGCGTTCACATCGCCCACAACAATCACCCAGTCCGGCTTTTCCCCTTCAAATACTTTTTCGAGCGCTATCATCGTATTGCCAACCTGCTCCGCATGTGTCCCCGATCCAATCCCCAAATTTATATCTGCATCGGGGATATTCAAGGCCCGGAAAAAAGCCTTTGACATTTTATCGTCATAATGTTGTCCGGTATGGACTAAAAGATGGTTTATATGTTTGTTGTTCGTTGTTTCCACGCTAAGCTGAGGCTTCGATGGATAAACTTGTTGACTATTATGATTATCGATTGCATGGATAAAGGGTGCAATTTTCATAAAATTGGGCCGGGCGCCTACTACGGAGATTATTTTCATCTGTTTATCAGGTATTTTATTAAGAACGGTACTACTGCGAATTTAGTGGAAAGCAATAAATAATATGAAAATACAACTAATATTGTAAATGCTTCAATGATTGAATGTTGAATGGATGAAATCCCACTACTGCGTGGACTCAATGCGAGAATACGGCAAGCTGAGTATTAAGTATCACTATTTTACAAATTTATGCGATTTTAACATTCTCGCATTTTCGCCTTTTTTTCCAGTACAATACGGGATCGCATTCCAATTTGACCAATCAATTGAAGCAATTATAAACTTTACCCCCTGATTCCGTACATATACTTATGCCAAAGCTTAAGCATAGGCACTATGGGAGTAATAGAAGTCTCCTTAAGTAAATCAGAATAAATTTATGTCCAAACCGGATTGACGGACAATTGATCGAAAAGTCCCAATCGGAATCTGTTTCTTTGGATGGGGAACAATTACGATTCTGCTATCCTTTTTGTACTTTCTATGGCTTCCTTTTTGAGAGACGAAATTAAAATCTTGGTTTAAAAGTACTTTGATTATTTTATTGGAAGATGGCAGTTTAGACATTTATGTATGTTTCCCCAAGCATGGTTTCATTGATTATTGGTATTGTTTCTGTCGTTTCATTATCTTCAAAATATAACTCAAGTGCTTCTTTCAAATTATTCAATGCTTCCTGTACATTTTTACCAAAACTTGAAATATCCACATTCAAGCACTGTGATACATAATAATCACCTTCCTTGTAAATGATATATTTAAACGATTTCATTTTGTTTTTTTGTCAAAGATAAGTAAATCTGAAATAAGAGATAATGGCTTTTTCGGATTCTCGTGCACGCTATATACGCAATAAATCAAAAGCTTTTTCGGATTTTCGTGAGGGCTATGTGTGTGGCTAATCCGAAATAGTATTTATTTATTCTCTTTCAGGATTAGCCTGTATAAAACACCCAATTGTCAGGCTGCGCCCATCATTAAATCGGGCAGGTCTGTCGAAGCTTATTTCAAGCTTTCGGGCCTCCTTACAAATGCCCACATCGACCCAGAAGCTTGTCCGTGACCACAGTTCCATCTTTACACCCAATCTTTTTCGGCTCATGGCCAATTACCCACCCTTATTTCAACACAGTTGTCATAAATTTCTTCAAAAATCCTTTTTGTGATTTTGGATTTTAACCCACATTGTCCGGCTACTTCATAAATGTCTTCCAATGATGGATTTCCCTTACCTGCTACCGTGGAAGAGTGGTTGCCATTAAACCCACTATTTGGTGTTAAATCATAAGCTGGTGAAAGTTTCCATTTACCTGAATTATAGATAAAGGAAAAATTCTTTGCGTGATCGTCCTTGTTGCCGGTCAATATATTGAAGACCATCAGGCGGAACATTTTATATGCCTCCCCAATATCTTTTGTAAGTGCCAGGGTTGCTTTTATCAAATCAATATAATCGAGTGAAGGAAACTGATGGCTTGCGTACAATAAACCTGAGGCCGTATGCATGTGGATACGTTTCTTCCCATCCCTGTCAAAGCGTTGAACACCAAAATATTTTCCTTCTAAAAGAGCAGTTTCCGGCATTTCGATACCGCATTTTTTTGCAATCACAGAATAATTGTATTCGATACGACCAATATCAGATTGGTCATAAGAAGAAGGAAACTTGACCAACCACGGTTTTCCTTTAATAGTTACAAACACTTTCGGGCGGGCGCCACCCGATGAACCCCCCTTTTCGGCCAATATGTCCAAAGAGCCAGTATAATCAACTTCAGATAATACTTTCTCAATTTCAGTTGCCAATATGTTGAGGTCATCAATGTCGTGTTTTGTACGGATATGTTTGTCAGGTTTATATTGAATTGCCCCCATTCCTGAAGAACCAACGATACTCAAACGGTCTATAACAGATAAAGACTGCGACTGGATACCTTGACTTGCTAAGTAACGGTCAATCAATAAATTTCCCCATCCATCGGGCAAGCTGTCATTGAACACACCAAACAAGCCTTCAAAAGGTTCACGCCTTGCTGTAAACGTTCCGGGACGTAGTGGCAAATAAAATGGGGAAATGGAAAAACCGGTGGACACAAATTCAGGATCATACTCAAAAACACAAAGCCTATCCGAAGAAATCACCATCCTTCCCACAGACTTGGCCCCAATAAATATTTTCAATATATTTATTGAATCAGCCATTCCTTGCCCTCTTCCTGTGTTTTGATTTTGAATTGCTTATTATTTCGTCAATACTTGTGTAATCTTTTTCCGGGAACAAATCATGAAAAGCATTTAGTGCATTTAGTGCCAATGCAAGTTGTAATAGGTGTTCCAGGGATATTTTATGTTTGTTCTCAAACCGCTTTAAGCTGCCAAGGCTTACACCTGATTTTCTCGATAAAGATTCCTGGGTGAGGTTTTGGGATAAACGCAATTTCTTCATCCTTGTGGCTAATTTGCCTGCAATGGCATGAGGGTTGAAATCGTCAAGGCTTACATTTTTATTGTCTAATATATTATCCATTATTGCCGTATTTACATTTTACAGATAAAATATTACCTGTTATGCAAATTTAATGAATTTTGAAATGAAATGCAAATTGTTGTCAAAAACCTGTTCCGGACTCTTGTGTGGGTATTCTAAAATTGTGTTTATCGTAATACTTATTTCCCAATCAGCTGCTTTTATGATGACATTTATGAATTAATCAGGTCAATAATCCGCTTGGTATGATCTACTAGAAAAAGAGGAATGTTCAATAGTCCATTATTATACTCGAAGTTTTTTAAGGAGTATCTGATTTTCAATGGAGGAGAGTATTGATTACTATAAACCGTTAGACTTTTTGAACGAATATTGGTATCTGATTTTACCTCGATGGGGATAATCTCATTTTGATATTGAAGAATAAAGTCTAGTTCGGCTTTGTTGCCCGAAGTCCAATAATAAGGTAAAACCTCAAATTGTGGACTTAGCGACTGAAGAATAAAATTTCCACTCATTGCCCCTTTAAATTCCGTAAACAACCTATTCCCTTCATAGATAGCCGTTGGGAATAAATTAGCCATTCTGCGTAAGAGGCCTACGTCTAAAAGATATATTTTAAAAGCAGATAAATCCTGGTAGGCAGTTAGTGGCAATGAGGGTTTATTAAGCCTGAACACCTGATAAATTAACCCAGCTTGCCGCAACCACTGAAGGGCATGCTCATATTCCCTGGCCCTAGCCCCTTGCCGGACGGTTCGGTAAAGAAATTTTTTGTTCTCTTTTGCCAATTGAGAAGCTAAGGAGTCCCAAATATAAGTGATTCGGGAAATGTCATTTTTGTCAATATGTTTGGAAAAATCTAATTTGTAAGCATTAATAATATTCAAGAGTCGGGATTCTACAAGCTCAATATCTCCCGAACCGAGCATACTTACGACAGCTTCCGGCATCCCCCCGCTAATAAAATAAACTTTTAATTTTTCTATTAGATGATTGAAAAATATATCAGGTATCTGCTCAATCTTATCCAAAGATTCAATATAAGCAGAAAGTTTCGGTTCAGCTACTGACAAGAATTCTGAAAAAGTAAGAGGGTATAATGTCAAAAAATCGACTTGCCCTACTGGAAAAGACCTTCCCCTTGATAGCGTTATCCCCAATAAAGAACCGGAACCAATAATCGTATATCCGGGGGCTTTCTCCTTGAAATATTTCAAGGCATTTAACGCTTCATTACATTCCTGGATTTCATCTAATATGATGAGTGTTTTTTTGGCAAAGATTGGTTTTCCGTTAACCAAAGACAAACCCTCAATTATCCTTTCCGGGTCTTTGGTCATCTCAAAAAACTGTTTTATCCCTATTTGTTCTTCAAAATTAAAATAAGCAATGGATTCAAATTCATTTTCCCCAAAATTCTTCAATATCCAGGTCTTGCCTACCTGACGGGCTCCTTGTAATAAAAGAGGCTTGCGGGTTGGGCTATTCTTCCAAAAAAGAAGTTTGCGATATAAATCTCTTTGTATTTTCATTGCTTATCACATAATTAATACTATTAGTGTGATTATTATCACGCAATCAGCATTAATTATGCAAAAGTAGCTATTTTTTCTATTTATTTCCAAGTTGTTAACCTGACAACAAAAGCTTTTTCGGATTTTCGTGTGGGCTATGTGTGTGGCTAATCCGAAATAGTATTTACTTATTCTCTTCCGGATTATCCTGCGGCCATTGCCTTGATTAATAAAATCCCTTAAAAAACCCTTTATCAAAATTTACCTTGCCGATGGAATTTATGTTTTCGATTAACCATAAATAAAATTTCGTGGAATCAATTTTGTCATTTAGCAAGTTTTGGCTTTTGATTGCCCATTTGGCCTTTAGATTGGGAGTTGATAATAGTTCCCTGGTTTTTTGGATTAGCTCATTGAATCGTTCAGGCAAAAAAGCATAAGTCAACCCATACTTTTTTTCTTCCTCATTTAGGTATGATATGCTGTTCGCAAATGAATTACACCGTATGGCTGGGGTTCCCAGGACGACTGCTTCGCTGGTCATGGTTTGGCTGTCCCCGATAAAAAGTTTTGCATATTTGAGCAGGGAATGGATTTTTTCAGGAGAAAGATTTAGTTGGAATTTTTTCAATTCAGGTTCAATATCCCTTTCAGTTGTGATGAAAATTTTACCATGGGGTTTAAGGAGTGCAATTAATTGCAATTTTTGGTCTAAAGATAAACCTTGAGCCCCTTTATCATGATGTGCCTTGAATACATTAAACCGCAATACGAAAAAAACATCATCCTGTTGAAGCCCGATTTCCTTTAATACTCTTATGTCTGGTTTAAATCTGTATGGATGTAGATAGGCCAGTTCGTGAAGGCCCGGATAATAGATTGTATCTTTTCTTTTCCTTTTTCCTTTCAGCACATCCGGGGAAATCAAATAATCACAAAAAGGGTGGACATATTTTACGAACAGGGGCTGAACTTCATCATCATCATCATCCAGCAAAATGGATTTCATTTTTGAAAAACGTGACACATGTGCCAGGGATACAGAAGTCCCAATTCCTATCTTAATATTTTCCTTTTTTGCAATTTGCCAAATTTGTTTGTTGAAATTTATTTGATCAGAAACTTTACCAAGAATAGAATCTTTCTTTTTCCCAAGAAGAATAAATGGGATATCAAATAATCGCATCAAATCAGTGATGGCCGGATCATCTTTAGTTGAAACTAAAACAGAGTGCTTTCTTTGCCTGAGTTCAAAATAAAGGTTTCTGAACAGATGAACATGCCCTGGATGGCCAATGTCGATAAGGATGTTCAATTACTTAAATTTATATTGAAAATCAGGATTCTGCTTCATGATGTCAATGCTATTTGGGTAATTTTCAAGAAACCAGGTAAGGAATTTAGCAAGGTCTATCTTTTCCGACAACATTTTCCTGAGTCTTTGTATGTATATGTTTTCTAAATTGCGAGTTTCTATGAGTTCCTGTACAATTTGATATAAACCTTTTGTGTTTTCTGTTTTTATACCATAGCCTAGTTTATACTTAACTTCCAATTCAGCAAGATACCCTATTCTTCCCACAAAGTCGTTGAACCTTACAAAGGGGGTCCCCAGCACCCCTGATTCAGCGGCCATGGTTTGGCTATCACCTATAAAAATTTTTGCGAATGCTAACATATGGTGCATTTCCAGGACGTTAACATTTAATCGGTATTTTTCAAATTCTGGTTCCAGCTCCCTCTCAGATGTTATAATTATCCTACCATGCGGCTCAAGTATTTTGATCAGTTTATTTGATATTTGTGTATTTATCCCAGACTTTCCACTGTCGTGATGGGCATTTAATCCTGAAAAACGGATAATAAAAAAGGGTTCTTCGGGATTTGTATATTTCTTTACGATATTAACATCTGGGGTAAAATGGTTTGGATGTAAATAAGCAAGTTCATGGTAGCCATTGTAATTGATAGTTTTATACTTCCATTTACCTGTAGAGCAAACTTCGGGTGACAAAATAGTTTTTGCAGCAGGATAACCTAATTTTGAAAAAAGGGGAACTACATCTGCATCATCTTCATTCACATTGATTGCAGGGATATTCAATAATTTCCCAGTATGGCAAATAGGGACAGATGTTCCAACCAGTAAATCAGGCTTGTGTTTTAAACAAAAACCAATAATTTTTGAGTCTTGTTTTAATAATCCAATTGCAATTCCGATTTTGGAATTTTTCCGACCGGAGGGTAAAATATTGAAATAGGGAAGCTCCGATTTTTTTAATAACTCTTCCAGGATATCTTTTTTATTAATTAGAATAAGAATTTCATGCCCTTTGCTAATCAATGATTTAATGGCTAGCTTAAAAAGATGAAAATGTGCCGGGTGGTTAAGATGAAATAGTATCTTCATTTTGTATTAATTGTAAATTGCTCAATGCTG
>JAADJA010000077.1 GCA_013151015.1 Chlorobiota bacterium
AAAACACTGTCCGTATTATAAATACTTGTGATATTGATATCGTATCCGGCGTTGTTCATTATCAGGATTTCCCGTTCCAATGAATCGAGATAGTAAATAGCCCCAAAATCCAGTGAATCGCTGTCGGTCACAAAATAATCCGTTTTCCAGGGGAAACGATAAGACCGGTAACTAAAAGCCTCAAACTCCATTTCGTACACAATTTCCCCAATCGAATTAAATTCTGTGACACTGTTATATGCCGAGCCCCACCCCACCACTTTTGAACCATCGGGCTTACATTGCACGTTCCCCATCACATATCCCAAAACGTCCGGGTCGTGCCTAAAGCGGCTAATCTGGTTTACCGTCATGTTCACTTCGTCCAGTTCATATTCAAGGGCACTTGAGAATTTGGGATCGGGGTGTTTTGAACCATTGTCAAATAAACTAATATGCCCCGAGGGGAGTCTTCTTATATCATGTTGGACCGAAAACCCCAGGGTATCTTCCCCAAAATCAAACTGGTTGTTCTCCCCTCCCAACCTCCAGATAATATCACCTGTGTTCCTGTTTATCTTCGTTATCTCTTCCATGTTACGGCACGAAATCAACAAAGTTGAGTCCGAATCAATTTCGATTGCATTGCCATGGACATAGTCGATTACCGAGTCTGTTAAATCAACGAATGGGCGTGCATCGGTAATCAGGAAATGGTCCCAGCTCCTCCACTGGAAAACCACCTCTTTGTTTGTGTCCAGTTCCTGGAAAACAAAGCCCATCACAATCGCATTGGAATCCCCTCCCGGGACAACGGTATCCATGGCATAAAGCTGCCCATCGTAAGTCATCACAATAGCATGGCCGTTTTCCAAAAGCTTAAATTCGTGGAAATCGGTATAACCATATCCATTCCCCATCTTATAGGTATCGATAACTTGATACGAGCTGTCCATCACCTTATGCCTAAATCCTGGATTATATGAATAGTAGGACAAAAACCCGGTTGGTTGAACTTTTAAATCGTAAGCAAAACTTTTCATTTTTTTATAATAAACGGGCGTTCCATAAATATCCGTGATCATGATAAACGGCTCCGTATCGGGAAACCAGCCCCAATCGTCAAAAGAGGTCATAAAATAGTATTCATCCGTTGTTGATGGGTTAATCAGGTTTACCTGGAAATTGGGGAAACCCTCAGGAAGGTCATTGTCCATTATTCGTGTTTCGTTTTCGTTTAATCCCTGTTTGTTTTTTGATGGAGGCTTGTCAAATTTAAAATCGTTTTTCAAATAGTTTTGTGGGTTTTCAATAATTTTAGGAGTAACCGTAAAACAAAACCGAAGAGGTTCTATTTCATCGCCCTTGATGGTTTTAAGACCGTTTATCAATTCGACATGAATAGTTTCGCCCAATGGATATGGGGTTTTCGGTTTAAAAATCAATGTTCTTTCGTCATCTGACAATTTAAGCTCTCCATCAATCTTATGGCCTTTTGAGTTTTTAACCTCTAATAAAGATTTCTCTACGCTGTTGGAACCAAATTTGTCCGCACTTCGTAAAGCAATATTGTTCATGGGCATAATAAACTGTGATCCGGGCTTGGGCGAAATATATTCCAACTTTTTGTAAACCTGGTGTTGTCCGAAAACCTGGACGAAGAAAACAAACAGGAGAAATACAAGAACTACTCTTTTGGGGTTCGCATCCATGGTAAATTATTTTTTTACGACTTTAAAATATCCTGTTTTCCCGGATTGTTTTTCTTTGAGTTGGATAAAATACATCCCTGTTTTGAAATCCCCCATATCCAATTGGTAACTCCCTGTGTTTCTAAATATTGCAGAATACAAGATTTCACCGGAAATAGTATAAAGTTCCAGGCCTATTTCCGAATCGTCCCTTTTCAACTGTATTGTTAAGATATTGCTTACGGGCTGGGGGAATAATTTCACGTTCATATCTGCCATTTCATCAATACCCTGATTTGGGGAAGCCACACCTGAAACAAATACCTGTTGTGCAATGCGCTGTACCAAGGTGTCCTCGTTGATATCGGAGTTTATGGTTATCATATCGGTATATATCCCCAAAGTATCCGGGTCAAATTTTATTTTGAGGGTTTTCGATTCCCCTTCGGGAACTAAAACCGGAAACTCCTCAGTAGATGAAAACGCCGCATTTCTATTATAAACACTCGTTATCTTTATATCATATCCGGCATTGTTTGTAACGGTAATGTTTTTAGTGGCCGTAGATTGATAGTAAACATCCCCAAAATCCAGGGTATCTTTATCAACGGAAAAACAATCAGTTTGCCAGGGCATCCGGTAAGCCCTGTAATTAATGCCCGAAAAATAAATTTCCATGGCAACATCGCCATTCGCATCAAACTCTGTAATTGCCGGGACCCCAGACCCCCATCCGGTGATGCGGTTTCCATTTTCCTTGGTCTGGACATTGCCCATAATCACCCCTTCGATATCAGGATTGCTCCGTATTCGGCTTACAAGGCTCGCAATTAAATTTTCTTCATCAAGTTCATATTCCAAAGCACTCGAAAAAATGGACTCGGGATGATAAGTCCCATTATCGAACAAAGAGAGGTTCCCATTGGACAAAATCCGGCAATCGTGCGCTCTCGAAAAATGAAGGGTATCATTTACAAATTGGAACATATTGTTTTTTCCACCAAGTCGCCAGATAATTTCCCCGGTGTTCCAATCAATCTTTGTGATTTCATTGTTGTTCCGTGGCGACAGTATCAAAGCACTTTCAGAATAAACATCAATGGCATTTCCATGGAAAACATCAATCACGGCAGCAGTGAGGTCAACATGGTCGTCAGCATCGGTCAATAGGAAGTGGTCCCAGCTCCGCCATTGGAAAACCACGTTTTTGTTCATGTCCAGTTCCTGGATAATCCATCCGGAGACAATCGCATTTGGGTCACCCCCGGCAACAACGGTATCCATGCCCACAATTTGAGGATCATAAGCCGTAATAAACACATGGCCATTTTCCAACTTGAAAAATTCATGGAAATCTGTTCGGTAACCGCCCTGTATTGTATAATTATCAATTGTTTCAAATGAGCCGTTCATTATCTCAAAAGTGGGTGTTGGCCAGGTATTGTTATAATACGACAAAGTTCCGTCAACCAATTTCCTGAAATCATAGGCAGGGAAATTCAGCTTTTTATAATAGACCGGGACACATGTATTATCAAAAATAATTAGATAAGGGATGTTATCGGGAAACCAGCCCCAATATCCAAACGGGGTTGAAAAATAATATTCCCCTTCCACGGGATTGTTTGAAATGTTCACGGTCAATTCCGGGAAATCCTCTGGAAGGTTATTGTCATTTATGCTTTTAATCCTATCAGGCTTATGTACAGATTGATTCGAGGAATGGCCCAGTTCTTCCTGCAAAAAATAATCCCGGGGCAATTCAGGGATTACAGGGGTGACCGTAAAATTAAATTCGAGCCCTTTCAGTTTCAACCCTGTTCGTGTTTTCAAATTTTCATTAACAATAACCTTTATACGTTCACCAAATTCATACGGTGTATTTGGCTTGAAAATCACAGTCCTTGCATCATCCGATAAAACTATCCTTCCCCTAATCCTTCCGCTTTTTGTCCCTGTGACCTCCATCAAAAAACCATTCAGGCTTTCAAGCAGGATTGGGTCTCCATGGCGCAAGGCGATATTATTTCCCGGCATGATATATTTGGAACCAGGAACAGGGGAAACATACTTGAACCCAGCCATATCCGTATTTTGTGATTGTACTTCATGGTTTATGAACAAAGCAAAAGCCATGTGAATGAATACGATTGTACCAAACCTGATTTTCATGTATAAATTAATTTTGCACTCATAAAAGAATAACTTCATTGATAAAAACCCATTTTACCAAAAAAGCCAAACCCAAGAAGGGCTTAGCTTTTATAACAAGGATTGCAATATCTAATACTTGATTGTTTTCACTTCCGTGACAATGTCATTTACCATGTCCTGGATTTTGATAAAGTAAACACCGTTGGGTTCCTGTGTTAAATCTATTTTAACCGATTTTCCTGAAACCTGTGGTATCTCCTTCACGGATTTGCCATTGATATCATAAACCCAAATTGTCCGGTCGCTTTCCATTTCAAACTCAATGTTAAGTTCCCCATCATTTGGATTGGGGAATAATTTCAAATTCCCACCCTGAACAAGATCATTTATCCCAAATTCCTTTTCGGTGGTAAAGCTTGCCATAACATCCTCACTTATTGCATTGCCGGCCCAGTCTTCAATCGTATTTCCATTCACCCCCCAGGAATACAAAGTATTTGCCTCAAGCGAATCCAAAGGCCGGATGCTTATTTCGGTGTGGATGTTATCGTACCAGGTAATCCAGGCCTTAAAAGGCACAGGGTCGCCCAATAGGTCAAGGGACAGGATGTCCTGCAAATCATCGTTCGTGATCAATTCCCCACCGGTTTTAAATATCTTTTCATCGAATGAAAGCTTCAACTCCGGTGCCCTATCAATATTCCCTGCATTGTCTTCCGGATCAAAACCCACATCAGGGGCAGTTTCATCAGCCATATACCCTTTCAGGATTATTTGTTTCCCGATCATTTCATTTTCCCCTTTCTGACACATTATCGTCAGGGCATCTTCATAATTCCCTCCCGAGGATGGGAAGTAATTCACGGTTATATTCCCGGTAGCCCCTGGCTCGATGGTAATGGGAAAACCACTCGAAACAAAAAACTCGGATGTGCGGTTGGTAGCTTCGGCAATTGTGATCGGGTTTTCAGAATTGTTTGTGACCTGGGCTATATAAGGCATGGGCGTATAACCCGAAAACTCACCCCAGTCGATGGTATCTTTTGAAACTGAAAACAGGTCGGTTTCCCACATAAATTTCAAGGCCCTGTAAGTGGAAATGGAATCGGTGGCGTAAACCTCGAACAAGGATTCCCCTTCGGACGAAACCTCACCCATGATCAGTGCATTGGGAACAACAGGGAATATTGTCAATCCCCATCCTATCATGGTATTGCCATTTGATAATCGCTGAGCACTCCCGGTGGCAAAACCAAAATGATGACCTGGCCCTTCATCCCCGGGATAAACCCATACCAATTCGGCAGTCATGTTTACCTCATCGAGTGCATATTCACAAGCACGGCTGTAAGGCCCATAATGGAGATTGCCATTGTCAAAAATAGTGATATGGCCATTCTCCAAGCGGCGGATATCGTGCTGGTGCGAAAACTTTATGGTATCATTGGTAAATGTAAAATCGTTCAGGTTATCATCAAAAGCGTTCAATCTCCACATGATTTCGCCGGTCTCCCTGTCAATTTTGATAATTTCGTCCGTATTCCTGAAAGAAACAAGGATATTCCCGTCATTGTCCCTTTCAAGGGCATTTCCATGACAATAATCTATAAAGACCCCGGTAAGGTTAATATCAGGTGTTGCTTCGGTAATCGCTATATTGCCCCAACTGCTCCATTCAAAAACAACGTTTTTATCGGTATCCAATTCCTGCAACACAAAACCCATGACGGTAGCCGCCGTATCGCCACCTTCCACAATTTCGCTCATGTCCACAATTTGCGGGTCATAGGTAAACAACAACGAACTGCCATCGTTGAACAATTGAAAGTCGTGCATTTCGGCCATATAACCATTGCCCATTTGAAAAGTGTCAACCACATCCATCCGGTTGTCATAAATATAATGCGCACCATAATTGATACCGAGACCTCCGGCAGAAGTGGCAATAAACTGGCTTATCTGCCCCGTTTCCTGCATCTTAAAATCAACCGATTGAGATGAATTCATTTTATAATAAACAGGAGTCCCGTAATTATCCATTATAACCGAATATGCGGGTAAATTTATGGGGTGGAATGCGTTGTGCGGGGTAAAGAAGATGTAGCCCGGACTTGGGTTATTGTTGACGGCCACGGTATAACCGGGAAGGCCATCGGTAATATCAAAGGAACTTTTCCCGGTCTCGCTTATTTCACTTTTAGTATTGGAAATGCCATAAAACCCTTCGTTTTGCCATTGGATAAATTTCTCCTTTAATTGTTCATTGTCTTCCTTTAGTGTTGTGAATGAATACGTAACCGGGTCAATATTAATCCCTGTTTCTGTTTTCAAACCGGCTTTTATCTCTACGCTAATTGTCTCGTTGTAATCAAAACTAAAGTTTGGTTTAAAAATCAAGGTTTTCATATCGGCCGATAAGCGAACTGAGCCTTCATGGATTCCACTTGAGCTTCCGGTAACCACAAACAATTCCTTGTTCACCGATGAAACATCAAGAACATCGCCTTGCCTTACAGCAATTTCATGTTGAATATTGACATAGTTGGCATTGGGCTGGGGAGAAACATATTTTATTTTTTCGTTCGCCCCTGTCCCGGCATTCAGGTTTTGGAAAACAAGACTAAAAACCAATAGTAATCCTGATAGTTTTGTAAATCTCTTCATATTAAAACACTTTAATGGGTTATTATTTTAGATAAGATTTTGTTCCGCAATATTACGTTGCGTCAAAAGTAAGAATTAACCTGATTAATTCATGAAAATCAAAAACAAATATGATGAATACCCATTAATTATGAAAAGTATCCTGAAAGGAATTTTATTTATTATTTTCACCAAAGGGCATTTCTTTTCGTCCTGCTTATTGTTGCAAATCCCTTGCAGTATTTAATATCCAGCGGCAAGCTTTGATGCCTTGACCAGAACAAAAACAAACGCACGAATCAATCAGGTTAATCCAATTTGCTGTAAATTTCCAGCAATTCTTCAGGTCTGTCCTCATCTTTTAAAATATCCCAAAAAACCTGGGATGACAATCCCTTATGTGTATTTGTGAGGGCAATGATTGCCCTGTCGTTTTTCATATCACGAAGGAAATAAGTCCTGAAACCTTTCCACCAGCCAAAATGATAAACCGTGCTGTCCATTCCATCCTTGATCCTCCAGCCAAAACCGTAATTGTCTTTCCGGCCCCGGTGCCTTGGGCTTCCCGGGCTGAAAGCTTCTTCCAACAATCCCCGGCTTATAAGGCTTCCATTGTCTAAGGCTTCATTGAACTTGAAAAGATCTTCCACCGATGCATAAACACCTTTGTCGCCCATCACCCCGTTCAGGTAATAATTTCCCATTTTACGGGCATAGCGGCCTCCGTATTTATAACCAGGAACCCCAACCGTGATACTGGAGGGGACAAGTGAATCCCCTCTTAGATTATATACAAAGGAATCATCCATCCCCAAAGGCTCGAAAATGTTTTGTTTCACAAATTCATCAAAGGACTGGCCGGAAACCCTTTCGACCACAGAAGCAAGCAAAGCATAATTTGTGTTGCAATAGTGGAAACCATTGTTGGGCTTAAAATAAGGATTTGGTTTGTATTTCACGAACAAGGCAACGACCTCTTCATTGTTGATGGGCTTGTGCGGGTCCCAATATTTATCGGCAAGCGACATATAACGCGACAATCCCGAACGATGGTTCATCAACAAACGCAGGCTTATCCCATAATAAGGAAATTCAGGGATGAACTTTGTAATGGTATCATCAATATCCAATTTGCCCTGTTCCTTCAAAATCATTATTGCCGTGGCGGTGAACATTTTTGAAACGGAAGCAAGTTGAAACGCATCATGGGTATCCATTTTCACTTTCTTGCGAAAATCGGCATAGCCATAAGCCCCTTTGAAAACTTCCTCACCATTCTCGATATAAATTACCGTTCCATTGAAAAGCCCTTTTTTGTTCAGGCGGGCAAAGCGTTTATCAAGGTCGTTTGCCCTTTTTTCGTTGTAAATATCGTTGATATTATAATACAAACTATCGGGGGCAACATATTGAACAAATGAAGGTTTTGGGTCTATCTCCTTTTTCTTCCCAAAAATGAAAGCAAAGTAGGAAACCAAAACGATAAGGATTATATGATATGTTCTTTTGTTCATTCGCTTAAATTGTAGTACTTGTGTATTGATATGCTGGAAATAAGTTTCAAAAATACCAATGTTTCCGATAAAGAAAGTTTATCAATAACTGATTATTCAACAACAAATTGTTAATGAAAAGTACCAAACCTGAAAAGAAGTTTATTTTTCTTAAAGCCACTAAATATATTCCTGCACTTCCAATTCACCTTTAAGTACAAGGAAACCATTGGCCGCAAGTGCCTCCACATCATTAATACTTGGGTAAAGGGTGAAATCGGCAATACCTCCCAATCTCTTCTGGACATTGGTCAGAAAGCGATCGCTGTGGAAAATATTCCCCGTAAGGATAATGGCATCCACGTTTTGCTCCAATACCGCCGACATGGCCGCAATTTCTTTGGATACTTGATAGGCACAGGCATCGGAAACAAAAATGGCTTTTTCGTCGCCATTTTCGATCATCGCATTTATTTCATTGATATTTGAAGTGCCGAGGTAAGCAACATAACCACCCTTTTGCGTGAGCATATCAATGACTTCCTCTTCGGTGTATTTACCGCTAAAGCATAAATGGACCATATCGCCCATGGGCAGGGAGCCTGTCCGTTTTATGGAAAAAGCGCCATCACCGTCATAGGCGTTGTTCACGTCCACGACCCTTCCCTTGCGGTGGGCCGCAACCGAAATTCCTCCCATCCCAATGGTGGCAACTATCAAATTGATTTCATCGTACCTTTTATGGTTGGCCTTCGCAAACCTTCTGGCAAAATATTTCTGGTTGAGCGCATGAAAAACCGATTTCCTTTTAAAAAGGGGATGCCCGCTCACCCTTGCAATATCGTCCATTTCGTCCACCGAAACCGGATCGGTCAATATGGGTTTTGCGTCTATTTGTTTTGCCACTTCGTAAGCTATCATCCCCCCAAGGTTGGTGTGGTGGATTGCTTCCGAACCCGTTCGCAGGTCGTGCAGCATTTTTTCGTTCACTTCATAAACCCCGGCATTCAAGGGTTTGAGCACGCCCCCGCGACCAACTACGATTTCGATTTCCCCAAAATCGGCATCATTATCTGTCAACTCTTTTATCACAGACTCCGTCCGGTATTTCATCCTTGCCTCCATACCTTCCTCTTTCAGGCTTTTCAATTTTTCAACATCATGTTTGATGTTTTTCAAAAACAACAAACTTGTCCCCTTGTAGAGGGCCACTTGTGTGGTTTTTGTTTCGGGGTAAATAACGAGAATGTCTTTGTTTATCATAATAATCAAGTTTTCAAAAATCAAATAATTTCAATAAACTCATTGCTGAATCACTATCGAGCATTACCTTGTAACCTCTAATGATTAAGATTGCCCTATCAATCTTTTCGGTTGGTATTAAACTTTTGTTTCCCATATCTTCTAAGGATGTCGCATTTTGCGATATCCTCGGTAAATTTAACAATATTTCACTAGTGCATTTTTAGTGAAAAGGTCAATTTTTCTATTAAATATTCTTCAAGGTATCGTTTCTATGAAAATAACTTCCATCCAACTTTTCCAATTCAATAAATCAATGTGGCCATCATCTGAAAACAATCCAAATAATCCTATATTTTATTCCATAATCCTTATAAAGAATGGGTTTCATTTCCTTCAATTTGAACAATATGTCATTCTTTGTAATCATTCCACAAATTTATTCCTTTTCCCGTTTGCCACAAAGGTAAAAACTTTTCCGGCATATCTATTCCAGTTCCAATTTCAACTCTTCATCAGCTCCTGGCAATTCCAGGGCTTTTACAGATTGGACAGCATTTCCGGCAATCCCCCTTATCGAGCCGTACATATCCACCGTATTTGTAATTACCTTTTCGATTTGTTTGTCACGTTGTTTCCAAATCCTTTGCATCGAGCGTTTTTCACTTTCCAGATCCGATTTCATTTGTGTGAAACCCTCAACGATGGCCTCGATTTGCATCCTGAAAGTATTGCTTGTCAAAAACGTATAGAGCATGTCCATTTTATCGCCCTTGTTCTCTTGTGAGCTTATGGCCGTGCTTAGTTGGATAATGGATTCCCGCAAAACCGCACAAAGTCCCTTGAACTCATCGTAATCGCAAATCCATATCCCGTCCCGTAAACCCATCCTGTCCATATCGGAAGGCATGGATTCGGTGACCAAAACGCCAATGTTTGCCCCCTTGTCCCTGATATCGGCCTTGAATTTTTCTATCCAACTGGGCTGGAAATCTTTCGTCCGTTTACTTTCGTAATAGATGGTGCCCAGGTTTTGATGTGTGCGGGTATTCACAAATTGGAGGCAATCGCCTCCCCTTGCGCCCTTTTTTATTTCCTCAATCGTGTCCAAAGGGAACTGTGCCGCCAGCCATTCTTCTATTGCCAGTTCCTGGACCTCGCCCTGCATTTGCATGGATCCTTGCTCCTGTTTGCGCTTCATTTCCTCGGTGAGCTTTTTCTGGTCTTCCAATTGTTTTTGCAGTTCTTTAAAACGCAGCTCGTTCCGGTCTTCTTCCGTTTTCCTGATTTTCTCCCGCTCGGAAAGAAGAGCTTCGTTCAGTTTCTTTTGGGCCTCGGCCTCAATGGCTTCTTTCAGTTCCCCTTTCTCCCGTTTCAGTTTTTCAATTTCGGCCTTGGTGCGGTTGAGTTCCTTTATCTGTTCCGACTTTTCGTTCAATTCGCTTTGCAATGCCTTGAACTGTTCTGATTGCTCCTCTTTCAATTTCGCCTTGAGTTTTTCCTCTATGGCCTTCTTTTCCTCTTTCAGTTGCTTTTCCAGCCTTGCCTGGAACAATTCGTTTTCCTGCTTTTTCTTTTGCTCAAATTCTTCCTTCGCCTTGTTCAGGCTTTCAAATTCGGCAGCATATTTCTTCTTCTCCCCATCCAACTGAGCCTGGTATTTTTGCTTTATCTCATCTTCCAGTTGATGGGCCAAGATATCCTGTACATCTATGGTCGTGCCGCAGTTGGGGCAATTGATTTTTGATTGGTTTTTCATGGTTTTCTGTTGTATTCATTAAATGATATTAGCACAAATATCATGGGATACGAAATAATTCCAGGACAATTCTCATCAACTAAGAAAATTCAAGAAAAATATGCTTCAATAATATAGTTTCCATTTTTTGAGAATGAGTTGAGGTAAAAGAATTTTCAAAACCTTTAAGAATCGTATATTTTACAAGGGTTTCATTTTGTCTATTATCCTTTTTTAGTAGCTTATTAATACCATTTACACAATCAACAGTATTGCTGTTAATTACATATCCAACTAGACAGCCTTTAGGGTATCGTCCGGTAACAAAATTTTCTATTCCTGTAATAATATATCGCCGCTTTAGTTTTGATGCTGAAACTTTTGAACCATTACCTTTTTTCCAATCATTATTACAGATATTTTTAGCTTCAATATAATATTCATTCCGTGTTTTACCATAGCTTCCATACCAAATATCAATACGAGGTTGCCTATCAGGGTCATCTTTTGTGCCTTCAATAGGCAAATTGTCATTTTCAGGTTCAGGCTGTAATTTTACAAATAATTTATTTTTAGCCGTTACAGGATTGGTATGGATAAAAGAAACAAGGTATTTTGTAAAACTATTTTCTTTCCAATCAACATCAAATAGCTTATCTTTAAGAGCAGACTTATATGCATCAACAAGTAACGATATACAAAGTATTTCAAAATTTTTAGATGCTGACTTATAATATATGGCATTTAACTTATTTATCATCATCCATTGCAATTAATTCGTTGATTACTGAAGCAGCATCTTCAATACCTTGCGAGCGGGTCCAAAACCGTTTTTGGTTGGGTTTTATAATAAAGATAGTGTCACCTTCATAATAACGCACCTGTTTTCTTACATATATGTTTTGCGAATATTCTTGAAGCGTATAACTATTGATTTTTGTTAAATTTTCCTCAAAACCTCCTTTTGAGTTTATAAGTTTAGGTGAAGCTACCTCATT
>JAADJA010000172.1 GCA_013151015.1 Chlorobiota bacterium
CATTGTCAATATGTTCCGAATCAATGAATACTGCATAAAAACTATCTATGGGCTCATCGATTAAATCCAACAGAATGGATGATTTGCCAAACCTGCGCGGTGCTGAAATCAAGAGGTTGGAACCATTGTTGATTTTTTCGATTAAATCTTCCCTGATTTTCTTTCTTTTGAAGAATTGTTTTTTTCTTGCTGGATGCCCTAATACAACTTTCATTTGTTTCTGTTTTTGTAGTGCGTATTTCAACCAACCCTGGTTACGCAATAAATTTATTGCAAAGATACTACGCATTTTTTTTATTGCCAAATTATTTTGCATTTTTTTTATTGCAACTGGTTTTTTGGAAACGAAAGAATAGATATCATCAGTATAACTTATATTTGCAACTTCTTTCTAAACAAGGATTCATCTATGCCGGGAATATCTGTCGTAATTATTACTTTAAACGAGGAGCGGAATATTGGCCGATGCCTTGATTCGGTCAGGGATATTGCCGATGAAGTTATAGTTGTGGACTCATTTTCGACCGACCGTACTGAAGAAATTTGTAAACAAAAAGGGGGTCGGTTTGTACAACACGAATTCGAGGATTATGTGAAGCAACATGTTTTTGCAGATAGCCTTGCCACTCAGGATTACATCCTTTCACTTGATGCCGATGAGGCCCTTTCTGAAGAACTTATATATTCCATTAAAGAGATAAAGAAAGATTTCAAGGCTGAAGCTTATACCATGAACCGGATGACAAACTATTGTGGGCAGTGGATAAAGCATTGTGGTTGGTACCCCGATAAAAAATTAAGACTTTATCATAAAGATGCCGGAGAGTGGAGTGGGGTTAAAATCCATGAAAGCTTTAAATTGAAAGAGGGCATTTCAACAATGCATTTGGCTGGCGACATTCTCCACTATTCGTTTTACACTATTTCGGAACACATATACCAAGCGAATAAATTTACCGACTTAACCGCACAGGCGGCTTTTGAAAAGGGCATAAGGGCAGGTTGTATAAAAATCGTTTTTTCGCCCATGGCAAAATTTATCCGTGATTATATTTTCAACCTTGGTTTTTTGGATGGTTACAATGGCTTTTTGATTTGCCGGATTTCGGCCAACGCCACCTTTCTGAAATATGTAAAGTTGAAAATGCTGATAAATCAAAACAAGTTATAATGCACTAAAAAGAATTGAATTGGCGAATGTCTATTGTAAAATAATAAAGCCTTATTGGTTAGGCGTTAAAGGTTATTTTCCCGGGTGAAAGATATAAACTTTTAACGCATAACACATAACTCTTAACGCATAACTCTTAACGCATAACTCTTAACTCTTAACTCTTAATTCTTAACGCATAACTTTTAACACGCAACATTTAACAGAATAACCCTTAAAACCAATAATATAATCTCTTTGGGCAAAAATTTTAAATAAAGCACCTATAAATTGACTTCAATCAACAAAATTATTTTAAGCCGAACCGACAGTATCGGTGATGTAATCCTTACATTGCCAATGGCCGGTGTTTTGAAAGAGGCGAACACGGATATTGAAATTGTTTTTCTCGGCAAAAAATATACATGGGATATAGTAAACACATCGGTACATATCGATTCGTTTTTGGACTGGGATGAAATAAGGGAACTCGATGAACCGGAACAAATCAAGATTTTGAAGGCAATCAATGCGGATGCCATCGTCCATGTTTTTCCTGTAAAAGAGATAGCCCATCTGGCAAAAAAAGCAAGTATCCCGTTAAGGATAGGGACAACGGGAAGGCTTTATCATGTTTTGACGTGTAACAAACCTATTCCGGTTTCACGAAAAAAATCAAATTTGCATGAGGCCCAACTTAACCTGAAATTGATCGGTCCTTTTATTGGACGAAAGGATTTTACGTTAAATGAATTACCGGATTATTATGGTTTCAGGAAAATTGAACCTTTAGAAGAAAAATTAAAGAACCTTATTTCAAAAGAAAAATTTAATCTTGTCCTGCACCCCAAATCAAAAGGAAGTGCAAGGGAATGGGGATTGCATAATTTTGCAAAGCTCATCGAAATCCTCCCACCGGAAAAATATGAAATCTTTGTAACCGGGACAAAGGAGGAGGGGCAATTGATCGAAAATGAAATCCTCGATAAATTCCCTAAGATAAATGACCTGACCGGGAAATTGAGCCTAAAGGAATTGATAAGTTTCATAAACGAAGCCGATGGATTGGTGGCGGCAAGCACGGGCCCGCTACATATTGCGGCTGCCCTTGGCAAATATGCTTTGGGGATTTATCCGCCCATAAAACCCATGCACCCGGGAAGGTGGGCCCCTGTTGGAACCAAGGCAGATTATTTTGTATTAGATAAAAGCTGTAGTAAGTGCAGAGAGCTTGATAGTTGCGAATGTATGGAAAGCATTAAACCGGAAGATGTTAAAAACAAGTTGTTAACCCTGAAAAAATGACAGATAACCCCATAAAACTTATTGATAAGTGGATAGTGCTGGTGAATCCACATGCCGGAACGGGCAAAGGGAAAAAAGATTGGGGGAAAATCAATGAATTCCTTTCCCGGTCTGCAATTGAGTTTGAAGCCTTTAACACAAAACATCGAGAACATGCACTGGCACTTACCACAAAGTTTATCAAAAAAGGATACCGTAAATTTATTGTTACTGGTGGTGATGGAACCTTGAACGAAGTGGTCAACGGTATTTTTATCCAAAAAAAAATTCCTACCGAAGAATTCCTTGTGGCAATGATCCCGGTAGGAACAGGCAACGACTGGTGTCGGATGTTCGATATCCCTTTCGATTATGAAAAGGCCATAAAAATCATTCAAAAGGGAGAAGTTTTCCAGCAGGATATCGGCAAAGTAAGTTTCTATCAGGGAGATAAACAAAAACAAAGGTTTTTCATAAATGTGGCCGGTATGGGCTACGATGCCATTGTGGCCGCCAAAACAAACAAAGACAAGGAGCGTGGCCGGGGAGGGCTTTTGGTTTATTTGAAAAACCTGCTTTCGAGCTTACTGTTTTATAAGTTTTCGGATGTGAAGATGCTTACCAATGGGGAAAAAGAACCATGTAATTGCAAAGCCTTCAGCATAAGCGTTGGCATTTGTAAATACAATGGCGGTGGCATGATGCAGCTCCCAAATGCCGTTGCGGATGATGGTTTATTGGATATTACCCTGATAAAAAAAATTGGGCGTTTCTCGGTCATCAGGCAAATCAAAAACCTTTATGACGGTTCGTTTATCAATCATCCAAAAGTGGAAACCTTTAGGGCCAAAACCTTGAAGATTGAATCACATCCGCCCATAGACCTTGAAGTGGACGGCGAATCCCTGGGGCATTCGCCTTTTCAGTTTAGGATTATTCCACAGAGCTTAAAGGTGTTGGTTGGAAATATGGAATAGTACATTGTTGAAAAAAATCCAATTGCACAAAATATAATAATGTATCTTTACGGCAATATTCATTTTTTGAGGATTTTGCCAATTTAGAGCATTTACTTTTTGACTGCCGTTTTTTTATGTTGAAGTTTAACCTAAAAAGTCTTTTTCGCGGCTTTGCCCGCAATAAATTTTATGCGATCCTGAATTTACTGGGTTTGTCTGTTGGGATTGCGACATCCTTGCTTGTGCTTTTGTACGTACAGGACGAGTTCACATACGATAAGTACAACGAAAAGCATGAACGGATATACAGGCTTGAATGCGAGATTGGGATAAAGGGAAACCTGGATAAGTTTGCTGTTGTCCCAACTCCCCTGGGCCCGGCCTTCAAAGAAAATATCGCGGAAGTTGAAGAATTTACCCGGTTTGCACATCTTGGCAATGCACTGGTCGATTACAATGATAAACAGTATTACGAAGAAGACTTAATGTATGCGGATTCAACGGTTTTCAAGATATTTTCCTATAAGTTGCTTCGGGGAAACCCTCAAACTTGCCTGACGGAAAACAACACAGCCGTTTTTACCCAAAAACTTGCCCATAAATATTTTGGTGACGAAGACCCCATCGGCAAAGTCGTCAGGTTAGACCAAGAAAAATCTGTTAAGATTACGGGTGTCATGGAAGATTTACCCGGAAATTCCCATCTGAAATTTGACGGGCTTGTTTCCATGGCAACACTTGCCAATGAAAAGGGTACATCTATATTTAATAGCATGGAACCCAAGAAATTTTGGCGGATCGAACTCTATACATATATCCTTCTCAAAGAAAATAGCAGTATCGGGGATTTTGACATCAAGGCGAATGCTTTTTACGAAAAGCACATGAAAGAACTTGGGGATAAGTACAATCTGGATTTCAAGGTGCTTCATACCAAACTTGCCGATACACATTTCAAAAAAAGGCTTGGCGGGGAATTGCCTTCCGGGGACAGGGACAATATGTTGATTTTTTCAATAATGGCCATCTTTATCCTTCTTATCGCTTCCATTAATTACATGAACATGGCTACGGCCCGGTCGGCTATCAGGGCAAAAGAGGTGGGGATACGAAAAGTGCTGGGGGCTTATAAGGGCCAGCTTATTAATCAGTTCCTTGTTGAATCTGTCATTTTATCCTTGATCGCCCTTGTTATATCGGTATTTGCTGTTTGGTTGTTGCTTCCCGATTTTAATAATGTTATAGGGAAAAACCTTTCTTTGGACCTATTTGAGAATAAGGCGATTTTTTCCAGGATCTTTGTCCTCACGATTATTGTCGGGCTAATATCCGGCAGTTACCCGGCCTTTTATCTTTCATCTTTCCAACCGGTTATCGTTTTAAAGGGGGCTATTGGCAAATCGGGGAAAAAGAGTGGCTTACTTCGTAAGGTATTGGTCGTTGTTCAGTTTTTCCTTGCCATCAGTATGATAATCGGTGCCCTTGTGGTTTCGGGTCAGCTCCAGTTCCTGAAAAACAAGAATATGGGGTTCAATAAAAACAATGTTGTTGTTCTTAAACTTAATGATAGTACTTTCAGGAGCAAGGTTTCTTCCCTGAAAAAAGAATTGCTTTCAAACCCGAATATTCTTTCTTCAACAAATACAAATGGGATTCCAAGCAGGATGGGTTTGATCAGGATGATGCGGATCGAACAGGAAACCGGGATGGAAAACAAGGCCATAATTTATTGTGAAACGGATTATGATTTTGTGAAAACCTTTGAAATGGAAATAGTAAAGGGGAGGGATTTTGACAGGCAAATGGGCCAGGATAAAATGGAGTCGGTGATTATAAACGAAACCGCTGCCACTGATTTTGGGTGGGGCGATAATGCCCTTGGAAAGAAAATCCATTTTGGGTTCAAGGCAGATGGCCCGGGTGGAAGGATGCTGAAGGTTATCGGTGTGGTGAAGGATTTTAATTTTAAGTCGATGCACAATAAGATTGAACCGATTATCTTTTTCATCAGTGAACAACCGGAATTTGTCCTTTGTTGCCATATAAACGAAACCAGTAAAAAAGAAACACTTGCCTTTATAAACCGGAAATACCGTGAATTTGGCGCCGTTGGCCCGTTCGATTATAAGTTCCTTGAAGATATGCAGGATGAAATGTACAAGGATGAACAACAAACCGGATGGATTGTCAACAGCATCACCTTGCTAACGATATTTATCGCTCTTCTCGGCCTGTTAGGGCTTTCGTCCTTTATTGCCGAACGGAAATCGCGCGAAATCGGCGTTCGGAAAGTCTTAGGCGGGTCCACAGGAAGTATCCTGGTAATGCTGTATAAAGAATTTGCGCTGTTGATTTTAATATCCTACATCCTTGCCGTTCCACTCGCCTGGTGGAAGTTGGGCGAATGGCTGAGTTCCAATTTCGTTTATCACATCGAACTGCAATGGGTCTATTTTGCATTGGCCGGTGTCGTTGTCTTTGTTGTTGGTTTGGGGACAATCAGCTTTTTTATCATCAAGGCTGCCTTACTCAATCCGGTGGATGCGATTAAATATGAATAGCAGCACAATAACCAAAAAGGAGTGGAAAATAAATATTGACACATGAAATATCCGTGAAAAGGCAATCCCGAAGCTTCGAGAGGCACACCCGCCTGAATGACGAAGTCGGAAAGGAAGGGGCATGATTAATACATAGTAAATTATAAGCATATGGAATACCAAACCATCATATTTGAATCGAGCAATGCAATTGCTTCTATTTCCCTGAACCGCCCAAAACTCCATAATGCCTTTAACGATGTGATGATTTCGGAACTGACGGACTGTTTTAGGGAAGTTGGGTCAATGGAAAATGTCCGGGTCGTGGTTTTACGGGGAAAGGGAAAATCCTTTTGTGCCGGTGCCGACCTCAATTACATGAAAGGGATTGCCCAATTCGGTTATCGGGAAAATTTTGAAGACGGGAAAAGGCTTGCCGGTTTATTTGAAACAATTTATATTTGCCCAAAACCAACAATTGCAATTGTTCATGGTGCTGCTTTTGGTGGTGCCAACGGGTTGCTTGCAGCCTGCGATATTGTTATTGCCGATGAGAATACCACCTTTGCATTCAGCGAAGTGAAAATAGGGATTTCCCCGGCGACCATTGGCCCATATGTGTTGAAGCGTATCGGCGAATTCGGGGGAAAGGAATTGATGATGACCGGAAAACGCTTTAAAGGGAAAGAGGCGGAGAAGTTTGGTTTGGTTAACCGTTCGGTTTCAAACGGGGAAATGGAGTCAATACTGAAAGATTATATCAAGCAATTTATGACATCGGCCCCAAAAGCCGTGGAAGAAACAAAGGAAATGATAAATAAGGTTATTGAAAACAAATTGGAAAATACGATGGAATACACCGCCGACCTGATTGCCCGCCTAAGGGCTGCGGATGAAGGACAGCAAGGGATGGCAGCTTTTCTGGAGAAAAGAAGGCCGGGCTGGGTGGAGTAAAACCTTTTAGGTTTAAGAAGGACAGGGTGTCGGAAGCTTATTAAAACAGATGATTGAAAATCCCGGAAAGTATGGTGCGAAATAAGTTTTATAAAACTGCATACTGCTAACTATCAAGTTTTTTGAAGAAGGAATAATAAATTTGAATAACAATGAAAATATTTAAGAAGATATTAATCGCAAACCGGGGCGAAATCGCCGTACGAATAATCAGGTCGGCAAAAGACCTTGGAATATCAACCGTGGCTATTTACTCAACTGCTGATGAAAATGCCTTGCATATGGATATGGCCGATGAGGCCTATTGCCTTGGTGAAAGCATTGAACTGAGCGAAACTTATTTGGATATAGAAAAAATAATTGGTATTGCCAAAGAAGCAGCCTGTGAAGCCATTCATCCCGGTTATGGTTTTTTGGCCGAAAACCCGGAATTGGTCGCTGCCTGCGAAAAAAACAATATTGTCTTCATTGGCCCCAATACCCGTGCAATAAAACTGATGGGAAATAAGATCGAATCCCGGAAATTCGTGAAGGAACTGGGCATCCCGATGACCGAAGCCAAAACAGGCGATAAGGCAAACCTGATGATGGCCGCCAAAGAAATCCCTTTCCCTTTATTGGTGAAAGCTGCTGCCGGAGGTGGTGGCAAGGGGATGCGGATAGTGCATTCCGAAAACGAATTGGACGAGGCCATCGAAAATACCAGCCGTGAGGCCAAAAATTATTTCAGCGATGGGACTGTTTTTGTTGAGAAGTATGTGGAAGAGCCCCGTCATATCGAGATACAAGTTGTTGGTGATAACTATGGGAATGTAATCCATCTTTTTGAAAGGGAATGCTCTATCCAAAGGCGTTACCAGAAAATCATCGAGGAAAGCCCTTCACCGACATTGACACCTGAAGTAAGGGAAAAAATGGGTGCGGCTGCCGTGAGGATTTCAAAAGAAATTGGTTACAGCAGTGCCGGAACCGTCGAGTTTTTGGTTGACAAAAACCTCGATTTTTATTTCCTTGAAATGAACACCCGGGTACAGGTGGAACATCCGGTAACCGAAATGGTAACGGATGTGGATATCGTAAGGGAGCAAATCCTGGTTGCAGCCGGTAACAAATTAAGTCTGGAACAAAACGAAATCAAACAACATGGTCATGCCATCGAATGCCGGATTTATGCCGAGGACCCAGCCAACAATTTCCTCCCTTCGCCCGGGCAAATGTTTTTTTACGAAGAACCACAGGGAGAGGATATCCGTGTCGATTCCGGGATAAAAGGGGCATCGGTTGTCCAAAGCTTTTACGATCCCATGATCAGCAAATTGGTTGTTTGGGGAAAGGACAGGGAAGCCGCCCGTCAAAAATCAATTTCTGCATTAAAGGGCTATATCATCCATGGCGTAAAAACAAATATTGCTTATTTGACTGAATTGCTAAGGCACAAAGCCTATATCGAAAATAAGATCACCACCAAATATTGTGATGAGCATACGGAGGATATTATCGAATTGATTGCAAATAACAGGAATACGATCCCCAAACAGAATATCGCCGTTTCTTATTTGATATACAGCTTAAACGAAGACCTTTTGTATTCGGATGAAAGTGATAGTGTCTGGGACGGGATCGGTTACTGGCGCGATTTTATGGAAGTGACGGTAAAAACAGATGGAGAGGATTATCTTATAAAAGTAAATAAAAGCAAGGATGGAATTTATGAATTTGAAATAAGTAATCAGGAAATTGCAGCCACTTTGGAAACCATGGAATTAGGGAAACTTGAGTTGACAATTAATGATGAACCAAAGAAGGTTTTTATTTCAAATGATGAAAACGGGAATGGTTTTGTAAGTTGCGATGGCCATATTTTTCAGGTAAACAGAAAGGATATCCTTATTGAGGAAGATGTTTTCAGCAATGTGGGGGCTGATGGAAAAGAGGATGGTGAAATTGTTTCGCCCATGCCCGGAAAAGTAATCAAGGTAAACGTAAAGGAAGGGGATGAGGTGAAAAAAGGGGATATATTGTTGATAGTGGAAGCCATGAAAATGGAAAACAACATCATTTCCCCAAAAGATGGAAATATTGAAAAAGTAAACGTGAAAGCCGGTGATATGGTAGATGGAAGTTTGGAGTTGGTGGTGTTGGGAGAATAAATGCCTGACATCAAATGTTTTGGGCTGTACGACAAATTTCCTTTAACAAAACCTAAACTGCTTTTTTGTTTTCCCGGTATTTTTCAGATTATCCAATGATCGTAGATCAATCATAGGCTTGATGCAACTTCCCCGACCAACTTCCAGGCTTTTTCCACATGGGTTTTTTCCACATTGGTTTGCCCAATGACCATGCGCAAGCTATATGCCCCGTTTAACTTGGTGTGGGTGATAAAAACCTTTCCGGTTTGGTTTACCTCGTGCAAAACCCTTTCATTGATTGTATTTAATTCGTCCAGGCTTTCCACACCTAAAGGTTTGTAACGAAAGCAGATTAGGTTTAAAGTGCGTGGCGTAAGCATTTCAAAGGATGTGCTTTTGTTTATTTCACCTTCCAACCATTTTGCCAATGAAATATGGCCCCTGATTTTTTCCTGCAATCCATGAACCCCAAAACTTCGGATAACAAACCAAAGTTTTAATGCCCTGAACCTGCGGCCAAGCTGTATTCCCCAATCCCTATAATCGTTTACCTGTCCCTGGGTTTGGGTGCGCAGGTATTCGGGGTTTATGGCAAAAGTATTGATGAGCGCCTGTTTGTCTTTTATGAAATAGGCCGAGCAATCGAAATTGGTGAACATCCATTTATGGGGATTGAACACGAAACTATCTGCCTTTTCAATTCCTTCGATCATCCACTTGAATTCATCAAGGATAAGGGCTGTTCCGGCAAAGGCTGCGTCCACATGGAGCCAGATATTGTATTTGCTGCTGATTTCGGCAATTTTCTTTAAAGGGTCGATCGCGGTGGAACCTGTTGTGCCAAGTGTGGCTACAATGCAAAGAGGGATTTTTCCCATTGAAATATCATGCTGGATGGCTTTTTCCAGTTCCGGGCTGTCCATCCTGAATTGGCCATCTGTTCTTACTTTCACCAGGTTTTGTTTCCCAAAGCCTGCGATTTTTACCGCTTTTTCGATGGAGGAATGGGTTTCGGTGGAACAGTAAATCCGGTAGCTTTCATTTCCAAAACCCTTTTTGTTTATGCTGAATTCCGATTTTTTTTCACGGGCGGTCAAAATGGCCGTTAGTGTGGCCGTGGATGCCGTATCCTGGATGACGCCTTCAAAGCCTTTGGGCAGGCCGATCATTTGTTTGAGCCAGTTCATTGTTTTTTCCTCCAGCTCGGCCGCAGCGGGGGAGGTTTCCCATATCATCCCCTGCACACCGAGCGTGGCCGTGAGCATTTCCGCCAATAGGGAAGCCGGGCTGGAATTTGCCGGAAAGTAGGCAAAGAAATTGGGGCTTTGCCAGTGGGTGATTCCGGGAATGATTTTCTCTTTGAAATCAGCGAAAATATTGTCCATTTCTTCGCCCTTTTCCGGTGGGCTTTCATTTAATATATTATATATTTCACCTGGCTTTATTGATGACTTCACGGGGAGTTTTTCAACGCTGTCAAGGTAATCGGCCATCCAGTCAACAAATATATGACCCTGCTTACGGAATTCTTTTTTGTCCATCATTCGCAAATTGCTTTTTTTAGTTATCGAAGGTAGGGAAAAATAATAAACAAGGGATTATTAATGTTGCTTTAACACTCAATATTTATTTGAAATTTAATGAAAAATTGAAAAATGAAAATCAATGATTTCCATATTGCTGGATAACTGTTTTCTAAAATGAGAATAACCCCGTATTTTACATTTTGAGACACTATTTAGATATGAATAATCAAGAAACAGTTTTTCAAGCCACATTAATTATTTGTAACTTTACACTTCCATTAAAACCAGTGGTATGAAAAAGATTTTACTGTTTCATCTAATACTACTTACAATTAGTTCTTTTGCCCAAAAAATAACCCGTGGTCCCGATATTGGGGAAATTTACTTTCTCGGCCCCACCACCAACGGCGAAGGCCTATACTACTCTATCGATTTTGGTGAAACCGCAACTTTTGTTGATGGCAGCATGAACTATATTTCCATTGCTGCCGATAAAACACAAGGCGGGGTTTACTGTGTAACTTTACCAGAAGCATTATATTATTCTGATGGGTTTGGATATACAGGTACCTGGGAGGTAAAATCTTCTGACATTGGAAATGTATTGCATTCCGGGATTATAGAAGGACACATATATTATGCAGCATTTAAACATAGTGAGGATTATGGTTCAAATTTTATTGTTCACCAACTGAATAATTATTATGGTATCTATAGGGCATCAACAATTGGATACAATAATAAAGGCTATTTGATGACTTATGACCTTGATCCTACAGATACCGTTTATTTCTTTATTAGTTATGATGGTTTTGAAAACTTGGAAATTATCAATACCTTCAATGTCGCTGGCTATGGTTTATACGAACTTAGTTTTGGATCAAATAATGGTGAACTGTTTTTTTATAGCTCAATTAATAAAGAATTATTTTTTACAGATAATGATGGTTTTGCCTGGGTGAATAAAAACACGTTTACCTGTCCTAATTTACCCATTATTGGAATTACCGGTGGCAAGCAGGATGGGGAACTTTACATGTTAGTTGAATATTCACAAATGATGGGGCAAAGAAAACATGTTTAC
>JAADJA010000164.1 GCA_013151015.1 Chlorobiota bacterium
TTTGTTACACCTGCATTGATTTCGAGCCGGGTATATCGGTTGAACACAAATTTCTTTTTCATGCCAAAATCCAAACGGTGATAGCTCGACAAACGCCCCCTGTTGATTTCATCATATAAAACCCCCAGGTTTTCATTCGTAGTTGGATAATCGGTATATATCCCGTCACTAAAAGTAATTTCGGGATAATAACCCTGGGCGAGCGTAAACGGGAAACCGGTACCAAAATTCCACCGGCCATTGATTTCCCAATCACGTTTTCCCCCAAATACATAATTCACGACTATATTTATGTTATGCCTCCTGTCGTAGTGCGGGTTATAGGTTTTAAGTTGACCATCCAGGCCTTCATATCTCCTCAAAACATAACCTAAGGAATAAACAATCCAAACATAAAGGTTTTTCTCTTCATATTTCAACGTAAAATCGACTCCTTCGGCATAACCGTTTTCAATAATAAAGTCCTTGGTAACCAAATCGGGCATATCGGAGAACTCCTCGGTATCAGGAAACAATTTCTGTCGGTTCAGATTGGTCAACTGCGAAAAATTTTTGTAATAACCCTCAAGATTTACTGTAAACTTTGAAGATAAATCATATTCAAACCCCAGGATCACATGCTCTGATTTCTGTAATTTATGCTTAACATCTTTTCCGTTGAATGTATTCGGAAGATTGTCAGGGCCTGATAAAAAGCCATTGAACAAGTTAACAATATCCCTGTCGGAACGGGCACTGATCAAGTTCTGCGAATAAAGCCCACCGGCAAATTTCACCCTGAAATTATCGGTTGCATTGTACTTGAGCGCAAGGCGGGGTTCAGGCGAAATATTTGAAAGGGATGCATACCATTGTAACCTGAAACCCGGTTCGATAAGCCATTTGCCAACTACTTTCTTGTATTTCACATAGGCCGATAATTCGGTGGTGTTTTGCGATTGCGAAACTTTTACACCGAGGGAATTGGCAAATTCGTAATTTGTTTTAAAACCCAGCAGCTCAATACCGTACTTAATCTCATCCTTTCCAATAAAATAAGTAAAATCAAAACCTGTGTTAAACCCATTGATCAAACTTGTGCGCGGTGCTGTATTTGCTTCTTCAAGGGTAATTTGGTAACCCGAATACGAGAAATGCCCTTCGATCAATACTGGCGATCCACTGGGAATAATCAAAAAATTCGATCCCGCACCGAAAGATTCCCAATGATAATCAGAAATTGCACGATAATTATTTACCTGATCCGTATAATTATACCCAAAAAAGTTTACCTTGTTGCCATTGCCACCCAGCAATGAAACTTTTCCATATAAGTCCAGGTAATTAAAGGGAAGACCGTTTCCCTCAATATAGTCGTAAAACATCTTTGAACTTTGTTCGAGATAGGAATTTTTTGCAGAGATAATGAAGGAGGAACTCCCTTTGCCATCATCTTTGATTTTTTTTATTGGCCCCTCTATCATTACATTGGCCCCAAAAGTACTGGCGCCCACATTTCCCGAAAACCTTGATTTGTTTCCGTCACGGGTGGTGATATCCATGATGGAAGAAATACGGCCACCGTACTCGGCCCCAAAACCGCCTGTATAAACATCGGCATTTCTCAATATCTCGGTATCAAAAACGGAAAAAAGCCCGATGGAATGAAAAGGGTTATAAATAATCATCCCATCCATCAGTACCTTGTTCTGAATGGGCGATCCGCCCCGGATATACAATTGCCCTCCCTGGTCGCCCGTAAATATAACGCCCGGCAATACCTGTAAATACTGGGCAAGGTCCGGTTGGCCGCCTACCGTGGGAAGGCGCTTGATTTGTTTTGGGGTAATTTTCACGACCGAAGTGTTGGTTTTTGTACGGGCCTCTTCCTTATCAGCGGTTATTTGTACCTGCTCCAACATAAAAGACCCTTTTTTCATAAATAATTTCTTCGACAAAATCTCGTCGGGCCTCAATGTTATTTCTATTTTCAAGGTATCAAAACCGAGATAGGTCACCATCAAAGTATAAGAAGCTGGGGGGATTTTTGAAATGGCAAAATAGCCGTTCACGTCAGTGGCGGCACCATAGCTGGTACCTGCAAGATAAACATTGGTGAAGATGACCGGTTCCCCGCTTTCCTTTTCATAAACAAATCCTCTGACCGTTGCATGTTGGGCAACCACAGAAGAAGAAACCATCAATATAGAAACAAAAAACAAAAAGAGGGGAAAAGTAAAACTATCTCTGTTCATACAAATGGGATGTTAAATGAAAGAAACAAAGAAATAAAAAAAACAAACGCAAAACCGCTTTTTTTTATTATTTATACCTTTGTCATTTTTAACATCAATCCATATTAAAACAAACACTATGAAAAAGATCGTACCATTGGTTTTACTGCTAAGCACCCTTCTTTTAACAACAGCTATCCGGACCCAGGACACATTTTCCATTGTGGCCCTTGATTCGATAACCGGAGAAGTGGGAAGTGCAGGGGCTTCCTGTGTTGACTTGTTTAACTGGCCGGGGTTTTCCAACGATTTCCTCGGGGAACTTTTCCCGGGCGTTGGAGCCATTAACACGCAAGCTTATTACGATGCCACCAACCAGGCAAATGCCCGGAACAGGATGAACCTCGGGGACACTCCGGAAGAGATTATCCAATGGCTGATAGACAATGATGTGAATTCCCAACCGCAAAAAAGGCAATATGGGATTGTGGCATTCGTGAATGGGTCACCTCAATCGGCTGCCCACACCGGAACACAAACCGATGACTACAAAAACCATGTCCTTGGGCCCAATTATTCCATGCAGGGAAATATCCTGTTGGGGCAAGTGGTCTTGGATTCCATGGAAGCAAGGTTCCTTAACGCAGAGGGTGGATTGGCCTGTAAACTAATGGCCGCTTTGCAGGGGGCAAAAATGGTCGGGGCAGATTCACGCTGTGCCGACAACGGCACTTCATCGCTGTTTGCGTTTGTAAAAGTGGCTCAGCCCTGGGATGTGTTTGGTTCCCCTTCGTTTTTGCTTTCGGTAAAAACCCACGACAATGCAGGAATTGAGCCCATTGATTCCCTTCAGGCCTTATTTGATGAGGTGATGGAATGTACCGATCCGGTTACGTCAGTAAACAACCTTATCGAGAACAGTTTCAGGGTTTATCCCAATCCCTGCCATGAATATTTAAAAATCGACGATTATGAAAATGGCGATATTCCCAAAAAAATAGTCATTCGGAATACCATTGGCCAAATCATTTACAAAGGTGAATTTGAAGGAAACGCACAAATTGACATGAAACAACAATTACCGGGGATTTATCTCGTTTCCATAATTGACAATGACAAAACAGTGATCACCAAGATCATCAAGATAAAATAAACGGGCAATAAATTGAACAAGACTCTGAAACATCTATTCACCTTTCTTCTCCTGGGGTTCTCCATAAATTTATTTTCACAAGTGGATGCAGGCGAAGATATAACCATAAGTGCCGGCCTTCCGGTTGAATTATCGGGGATCTATTCAGGATATTTTGGAAATCCGGTAACTGCACAAGACGATTATTTTGTGGGGCCGTTTAATATTGGGTTCAGCTTTCCTTTTTTTGATGGGAGCTTCGATCAATTTGCCGTTGGCCCCAATGGGATCCTCAGCTTCGATGTACCCGACATTTTAGGTTTCAGTTACTGGGACCCGGTGAGCATCCCAACAAATATTTTCAAGAAATCCATTTTGGGACCCTATCAGGATTTGTTTTCCAGGCCCACAAACAAGCACAGCCAATATATCTACTATAAAACCGTGGGCCAGCCGCCGGACAGGAAATTAATATTGGGCTGGTGTGAGGCGCCCATGTTCAGTTGTGCCGGGGAACGTTCCACTTTTCAGATTGTGTTGCACGAAAACGGTGTGATCGAAAATCATTTAATCGAAAAACCGGCCTGTGAAGCAAATCTTGGGAACAAGGCCACACAAGGCGTAAACCTGAACGATGATACCGGCATCCCGGTTCCTGACCGAAACAATAGTCCCTGGACAGCTTCGCACGAAAGCTGGGAATTTGCACCTTCGGGAATAGACAACTATGATATACAAGAGATTGATTTTGCACCTGAAGTGATCGTCCCTTCGGGGAAACTCTCGTGGGCATGGTACAAAAACAGCTACCCTGACGGAGAGGTAATCAGCAATGAACCGTCTTTGGTGGTTTATCCCACCGAGTCAACCAAATATATTGTGGAAATAAGCTTGTGCGGAGGCATGAAATATACAGATGAAATGGAGATAAAAACAATTCCCGTGGCCACGGCCTTTAACCCTGACAGCAAAGTGGGGATTAACCGGGTTTTTACTGTTTTCGCAAACCCCCTTGATAACCTGGGTCAATATAGCCTGCTTATCTTTGATCGCTGGGGAAAAGAAGTTTATGCCACCAGCGATATCTTAAAAGGATGGGACGGAACCGACAATGGCCTGCCGTGCAATGCCGGGGTTTATGTTTGGGTAATCAGGTACGAAGGCGAAAACGGCGAGGTGAGCAATAAAGGAATGGTTACTTTGGTGAGGTAATCCCAGAACTCCTCAGCTGACAGCAAGTTTACGCTGAGCCAAGAGTTCTGAATCTTGATCCTATCCCACAAAAAAAGCTTCCCGAAGGAAGCTTTCGTTTTTTCATTTCATTTAAAGAACTTGTTATTCGGCAATTCCCAGTTTTGCCTTCACCAAATCCATAATGTCATCCGAAGGGTCGGAGTAAAGCAACAGGCCTTCCGTACTGTTAAAAATGTAAGTATAACCATTTTCTTTGGCAACGTCCTCAACCGCTTTTTGGGCTTTCTCGATAATCGGGGCCGTCAGTTCAGCTTCTTTGTCCTGCAGATCGGTGGTGGCTTTTTGTTGGAAAGCGTCCAACCTTGCTTTAAGGTCGTTTATCTCGGCTTCTTTTGTAGCCCTGATAATGTCGGACATAGTCCCAACACTTGCCTGATATTCCTGGAATTTGTTTTCCAGTTCACTTTGCATTACTGCATTTTGATCCTGAATGGATTTATTGTACTCATCAAAGATTGTTTTCACGGAATCAAGCCCGGGCATTGCGCTGTAAAGTGTGGCAAAATCAAGATGGCCAAGTTTGATTTTTTCCTGGGCAAATGTATTCGAAGTTGCAAAAAACAGAACTGTGATAAATAATACGCTTACTAATTTTTTCATTTCGTTTTTGTTAAGGATTAATATTTTTTCAAGCGGCGCAAAAATATGGAATTTAATTGAATGCCTAACTAAAAAAAAACAAGCATTTCATAAAATTTGTTAAGCATTTCCCCCCATTCGCCAAGAGCTGTGCAAACCCTTGTGAATTGCTATTTTTTCCTTATCGGCCCAGGGCCTCCTCCAGGCCCTGAAGGTGGCCGGTTGGTGTTGCTCTTATTGGTCTTTTTGTTATTGCTTTTGGGAGGTGGTGTGTATTCGTTCTTTTTTCTTTCGCTCCGGCTTACCGTGCCCAATTCGGCGCCCACGGCATCAAGTACATCATCGCTTATATCGTACTTTGCGTTCACATAAAGGATAGTAAGGCTTCCCGCCTTATCAAATACAAATGCATAGTTTTTATTGGTGGCAATTTCTTCGATGGCATTATAGATTTTTTCCTGTATGGGCATTATCAATTCTTCCCGCTTCATGAACAAGTCGCCATCTTTCCCAAAACGTTGTTTCTGCAACTCCCTCACCTCGGCCTTTTTTTCATTCAGGTCCTGCTCCTTTTTCTGCTTCACATCATCCGGCATCAAAACAGCCTCGGCCTGAAAATCCTTGTACATTTTATCTATTTCTGCATATTTATCCTCAAGCTCGGCCTGATAATCCGCTGATAGTTCGTCCAACTGGTTTTGAGCATCCTTGTACTCAGGGATATTTTCAAGGATATACTCGGTATCCACATAAGCGTATTTCTGGGCAAGTAAACCTGTTGCAAAAAACAGGGAAATCACGAAAGTCAAAAGCGTTTTGTTCATGGGATTTCAATTTATTTATTTCCTAAAAGCATCACTATAAATCGTTTAGAATATAAACGTGCAAATATCAATTTTAAGTATGTATAGATTGATTTCGTTAATCAATGGACGAATTGATCGAGAAGTGGAACTGCCCACGGTTTGCATCCGGCAAGCCCGGGACATCATTGAACCCATAACCCCAATCAAGGCCCAAAAGGCCAAACATCGGTAAAAATACCCGAACACCGAACCCGGCGGCTTTGTACACGTTAAAGGGCTGGAATTCATCAAATTTCGCCCAGGCATTCCCGGCTTCCAGGAAGGCGGCCCCAAAAATGGTCGCATTCGGGTTAAGTGAAAGCGGATAACGCAATTCAAGGGTATATTTACTGTAAATTGTCCCGCCCGTATTGCTGCTCCGCCAAAAATTGGGCGTAAGGGTTTCGTTCCCGTATCCCCTCATCCCCACAATTTCACGCCCATCAAAGTTGTTGGTTCCCGAAAGGCCGTCCCCTCCAAGATAGAAACGTTCAAAAGGGGTAACCCCAATCTCGGTATTGTACGAACCAAGAAATCCATACTTTGCCCTGGCCATCAACACAAGGTCTCCGTGAATAGGTGTGTAGAAAGTCCCTTTAATTGCCCACTTATGGAATTCTATCCATTTGTATTTATCGTTCTCGGACAACAAGGCATAGTTTGTCGTCGAAAATGCAGAATAAGGTGGTGTTACGTTAAGTCCCACCGAAATAAGCGATCCGCTCCGGGGGTAAATTGGGGCATCCACAGAATTCCTCGAAAGGACAATATCCACATTGAAATTATTATAGTTTCCTGTTCCATTTCCGAACGTGAAAATATTGGTGTAATTCTTCAAACTATATTTTTGAAAGTTAAATCCAATATATAATTGAAAAAAGTCATCGGGCCAGGTAAGCCTTCTCCCCAGGCCCACGGTAATCCCATCGGTGGCAAACGAATACCTGTCCGGGTTGTCCTTCGGCAAGCCATTGGAAAACAAGGAGTGGTAATAACTTACGCTCAACGAATTGGCTTTACGCCCTCCCAGCCAGGGCTCTGTAAACGAAGCACTGTAACTGATATAACCTGAACCATATGATTGGACGCGCAAACTCAGTTTCTGCCCATCACCCGTTGGGACAGGCCTCCAGGCCTTCGGGTTCAAAACATTGCGCAAAGAAAAGTTATTGAACGAAACGCCCAAGGTCCCGATAACCCTTCCATAGCCCCAGCCACCTGAAAGTTCGATCTGGTCGGATGAAGTTTCCTCCACGCTGTAATCAATGTCAACTGTGCCCTCGGCTGGGTTTGGGTTCACGTTTGGGTTGATGGTTTCAGGGTTAAAATACCTCAACTGTGCAAGTTCCCTTGTCGTACGAATGATATCGGCCCTCGAAAACAATTGTCCGGGACGGGTACGCAATTCCCTTACGATCACATGGTCATTGGTCCGTGTATTCCCCGAAACCGTTACCTTGTTCAAAGTGGCCTGTTTCCCTTCATAAATGCGTATCTCCAGATCAATGGAATCATTTTCGACAGCTACCTCAACGGGCATGGCCGAAAAGAACAAATAGCCATCGTTCATGTACAGCGAGCTTACGTCATCCTCGCTTTGGTTGAAGGTAAGGTTGGCGTTCAACAGTTCCCAGTTATACACATCCCCCTTTTCGACCCGCAAGACCCTGTTCAGGAAAGCATCTGGATATTTTGTGTTCCCGACCCATGAGATATTCCTGAAATAATACTTGCTCCCTTCATTAATTGCCAAATCGATATTTATCGACCCATCAGGATTACGATATGTTGTGTCGCTAATGATCATTGCATCGCGATAGCCACGCTCATTGTACTTTTTGACAATGTTTATTTTATCCGCATCCAGGTTGTCCTGAATGAATTTTGATGATTTAAAAAGCCTTACACGGATATTTCTGTTGATATATTTCCGGGTATATTCCACCATATCCGAAAACTTCAAGGTAATAGCGTCTTTCGCAATTTCAAAAATAAGGTTCTCGATACCCAAGAAAGGTTTAAAACTCCCTTTCTCCTTGGTGTCCTTCATGAATTTTTTCACCGTATTGTCCTCAAACTCGGTATTACCGGAAATATTAATTGTCTGGACACGTACTTTTTCCTTTTTATTGATTTTAATTGCCAGGCTCACATGGTTCACACGGATCGTATCTTTTATCTGCTTTATCGTAATCTCCGCATCGAGGTAGCCCTTATCGTAATAATGGGTCTGGATGATATTCTTTGTCCTGATCAACAGGTTGTCGGTAACCACATCTCCGCTGGCAAGTTTAATTTCATCCCTGATATCGTCCGCTTCGGCTTTTTTTATCCCACTGAACGAAAAGGAGGCAAGCCGTGGTCGTTCTTTCATGTACATGTCAAGGAAAATCAAATTGCCTTGTATCTTGGTGGCCGATATTTCCACATTTTCAAAAAGGCCTTGTTCCCATAAATTGGTTACGGCCTTTGAGATAATTTCCCCGGGGACCTGGATCTTGTCGCCTACCGAAAGGCCCGACAACATGATAAGCGCACTGTTGTCAAGATATTTAACACCGGAAACCGTAATACCCCCAATTTCATATTCCTTCGGGTTCGAATAATCAATCTCCTCCATTTGCCCAATGTTTACCTGGGCAAATGAAGCCATGGCCGGTAATATCAACAATATTATATGTATAAACCTCTTTCTCATTTTTCTACTTTACTTGATCACTTGTTTTTCCAAATCTTCTTTCCCTTTTCTGATAATCAACAATGGCTTCGTAAAGGTCTTCCTTCCTGAAATCAGGCCATAACTTATTCGTAAAATACAATTCGGCATAGGCAATCTGCCATAATAAAAAATTACTTATCCTAAATTCGCCACTTGTCCGTATCAATAATTCGGGATCGGGAATATCCCTTGTGGTCAAATGCTTGCTCAATAAATCGGCATTAATATCTTCGGGCACCAATTTCCCGTCCGATACCTTTTGGGCAATCTTTCTGACTGCATCGGTAATTTCCCAATGCGAACTATAGCTCAAAGCAAGTACCAGCGACATCCTTTTATGATGGGCCGTCTCCTTTATTGCATCCTGCAACTCTTTGTAAATTGCCGGTGGCAAAGATTGTAAATCGCCAATTGCTTTCAGGCTGATATCGTTATCGTGCAATGTTTTGATCTCTTTGTGGATGGTGGACACCAAAAGGCTCATAAGCGCATTTACCTCTGAGCGCGGCCGGCTCCAGTTTTCGGTGGAAAAAGCGTAAAGGGTAAGAAATTCCACACCGAGTTCAGCAGCCGATTCAGCAGCTTCCCTCACCGACTTCACGCCGTTTCGATGGCCAAAAATACGTAGCTTGCCACGCCGTTTTGCCCAGCGGCCGTTCCCATCCATGATGATGGCAATATGTCGGGGTAGTTTATCTTGTTTGATTTGATCTTTCCAACTCATAATCAATCCTTAGCGCCTGTTTTCAAAATCGCTGCATTTATTGCGGTTCACCAAATTTATTTTATAGGTAATCGTCAATCCGGCAAAGGAATACCAATCATTGTTTTTTGAATATCCCCTTTGTTGCAATGGCTGGTGGTTCCTGTTCGGGTCGGAACGCGTCAACTCAGCATACCCATCATCGCCCGGTTGAATCAAATTGGAAGGAAGGTAATAGGTCGTGCTAACATCATCAAGGTAATCGGTGAATGTTTTCCGCATCCCCCACTCCAGCGAGGTGCTCACCCTTTTTGAGAAACTATACTTCACCCCAATCCCAAAGGGGATCGCAAAATTAAAATAGGAATATTCCGACCTCCTTTCGCCCTGCAAAAAAGATGCATTATATTGCCCTTCGGTACCATAATCCCTTAAATCGGAATTCCCGATCTGGGGACGTGCATGAATGAGCGCAGCACCTCCGAAGATATAGGGTGTGAAAAAATTCTTTAAGCTCCCCGTAAAATAAGGCAGGAAGTTAAATTCAAAAATACCGGCCATTTCATAAAGTTCCGTTGTGAATTCCAATGAGCGATCGGGCAGGTACCTTATTTTCAAATCATCGCCTTTCAACAATCCCTTATATCCATTCAACTTAACCGTCCACCTTGAGTTTATGTTATACCTTGCCACAAGACCATAGGCAAAATTGGTTTGTGCAAAATGGTAAGCAGGGTTTATATCACCTATGTAATATGAACCACCAACAAAACCACCCACTTCCAAAGTCTGCGATTTGGCAGCAAATGAAAAGAGGGAAAGAAAAACTATAAGTATGAGTTTGTTTTTTTTCATATTCAATTTAGTGGCGCAAAAGTAAATATTTTAAGGAAATGATTTAAGGTGTATATCAATTAATAATTATGGTGTCGTTTCACCTAAAATCCTAATTTCTAATGTCCAGTCCCCACATTAACTTTTCCCTGATGGTCTGGAAAAAATTTTCGTTCTCCATTTGCACCAGGTTAATGGAGAACCTTTCTTTTTTAATTGTCAGTTCCACACTTGAATCGACCGCAACAGACCGGGAATCAAGGCTGATAAAAAACTCCTTCATTCTGCCCACAACCCTTATCTTTATTTCATTATCGTCTGGGATAACGACTGGCCTAACGGTTAAATTGTGTGTTGCGATTGGGGTGATAACGAAATTTTGCGAACCCGGCAAGATGATGGGGCCGCCCGCGCTCAACGAATATGCCGTAGAGCCTGTCGGGGTAGCGATTATCAGGCCATCTGCCCAATAAGAATTCAACAACTCCCCGTTCACAAAAGCCTGGATTTTCAACATCGACATCGGATCCTTCTTATACACCGTCAATTCATTTAATGCATAATTCAGATCACCAAATAAATTCTCGTTTGTTCGTAGCTCGATAAGTGTCCTTGAATCCAAACTGTATTTCCCATCGATCAACTGTTCAATGGCATCATCTGTTTTTGCTTTTGAAATGGAAGATAAAAAGCCCATCCGCCCCAGGTTGATACCAAGAATGGGGATGCCTGAATCCCGCACCAATGTAATCGTGTCAAGCAAAGTACCGTCCCCGCCAATGGAAAGCAGGAAATCGGCTTTCCCGACCAATCCGGTATGATCGTTAAAAGTGGAAAAACCGTTGTGAAGCTCAACATCCCTGAAAATCTTATTGTAAAAAGCTTCGTAAATAAGCAGGGAAATATGGCTGCTTTCGAGTTTGCGAACCAATTGCACGATTACCTCTTTTGTTTCTGCCGGGAATGTCTTCCCAAATATTGCTATTCTCATTGTTGCAAGATTACAAATTAATGCCGGAACCCCGAAACTTGGGGACACAAAATTAACAATAATTAAGACAACAACCCGGGCGAATGCTTTGGTGCACGACAAATAGCCCACAATTCAAGATTTCCTCTTTTTCTTTGTTTTGAGGGATATACACAAATTAAGGCAAGGCCGGGCTTTTGATCAGGGAAAGGGAACGGTAAACCCATTTTGACCCCTTTGTAAAAAAACTTGAATTATTTCATAAAAAGCAGGGTAACCTTTTTGCCTTTATTGGAATTAACTTACGTCCACCTTCACATTGTTGCGGCGGACAAGCAAATCGAGGTAAAGCAAAGTGAA
>JAADJA010000155.1 GCA_013151015.1 Chlorobiota bacterium
CTTCAGGGCGTTCTCTATATCAGGGAAAATCCCCGCAGAAGAAAGGTATCCCTTAAATTCCAGGATTTCTGTTTTAAAGTTATCGAGGCTGTCAATTGTAAAGGGATAAACATAAAAGAAGAATTTATCCTTGGCATAAACGCCTCCCCAAATCGACGGTTTATTATAAAAAACATAAGCGTCCTTGGTACTCGTAAAAATCGGGAACTGGGGGTAATCCTTCAAGCCCGATTTATTGTCGGGCGCATCTATCATCAAATCGCCCCCAAAATCGGCAACCACGTTTTTAATCCTGACCAACTCACGTTCGCCATATTCGTTTTTCTCAAAACTCCTTACCTTAAAACTCATGGAATCAATCACTCCCATATTCAACATAAATTGATCGTAGTGGAAATCACATTTCCTTGCATAGTAATCGAACAGGCCGGCATGAACCCTTCCAGAAAAAGAAAAATCCATCCCTTTTTTCACGATAAGTTCTTCGTTTTGCGGATAAATAAACACATTCTGGGAATCGCTCATAACAACCAGCGGAACTCCATAAAGCCTTAAACCAAAACTGTCCAGCTCCATGGATGCATTTTGAAAGCCATAGGTTTCCGAATTGAACTGGATTACATCATAGTCGATTTTCCTGTTTGCCGCATCAATATAATCATACAGTTTTTCCTTGATGTAAGCCTTCTGTTCATCCCGGTTATAAATTACAAAACCCTGGTTGGACAGGTTTACCAACAAACCTTTAACCTGGGTTTCAGGCATCCGCATATCTTCAGAAAGCCCGGTGACATACACTTCTTTAAGACCATATTTATCGGCATAGCGTTTGATCGAGATCAAAGGGTTGATTACATCTATCCCCTGTAACCTTTCATACCTTGGCTCGGAGAAATAGTTACTTGACTCGAAAGTAGCCCTTCCCAAACCTGAAACACCTTTTACGGCTTCGATATTCAATGTCGGGGAATCCATTTGCCAATAAATTGCTTCGGCATGTATATCAAGGTTATGGAAGGAATCGAAAAAGGGGCTTTTTGAGGTGCCATCGCCCGTGCGCACCAGGGAGAGTTCCTTGTTATCATCAATATAGCTCATTTTGAGGCCAGGATGATAAATTGAATCTTCCTTAAAATAAATAGTCACCGAGGCAAGGGAAGAGGAAACTTTTTCAGGCCGTATCACAAAGGTTTTTGACTTTATGCGCATAAACTGCTCGTCGTCCTTGACAATGCTAATAATGGCCTCTGTTTCCGTTGTCCCTGAGCCAATGAGCCTTCCTCCCCGCATTTCGATCCCACCACCATAATCGACCCCTTCAAAAAGGTCCTTGATGTTCACAAAAGCGAAATAAGACTTGAAACGGGGATAAGAAGCTTTTTCGACCGTTACGTTGGCAAGTACTTTTTCGTCAAACTGCCCCAACAACGGTTCTTCCCAATAACCTTTATGGTAAAAAGAAACCGAATCGACCGTGTACCTCGAAAAACTAAGGTTTATCACATAATCACCGAACAGTGCATAAACTTTGTCGGAACTAAAACCTGCCCGGTTCCAGTTTACCTTTCCCTTATGCCCTTCCCATGAATTACGAAGTGGATAATAAACCCCCTTTGTGCCATATATAATCGAACTGTCCTTGTTGGCATAACATGTCAGCGTAATATCTTCGTCAAAAACAACTTCCGGAACCGAGTCGAACCGGAAATAAAAATCGTAAGTGCCCGACTTCCAGGTTGTGGCTTTTGAGGTATATAAAATATTTCCATTCAATAAATTATAACTTGACTTTACGAAAGCAGTAAAGGGTTTTGTACTTCGTTTGACCTTCACCAAAGTATCCACGCTCTTTTGCCAGGCGAGATAACTTTCAATTGAATGGTCATAATCCATCAAGCCGTTCAAACTTGCAAGGTAATGATAGAAATGAGGATAGGGCTTCATCCTTCGTTTCAACATTTTATTGCATACGTTTATAGTATTCTGTTTAATCTCTGTGGTAAATACACCCGTGTTCCAGTTATCGGTAAAATGAACCATCATCTTTTCAGATTTCTGCTTGTTTTTTTTCACACTTATCGTAGAAAAAAAATCATTAAGTTCACTCAGGAAGGTTTCTGAATCTTCAGAAAATTTTTGGAGCTTCTGTGCACTTACGCCCATTGACATTGTCAATAAGATGAAATTCAATATAAAAATTCGCCGAAGGATCATGGGGGGTGCAATTATTGTTTTTTAAATTTTACGGCCAGCCAGTTGTTTTGTTCATTTTTTGATTCCATAGTTAAGCCCGCCTTGTGCGTGACTGCTTTGATTTGCTCAAGATCGGATTCATAGAACCCGCTCAGGAGCATCGAACCTCCCTTTTTCAGGTGATTGGAATAAACCGGGATATTTTCCGTAAGTACATTGCGGTTGATGTTGGCGATCACAAAATCGAAACTCTCATCGCCCAACAAAGCTGCATCGCCGAGTAAGACACTGATATTACGGCAACGGTTGTTACGGATGTTTTCGAGGGAGTTGTTATAGGCCCATTCATCATTGTCGATGGCCAATACCGACTTGGCGCCCATCATCTCGGCAAGGATGGCCAGAACACCGGTACCACATCCCATATCCAGAACGGATGCGCCCTTCATGTCCTCATCGAGCATGAGTTCGATCATGTTTGAAGTTGTTTCGTGATGTGCGGTACCAAATGACATTTTCGGATTTATCAGTATAGAAAACGCAACATTCTCCATTTCATTATGAAAAGGGGCCCGAATATATACCTTGTCCTTAATTAAAACGGGATCATAATTGCTTTCCCAAACTTTGTTCCAGTTTTTATCCTTGATTAAATTATGGACAAACGAAACCTTGAATGTTTCCATCGAAAGGATATCCATCTCCTGAATATCAACAAGTTTAAAAAACGATTCCTGGATGTAGGCCTGCACACCTTCCTCATTCTCAAGAAAGCTTTCGTATCCGATAAGGGATAGTTGGGCAATCAGTATCTCTGTTCCCGGAATCCGTGGTTCGATTTTGAAATTTACCTCAATGTAATTCATGTTGGAACAAGGTTTAATCAAATGCCCGGACAATTTTGATAAATTCCTCGGCTTTCAGGGAAGCACCACCGATCAACCCGCCATCCACATCGGGATTGGAGAACAGTTCCCTTGCATTTTTCGCATTGCAGCTTCCACCGTAAAGGATGGAAGTTTCCTGTGCAACATCATCGCCATATTTATCCTTGATCAGGTTCCTGATGTAAAGGTGCATTTCCTGGGCCTGGCCAGATGTAGCGGTAACTCCTGTTCCAATCGCCCAAACCGGTTCATAAGCAAGCACGATTTTTGAAAAATCACTTTCGGGCAAATGGAACAAAGCTTTTTCGATTTGTTCTTTTACGACATTAAAATGGTTTCCGCTTTCCCGCTCGGGAAGTTGTTCGCCACAGCAAAAAATGGGTGCGATACCGTGTTTCAAGGCCATTTCCACTTTTCCTGCGAGCATTTCATGGCTTTCGTTGAAATACTTACGCCTTTCGGAATGGCCAAGGATACAATAATCAATTCCCATGGAAGCCAGCATGGGCGCCGAGATTTCACCTGTGAAAGCGCCGAACCCGTTACAGCTCATATTCTGGGCCCCAATCATCAAGGTAGTATCGTTTGCCTGATCGGAAGCAAGTTCCAGATAAAGGGATGGTGGACAGATAACGACTTCTGCCGTGTTTTCATCTTTCTTTATGTATTCCAAAATGGAATTGATCAATTCATCTGCCTCCTGGAATGTTTTGTTCATTTTCCAGTTTCCGGCCACTATTTGCTTTCTCATATTTATTTGTTTTTTGCCTGAATAAGATTCCCGTTTTTAACTCAAACTTAATTAATACATTGAATTATTTTCTAATTTATATCAAACAACTGAATAATCTTCTTATTGATTTCAGCTTCAGTTAACTTATTAACCCTGCCTAATTTTCGCTTTATCAGCGATTTTGGAATTGTCACAAGTTTATGTAGCCTTATTACTGAATCTACCGTTAATCCTGAACCTTTCCAATAAGAAGAACCTTTCTTAACCATAAGGTCGCTTTCAACAATATCCTTTGGCAACCTGCTTGAGATGAATGCAATTATTATATGTCCAAACCTGCCTATTTCAGAGGTTAAACAAAGGGCAGGCCTGACTTTTGAAGATAAGAAATCATCAAATGGGAACGGGACAAGGACAACAGAATTTTTAATCATTGAAAGGTTCTCCATCTTTTAAGGAATAAATATCCTCTGATTTATCATGTAAAAAATCAAATGATGGGCTTTTCGATATTGAATCCATCCAAAGTTTCTCTTCATCGGTTTTATTATCATCATCCAACAAAATCAATACACGGACATTGCGATTTGACTTCTCAAGTTGATAACTGATTTTTAAATGCCCGGTCTTGTCGGTTTTTGATTTTATTTCAATTGCTCTCATATTATTCATTTCCCACAAAGGTAAAAAAATCCTGTAATCATTCCCCTACATAATCTTTTTCAAACTCATCAAAACCGGGAAAATCATTGTAATGCCATTTGCCCAAAACCACCGCATCCTTCAACAAGACCAATCCGGGATTGGAACGGATCATCGCTTGAAGCGAAACATCATCGGTAAAATAATAATCAAAGGACAAATGGTTCTTTTCAACAAAAGCTTCAGCCTCTTCGGGCAAAGTGCTGGTAAGCATTATGAAGGAGTAGTCTTTTTTCCGACATGCTACGGCAAAATCCCGGATTTCTCCGATTTTCGATAAATCTGTTTTTGACAGATCATAGGCCACCAGCATGAACTGATAACCCGGGTTTTCGATAATTTCGGCGGTCACATCGTTTCCGTCCGCATCCTCGATCATCAGGTTGGTGGTTTTGGGATTGGGATCGACCACCCTTTGGTCAACAAATTCCCATTGGCTCATCCACACCGAATCACGATACGGGTAATCAGGCGACAGGTATTCTTTCTCCTCCCCTGTTTTAGTGTTTTTATATTTCAGGAAATACTGAAGAGGCAGTTTATCTTTCTGTGCCATACGGTTTCCAACTTTCCATTCCCTGAAATCGACCATTGGCAAATGTCGGATGTTGTAAACCTCAAAGAAAACAAAACCCAGTATAAATATGATAGTCAATGCATATTCAAGCTTTATCGAAAACCAGGGCTTCAACTTATTTTGTGCGAAAAAGGCCACCATCAGGAAAGCCAATATCAGGAGGTTCTTATAAAATGTTTGCCAGTTGCTGATAATTATCGCACTTCCAAAGCAGCCACAATCAGGGACCGGATTGTATAAAGCGTCATTTATAGTAGTGAATGTAAAGAATACCATCATCAGCAATGTGAGCCATAGGGTTACTCGGATTTTCACATTGAACAGTAACATCATTCCCAACACAAATTCGGCGGCGTTCATAATAACCGACAATGGGAGTGCCATTGGAAAGGCCCAATCGGTTCCATAGGCGATGAAATAATCAACAATACGGTATTCCGTGCCAATCGGGTCCACACCTTTTACAAATCCCGAAAAAACAAACAAAACACCAAGTAAAACGCGGCTGATGTGGGCTTGCGAAGCAGTGAATTTTCTCCTGTAAACAATGGCAAGTACAATCCCTGCAATAAGGACAGCGAGAAAAGAAGAACTATAATCTTCTATAAATCTTATCATGTACCCGGTAAGCCCAAGAACGATCAAAAATATCCAGCCTAAATATTTATTTTGCGTTTCAGTCATCAATTAACGTTAGCATTTTGTTCGGCCTCATCCAACTTGATCAAAGCGAAAAGGGAATAGTTGACAATATCGGCATAATTGGCATCCAGGCCTTCCGAGGCAATGGTTTTCCCTTCATTGTCCTCTATTTGCTTGATGCGCAACAGTTTCATCAGGATAATATCCGTCAACGAACTGATGCGCATATTCCGCCATGCCTCCCCATAATCATGGTTTTTGTTTTCCATGAGCGCCTTGGATTCATAAATATGTTTTTCGTAAAGCTCGATTGCCCTTGATTCATCCATTTCGATATTGTCGCCAACCCCAAGTTCCAACTGGATCAACGCCATGACCGAATAGTTCACGATACCGATAAACTCCGGTTTCACCCCTTCGTCCACTTTTTGGGTTTGCATACTTTCGATGCTGCGGATCCGGTTGGCCTTGATGTAAATCTGATCGGTGAGCGATGTGGTGCGCAATATCCGCCATGCACTGCCATAATCTTTCATCTTTTCCTGAAAAACCTCCCGGCAGGTATTTATGGCTTTTTCAAATTGTTTTGACGTTTTATCCATTTGCTGAACTTTTCGATATGAAGCAACAAAAATAGAATGATTATGTTTGCCCATGCTTTTTATATGGAAAAATAATTAACAAAATTGTAAATTTGCCTTTTACTTTTTATTGCATAAGCAAATATATATTTCGAAAAAAAAAGAAAAGATAATGCAACATCACTTACAGTTCAAAACCAAATCAATCAGCCTCGAAAAACCCCTCATAATTGGGATTTTGAACCTTACGCCCGATTCATTTTATGATGGTGGTTTTTACAAGGATGAAAAGGGGTTTCTATTGAGGGTGGAAAAAATGCTTGAAGAGGGTGCCGACATTATCGACATCGGTGCGGTTTCCACACGACCGGGGGCGGAGGATGTGATACTGGAAGATGAAACCAGAAGGTTGATCCCTGCCATAAAAAAAATCGCACAAGAATTTCCCGAAGCTATTCTTTCCATTGACACATATAGAAGCGAAGTTGCCAAAAAAGCAATTCATGCAGGGGCACATATCATCAACGATATTTCAGGAGGTCTTTTTGATCCTGAGATGTTCCAAACTATTGCCCAATTGAAAGTCCCCTACATCCTGATGCACATAAAAGGAACCCCGAAAAACATGCAACAGAACCCACAATATTCCAATGTTGTGAAGGAAATAACCGGGTTTTTCAAACAACGGCTTTCCAAACTGAAAGAACTGGGTATTACAGGAAATATCATCCTTGACCCTGGGTTTGGCTTCGGGAAATCCCTTGAAGACAATTATATGCTTCTAAAGAATCTATCTTCATTCAAAGATTTTGGTTGTCCTTTGTTGGTGGGCATTTCAAGAAAATCAATGATATACAAAGTCCTCGGGACAAAACCATCAGAAGCACTAAACGGAACAACGGTAATCCATACACTTGCACTTTTAAATGGAGCGAATATCCTTCGGGTGCATGATGTTAAGGAAGCGGTGGAAGTGGTTAAATTGATGGAGGTTTATAAAGGTATTGAAATGTAATTAATGGTAATTGGAGGCTTGCACGTCCGTAGCTTGCGAAGGCGGGCAATTAAATAGTAATCAAGTGGGTCATTAAATCGTCATTAGTTGAAAGCTTATTTTTAGTAATGGTATCAAATGAACTTTTAGATGGAATACATTGTCTTCTTTTAAACATTTAAAATATCTACTCGCATGAAAATAAAAATATTCCCCACACTATTTTTTGCCCTCGTCTTTCTGTCCGGTTTTTCACAGAAATCCGCTGAACTCCAACAACACTATGATCTGGAATTTAAAACCTTTAAGGAATTCGTGATCAAAAACGCCACTTTTAAGGGCGACACAAATATTGATGTGAAATTCTATCACCTCGATATTGAAATCGGTGTCGCATCACCTTATATCGAAGGAAGTGTTGTTATTAGGTTCACGCCAGTTGCCGAAGGGCTAAATTCCCTGCACCTCAACCTGAACAGTGCATTGACGGTTGACAGCATAAGTGCGCCCAGCGAAAGTTTTTACCAGGACAATGATGAAATAGTCATTCAGTTGGAGACGAATTACAGCCCGGGTGATTTAATTGATTTACAAGTCTATTATCATGGAGTCCCGGTTATGGCCGGTGGATACAAGGGTTTGCGCTATGAATCCCACGGATCGGGCGAGCCCATCATTGCCACACTCTCAACGCCTTACCTGGCGCATTACTGGTATCCGTGCAAAGATGGCCCGGAAGACAAACCCGACTCGGTTTATGTGGATATTACCATCCCCGAATTGACTTACAATGGAATTGAGTTGATGGCAGTATCAAATGGCGTTTTGGAAAATGTGATCGACAATGGTGACACCAAAACCTTTGAATGGCGGCATCGCTACCCAATCGTCACTTATTATGTGATGGCGGCCATTTCGAATTATGTGGAATTCCAGGAGCAATTCAATGGAACTGGCGGGGAATCCTACCCATTGATTTATTATGTTTTTGACGAAGACCTGGCGCAATCCCAATTGGGCGTCCAGGAAATGCCCGATGCCATCCAGTTTTTTTCGGATACTTACGGTGTTTATCCCTTCAGCAACGAGAAATACGGGATGACACAGCTTGGGTTTTATGGCGCCATCGAAAACCAGACCAACACCATCACCAATAACATGAAACCATCCTGGATTTACATTTCGGTGCACGAACTTGCACATATGTGGTTCGGCGACAACATTACCTGTTCCGACTGGCACCACGCCTGGCTCAATGAAGGCTTTGCCACTTATTCCGAGGCCCTTTGGGAAGAGCACAAATATGGCTTCAATGCCTACAAGGCTTACATTTCAAACGAAGAATACTGGAATGCGGGGACGCTTTACCTCGAAAATGCACAGGATACTTTCAATATTTTTCAAAGCATCATTTACAGCAAAGGCTCCTATACCTTGCATATGTTGCGCGGTGTGCTGGGCGATGATTTGTTTTTTGAGGCTTTGCACGATTATGCTTCCAACCCACAATTTATGTACGGAAACGCCACGACCGAAGATTTGCAGGAAACATTTGAAAACACTTCGGGAATGGAATTGGGGTTTTTCTTTGATCAGTGGGTTTATGATGAGCGTTATCCCAAATATTTTTACAATTATTACCAAAACGGGGACAACGAACTCAATCTTGTGATTTACCAGGGACAGGAAGAATTGTGGGGATATCGCCCGGTTTTTGAAATGCCCGTTCAAATAAAATTCAATTTTTTAGGAGGAGGTGACACCACAATCACCGTATGGAACGATGAACAGACACAGGAATTCATTTTCCAATTTGAGAACACGGTTTCTTCCGTTGCGATAGACCCTGAAAAATGGATTTTGAGAAAAACGGAATTTGACCCGGATATACCGGTTGGTTTATCAGAAAACATGGAAAACGGGATTAGGGTTTTCCCAAACCCCTTTCAGGATAAGTTCATTGTCCATGTTCCAAGTGAAATTTCATTACCGGCAAATGTCGCTGTTTACAACGCACAGGGAAAACGGCTTATTTGTAATTCCATTCTGAAATCAGGAAATACAACTATCTTTTTGAGGGAATTACCAAAAGGTGTTTATTTTTACAGGATAACCAACAACAAAGATATTCTAATTAAAAGTGGAAAGGTTTTGAAAGAATAATTGCCCTGTTGGTGACAACACCAACAGATGGCAGGACCAAACCAGTTGGGTTGAAGCAGGCCAATGGTGCAGGCAACCCGACTGGTTGAAAAAAAGCGGTCTTCCAATCCGACTTTCCATGAATCCAGTATCAACTTTATCTTTTCCCCAACAATTTGAAACTGTTGGCATGTCTGATTCCATCACAGATACCAGCCTGCTGCTGGCAGGCAACCTGTGATGGGCAGGGGGATAATGTCCGGTTTTAGTTTGCGAAAAAACAATTCAGGCCAAGGGTTTATTAAGGCCGTTCAATAGATAATATCGTTTTGTTGACCGTTACCTGACTTGATGCTACCGTTACCTGATTTTGTTTGGGATATCATCCTTTTTTTAATATATTTGTGGAAAATCATTAAATCATAAACCATGAAAAAAACTACCTTAAACCTATTTCTTTTGGTTGCAGTTTCGGTATTGCAAGCCCAAAATTTCCAAACGGAACACATAGTTTCTTTTGGAAACATATATTCCCCTTCGGTGATGATACCTGTAGATTTGGATAACGATGGTGATATGGACATTATAATGAATGGGCCGGGAAACAGGATTTCCTGGGTAGAAAATTTTGGTGCAGGGGAGTTTGGCTTTCAGCAGGATATAAAACTGGATATTCAGGGGATTACAGATGTGTCTGTAATTGATATTGATAATGATGGGTATCAGGATGTTCTTTTGGCATCGCAATCCGAAAATTCCATTTACTGGTGCAAAAATGATGGAAGTGGGAATTTTTATCAGGCAAATACTATTTCGGACAGTGTATTTTCGGCCCAATTGGTTTATGCTATTGATATTGATGGGGATGGTAACAATGATGTGGTCTCGGGCGGTTGGATGGGAAGTAAATTAGCATGGTATAAAAATGACGGTAACGGGAATTTTGGATTTCAAAACCTTATTGACGATGATTTGGGGAAAGTGGGATCAGTATATGCAAAAGACCTTGACAATGATGGTGATAATGACATAATAGCAATAGCAAGGGAAGAAAGTTTACTTGCATGGTACGAAAATATAAATGGAGGTGTTTTTTTTGAGAAACATATTATTACAACATCAATTGATGACGGAAGGTCTGTCTATTCCGATGATATTGATTCCGATGGGGACAATGACATTCTATCCGCTTCATTCTGGGATGGGAAAATTGCCTGGTACGAAAATGACGGTAACGGGTCTTTTGGCCAGCAAAACATCATAAGTGAAAATACAGGGCATGCCGAAAGGGTTTTTGCAAGCGATTTGGATAATGACGGGGATTTGGACGTACTGTCGGCATTTTATTCAGACCAAAAAGTAGCCTGGAACGAGAACCTTGGAAATGGGATATTTGGAGAACAAATAACAATCTCTGAAATAGGCGGGAGAAAAACGGTTACTGCTTACGATATTGACAATGACGGGGATGAAGATGTTCTATCCAATGGATATTGGTTTAAAAATGATGGTGTCGGCAACTTCGGTGAAGCTATTTTTCCCATCACGGTTGTCGGTCTTCCTTATGACGTATTGGCGTTTGATGTGAACAATGACCAGGTAAAAGAAATTTTTTATTCGTCCGGTCATTCCGGTTGGATTGAACACAAAAACAGTGGCAATTATGTAATAACTGCCCTTTCTAATCCTGACAGTTTAACTCACAGTACCAAAGTTGCCATTACCGACATTGACAATGACGGAAACCCAGATGTGTTTTTTGGATACCATGGGGCACTTGCAAGATATCATATCGTGCCCGATGGGACAATTATTTATGATGGGATAATCGATACCGTATGCTGGGAGGTGGAGTCTTTGGAATTTGCCGATTTTGACAATGATGGCGACGAGGATATTCTGGTATCAACATCATATTTTGATGGCTTTTGGACAACTGAGAGAGAAACAGAAATAAAATGGATCGAAAACATCAACAATGGAAACGAATGGATCCCCCACCAACTTTATTCACACGTTTCTTTTGGATGTTATTATAGGTCAAAACCATTGGACATTGACAATGACGGGGACATTGATATCCTGTCAAGAAATTGCCACGGTGATTCATTGTACTTTTTT
>JAADJA010000073.1 GCA_013151015.1 Chlorobiota bacterium
ATGAATTTAAATGGAATGCCAGGAAAAAAGCAAAATTGCCCAAAACATTTATTGAAACATATAATGCAGAAGCAAAGGTGATTGACAGAAATAATTTTCGGGAATTCGTAACAATATAAAATAGCGAGTGCAAAAGAATATGTATAATGCATGCCACAAATAGTTGTAAGTTTACAAGTCACATTTTCAAATGAAAGTTGGTTTTAGTTTGAAAAGAAGCGTTTTTAAAACGCGGTACGCCTTATTTACCAACCATTAACCCCAAATAAAAAGAAAGATGAGCAAAGAAAAAGACAACAATATAGTTCCAACAGTCATTAAGGGGCCATCATTTGGTTATACTGACAATTTTCCAGAAAGAGAAATGTGGAAAGAAATTGCAAAGGAACTTAATGGGGAATTTAAAATTAAGTATAACTCTGGGCATGATCTTGAAATTCATAATATTTCAATCCCACATAAAAAATGGGATATTGGAATTTCGGTTTCAGACAGCAGGCCTTTAAAGTTTGAGATTTCCTTTTCATCAAGTCAGAACTTTAAATTCGTATTGAGTTGGGAAGATTTTATTGAGAGGATATTAAAAAAGTTCAGCAAATCAAAAATTGAAATAGGCTGGAAAGAATTTGATAAACATTATCTGATTAAAAGTAACCGGCCAGATTTAGTAAAGGAAACAATAACAAAAGAAATTCAAAAGTCTTTACTCAAATACAATGTTTATTCAATATCATATCATACGGATTCAAAATCAAGAACCGCCGAACTAATATGTGTAATCCAAAGGAGGGCAGGAAATAAAGAAATGATTCTTGAATTAGTTGAAATGTTTAAATTGTTGATTGACAGCTTGGTAAATGCAAGAATAATAAAATAACTGGAACTAACAAAGAACCGGGCTAAAAATCAAATAAAACTAATTATAGGTTGAAAATGAAGTGTTCCAAAATGCCAAACAGACCATATTCAAATCGTTGGCAATCACATGAAATATTTTAGATTTACAGGAATATTGGGGTTTGTTTTTTTCCTCATAATTTGTAAAAAGAAACAACCAAAACCTAATTGCCCGCTTTCGCAAACTACGGACGGGCAAACCATCAAACACCAATAGTTTCCATCAATTACATTTTACAATTACAATAAATTACATTTCTTTACTTTACTTTTGCGGTTTTTGAATTTCAAGGTGAATGAAAGATTTAACGGTAGGGAAAGAGAGTAAGTTGATTTTGCAGTTTGCAACGCCCATGTTGCTCGGTAATGTGTTCCAGCAAATGTACAACATTGTTGACAGCATTATCATAGGGCAATTTATCGGTAAGGAGGCGCTGGCTGCAGTTGGGGCTTCTTTTCCTTTGTTGTTTACCTTGATTTCCCTTGTTATCGGATTTGCGACCGGTGCCACTATCCTTGTTGCACAGTATTTTGGCGCAAAAAAGATGGAGAAAGTGAAACGGACCATTGATACTTTGTACATTGTCCTTTTCGTGGCTTCCGTAATTATAAGTTTGCTCGGATGGTATTATAGCGAGGCCATTTTCAGGTTGATTCAATTGCCCGAAGATGTAATCCCATACGCCAGCCTTTATTTCAAGATTTACATCCTGGGCCTGGTTTTCTTTTTTGGGTTCAACGGCACCTCGGCCATTTTGCGCGGGCTGGGCGATTCCAAGACCCCGCTCTACTTTATGATGGTTTCCACCGTGACCAATATAATCCTCGATTATGTTTTTGTGGCCCATTTCCATTGGGGGATTGCCGGTGTGGCCTATGCAACGATAATTTCGCAGGGAGGTGCTTTTATTACCGCTATCCTTTATTTGAACAAATACCACGATGTGGTGAAACTTTCTTTGTTGCGGATTACATTCGACCGGAAAATTTTCAAGCAAAGTTTGCGTATAGGGCTTCCGTCAGGTTTCCAACAGTCCATCGTTGCTATTGGCCTGTTGGCATTGGTGTGGATCGTGAACCTGTTCGGTACGGATGTGATTGCCGCCTATTCCATTGCCATGCGCATTGATTCATTGGCTGCCATGGCCGCCATGAACTTTGCAGCGGCACTTGCAACATTTGTCGGGCAAAACCTCGGGGCCAATAAACCGGAAAGGGTAAAGGCCGGGCTTATTGCAACGCTCAAAATAACTTCGCTCATTGCCGTGAGCATTTCCCTGGTCGCCCTCATTTTTTCAAGCAATTTAATGTCCTTGTTCACAACTGACGAAAACGTAATCAGAATTGGATCCGAGTATCTTGTTATTGTCGGGGCTTTTTACATCCTGTTCTCGGTTTTGTTTGCGTTTAACGGTGTGATGCGCGGTGCGGGCGACACATTGGTACCTATGTTCATAACTTTGATTGCTTTATGGGTTATCCGTATCCCGGCCGCCTATTTTCTTTCGCGGCATTTTGGCGTAACCGGAATCTGGTGGGCAACGCCAATCGGTTGGTTCATTGGGATGACCCTGTCGTATCTTTATTATCTTACGGGCCGTTGGAAAAAGAAATCCATTGTAAAATATGACAGCGAGGGCAATATTATTTCTTGATCAGTTTCCTGACAACAATCCCTTTTGAAGTTTGGATCTTCAGTATATAGACACCTGCTTTGGTATTTCCCAGGTTTATTTCATATTTGTGGATATGTGGATTAAGATCTGTTTTTAAAATTAAATTTCCCTTAGCCGAATAAACCTGTGCTGTGTAAATCGAGATATCTTCAGACGTGTGAATCCTGATATTTTGATTCGAGGAAATGGGATTCGGTGAAATATCAAGATGTATTGCACTATTTTCTTTAATTGCCCCAAATACATACGAAGCCTTTGACAAGAAAAGGACATCGTAACCTTCTATTTCTGTTTGCCAAATATCGAAAACATCATAGTAATAGCCGTACTCACCAACATATTGAACCTCTGTTGCAATAATATTGCCTTCACTTTCCCAACAACAAGTTTGCATGGCACTTGTACCATAAAAAGAGTTTTCGTCATATTCGGTATCCGTTAACCTGAAACTGTTGCCGACCAGACCATTTTCACCGAACTTCACCCCAAAAATGTCATAATGGCCATTATTGCTTGCATTGCATTCGTAAACAAGGAAATTGAACCAATGATTTTGGGGTTTCGGTAATCTGCTTCCGGATAGCCACCAATGGATTGGAATTATAGCTTGATGAATCGGTTAAGGCAATAGGTGCCGACCATGTTTCATAAACCTGCAATTTGGTCGAAATTGAAATAAATATGACAATTGAGATAATGATGGCTTTTTTCACGGTAATTGGTTTTTAAAGGATTATAAACTTTTTTGAGAGATTTCCGTTTTTGGTTTTGATAGCCATAAAATAAATGCCTGATGGTAAATTTCCCCTGTCCCAGATGATTTTAGGGTTGGTTCCGATTTTTATCTCGTCCACTATTTTGCCCTGGTTGTAAAAAATGGATATTGCATTGTCAATGATATTTGTTTCCGGGAGGGATAGCTTGATGGTCGTTTGGTTTGTGATTGGGTTTGGGGAAACGTTGATAGAACCAATCTGATTCGGATGTTCATCAATCCCCCCATCCTGCTTTTCCATCCCAATAATAATTTGTTGGAAAAATGGACATTGTAAATGGTATTCATTTCAGTAGAATAAAATGAATTTTCACAGGTGTAGGAAAAGCCTTGTTGAATTGTGAATACCAATGCGAGGATAATGGTAAGCTTTTTCATAATGTGGGGCTTTGCGGTTTTCATTGTTATTTATGGACTACTTTCTTTGCATAAATTTCATTTCCGTTTTTGAAGACAATAAAATAAACCCCATTGGGCAAATTGGTTATTGGTTCCCAGTTGTTCGTGTTCCAGCCTTTGTGAGGTTTGTCGATACTTATATGGTCGATCGGTTTCCCATTTATTGAATAAATGTCAATGGATGCTTCATCGTTGGTCGAAAGAAAGTATTCGATATTGAGTTCATTTTTGAAAGGGTTGGGCGAAGCTTTAATCGATCGGTTTGTCCCGCTCTTGTTGTCTTTGATGCCCCCTGAAAGATCAAATGATTTTCGTGACATAAATAAAACCCGTTTGTTGTTTTTATGTGTTTCCCAGATATCAACAGCGTTAAAGTAATAATAATGAAGCCTTTCATAAAAAATTTCGGGATTGCTTTCAAAATAGTTGTTGTCCGTTATTGTGTGGATATCCCCCCAATCTCCCAAAGAGTATATTTCCCTGTTGTTCCCTTCGCCGGAACAAAAAGTAAGAATTACAGGGTAAAAAGTTTTGACACCAATCATACTTGTGATATATGATGGTTCGTAGTTTCCGGAAACCCAGGTTTCTATGGCTTCTGTTTGGTTCTGCCAAGTATCGTAAAACATGATTGTGCCATTGTTTTCCCAACATAAGTTATCGCTCGGGAAATCATAACTGTAACCTACGGTATTGAGGTTGATGTTGTTACCGGTGGCATACAGGGTGTCAGGTTCTGTCCAGGTATTTCCGATTTCGTCAAATTCGGAAAAGTAAATTTTCGAACTGTCATTTATGATTTTTCTATAAGCAACGAACCTGTTGACACCGCCCTCCATCAAACAAACCGGGTCATAGCTGTTGTTTGTGTCAATTGTGTGGATTTCTTCAAATAGCAATGTGTCCCCTGAAAACAAAATGTTTGAAAACTGGATGCCATTTCCCGATTTCCAACATGCTGAAATATCTAAATTGTAGTAATGGGAAATGAAAAACGAGCTGTTGTCCATGTCGTTGGCCGTCATTTGGAACGAGGGGCCAAAAGTGCCGTCAATATAAACCTCCATCCCATAAATGTCAAAATTACCGGTTTCATTTGATTCGTAAAAAAGAAAATACCTCGAATTATTATAATAAGAGAAAGGGTAAACAAATACCTTGGGATTTCTGTACTCAACAATATCATCGCCCAAAACAAGTTGTTCATCCGTCATTGTGTAAATGTTGCGGTACCAGATTTGTGACGGTGAACTTTCTGAAAATCGTTTTTCGTAAAAACAGAAAACATCATTGTTCCCATCTTCAAAACTTGTTAAAACTGCCGGATTTGAATTAAGGGAAATAGAATCGGTAATTGCCACAGGCTCTTGCCATTCATTATAATACTGTGCTTGTGCAATACCGATAATTAAAAAAGCGGAGATCGAAAAGATAGCATTTTTCATAAGGCGACAAGTTTGGTTTGTACAAAAGGATGTAAATTAAAGACAAGAAATATATTGATGTCGTTGCATAAGCGGCTGGTTTTTAACAGGACGAACAGCTTTTTTTGGAAATTCATCCGATGAATTCAAGTCATCGGGTAAGCTGGTATTGCTTACTGCAAAAGCGCCTTCCTCGCCTGCCTCCGTCCGTATTCTATCATTTCTGTGGCACGGTGGAATTCAAAGAGGTCGCACGAATCCCTGGATATTTGAACAAGGATATCGGGCTTGTATTTTTTGATGGAAGTCTCTGTCAATCTTGCCTGCATGGCATAGATTGATTTGGTGAGCAGATCAAAATAACCTGCCTTGGGGTTTTTTTCTTTTGAGAAAAAGTGGGTCCATCGTTTATTTACTTGTTCCCATAAAGCCAGGTAATTGCTTTGTTCCTTTTTTGCGATTCTAACGTTTCTTGGTTTGGTGTATTTTATGTCGGCGTTCAGGTCAACGGCAATCAAAAGGTCTTTTTTGTTTCGTTTCACAAGGTTGAGAGGCAATGGGTTCAGCACCCCACCGTCCACCAGCTCCATCCCTTTGTATTGTACGGGCGTGAGGATGGTGGGAACGGCAACCGAAGCCCGGACTGCCTTGCGCAACGGGCCGGAAGTGAACACGATTTCCTTATGGAGGTTGATGGCAACGGCCACGGTGGCAAACGGTATGGCCAAATCTTCGATGTTCACGGGCCCCAGCATTTTCTCCAGTTCCGAAAAAATCTTTTCCCCCTTGATGAAACCGCTTTTTGTTATGGCAAAATCCATCAAACGAAAAATGTCCATTTTTCCAAGTCCGCTCACCCAGTTTTTGTATTCCCCCAACTTGCCGGCCGCATAAACACCGCCCACCACCGAGCCAATGCTTGTTCCCGCCACTGAAGTTATTTTGTGCTTGTGTTTGAGTATTTCCTCGATAACGCCAATATGGGCCATTCCCCGGGAACCCCCACCTGAGAGGACCAATGCTACGTTTTGTGGCTTTTTTATCATCTTATAGATCTGATATGTTTAGTACGTTTATTTCGTCCATGAAATTGGGTGCAAGGGAACAGACCGATAGTTTGTATTCCGTATCCAATAAATACTGCTTGAAAAAAACGGATTTGATTTCTGTTTTGCCATCCCTTAAGCTGAACACGGAACCGGATTTATTTATTGTGAAAGAACTCAATGATTTTGTCAAACCTTTGCCGAGCAGTTTTAAATAGCTTTCTTTCAACGTCCATAAATCGAAAAAGAATTCAAGTTTTTCCTGTCCGTCTTTTTTGTCAAGTTCGGCAAATTCGGCCTTGCTGTAAAAGCGTTTCGCGACTCGATAGTTGATAGGCCGTATCTTCTCGACGTCAATCCCCACCTCCTCATCGGCAAAAGCAAGCACAACATAATTGCCCGAATGGGAAATGTTGAAATAAGGATTTGAATGCCCGGCGAGATAAGGCTTTCCTTTTTCCGATTTTTCAAAGACAATAGCTTTGCCAGGGGTTGCCGTTTTTTCACTCAAAACCCTTCGTGCGATCACCTCTCCGAGGAGCGACCTTTGCAAATCGGGGAGGTTTTTGAACGTATTGATTTTCTGTTGGCTTGATTCAGGTAATCGATCGAACAACCTTTCCCTGAAAGCTTCAAAATCCCTGTCTTCCATAATCCGTATCGCAAAAACCTCTACCATATTACAAAAATAGTGTTTTAATTGATTGGCCAGAAACATTGAACCTTAATTTTTACTTAATATACTGGTTCTTGACAGCTTTGTTAGAGCAAAGCCTTTTAGGACTGGTAATGCTCGAAAGAAGTCAATCAATAAAATTACAATATTTATCCAATAGGCCTGATTTCTTTCGGTATAAAACCTATTTTTGTCGGTTGAAAAAAACGTTGATGAAAGAACTAATTGCAAGATTGTGGGAGAACAAACCGCTTAAACTGATAATGTGGTTGGCAGTGATTACGCGCCTTGTGGCAGCAATTTTTGCCAAGGGTTTTGGGATGCACGACGATCATTTCCTGATTATCGAAGCTGCGCAATCCTGGGTGGACGGTTTCGACTACAATAACTGGTTGCCTGGCAGTACAATGGATGCCGTTCCCTCAGGCCACAGTTTTTTTTATGTTGGGAGCCAATACCTTGTGCTGCTTTTCCTGAAATCAATCGGGATATCGGACCCGCAATTTAAAATGCTCATCATTCGCTTATTGCACGGGGCATTTTCGCTTATCATCGTTTATTTTGGTTACAAAATCACCTTGAAACTATCAAACGAAAAAACAGCAAAGATTACGGGATTGCTTTTGGCCGTTTTCTGGTTTATGCCTTTCCTAAGTGTGCGCAACCTGGTAGAGGTTGTTTGTATCCCTTTCCTGATTTACGGCATTTGGATTATCATCGAACATTGGGACGAAAAGAAGGCCGTTGGGTATTTTCTTCTTTCGGGGTTTATTGTGGGCCTTGCTTTTTCGGTACGTTTCCAAACGGGTGTTTTTGCCTTGGGAATTGGACTGGCACTTTTGATAAAACTGCGCTGGAAGGAAGCTTTAATATATGGTGCGGGGTTTCTGTCCTCGGTTGCGTTGGTGCAGGGAGGGATTGATTATTTTACTTGGGGCCGGCCTTTTGCCGAACTCGGTGAATACATCAGATACAATATGGAACACGCCACTAATTATTTCACCGGTCCGTGGTATAATTATATACTGTTGATCCTCGGTATTTTGATCCCGCCCATTAGTTTTGGTATTTTCTTTGGCTTCTTCCGTTCGTGGAAAAAACATCTGATCCTTTTTCTTCCTGCATTTTTGTTTTTGCTTTTCCATTCGGCCTTCCCCAATAAACAGGAACGTTTTATCCTTCCCATTGTGCCCTTTGTGATTATCCTTGGTATGATTGGCTGGCAGGATTTCCTGGATAAATCAGCGTTTTTTGCCAAAAGAAAAAAACTGCTCAAATCGTCCTGGGTTTTCTTCTGGGCAGTAAATCTTATGCTGTTGCCTGTTATTTCTACCATGTATTCAAAAAGGGCAAGGGTCGAATCCATGGTATATTTATCAAAGTACGATGATATAAGAGCGGTGGTCTTGGAGAACTCAAATATAAGTTATGTGAAACTGATCCCCATGTATTATCTTGGGCAATGGATCAAGGAATACCCAGTCACCAGTGAGAATCACGATGAGAAATTAGTGGCCATAAGAAATTATTTAAGGGCACCTCAACCCCGGTTTTTCCTTTTTTATGAGAAAGACAACCTGGAAAAAAGGGTGGGGAACGTGAAAGCGGTTTTTCCGAACATTGAATATGAAACAACGATTTCCCCCGGGATGATCGATAAATTATTGCATTGGATGAACCCGTACAATGCAAATCAAACGATTTACATATATAAGAACATGGACTTTTTCCCATAAGACTTTTTCGATATGTATTTTCATGATAGCATTTGTACATGAAACGGGAAAATTTATACAAAATCTGTTTGTCAATACTTCGGTAAATTTTTTCTCGCGCAACGCCGCAAAGAGCGCAACGTTTTGACTTACAATATTGTGCTTAAAAAATGTACCAAATTGCAAACATATAGCAATCAATAAGTTATAATTATTTACCGAGCTATTGTTTATTAATAATGTCGCACCTCTTGTGCTGCCTGCCGCTTGCAAAGTAAATAGCACCACAGGTACGACATTAGGGTAAAACGGAATCGGCAGAGGACAAAAGCACCAGAGATGCGATATTATTAACCCGGTTTCATTACAGCAAAATGTGTAAATTTAACCCGTTTTTCGTATAATTGAAGAACTTGACAAATTATCTTAAAATGGAATTAATGAACAAAGAAAAAGCTCAACAACGAATAAAAGAACTCACGGATATTATCAACGAGAACAATTACAAATATTATGTCCTGTCGCAACCGGTTTTGAGCGATTATGATTTTGATATGATGCTTGCGGAGTTGATAAAGCTGGAACAGAAGTATCCCGAATTTGCCGAGCCCGATTCCCCGACAAAAAGAGTGGGCGGCGAAATTACCAAGGACTTTCAGCAGCGTACACATAAATATCCCATGCTTTCGCTTTCCAATACCTATTCGGAGCAAGAGTTGGCCGACTTTGATACGCGGGTCAGGAAGCTGCTCCCCGATGAGGAAATCGAATATGTGTGCGAACTGAAATACGATGGCGTTTCCATCAGCCTTACTTATGCAGATGGATTGCTTGATTATGCAGTCACCCGTGGCGATGGTGTTGTGGGCGATGTTGTGACCAATAATGTGAAAACTATCCGAAGTGTCCCATTGAAACTGAAAGGCGATTATCCCGCAAATCTTGAAATCCGGGGGGAGATATTTATCCCGCTGGCGGGTTTTGCAAAATTCAATAAGGAACGGATAGAAAATGGGGAAGACCCTTTTGCCAATCCCCGCAATGCGGCTTCTGGAAGTTTGAAAATGCAGGATTCCGCCGAAGTGGCCCGCCGACCTTTGGATTGCTATCTTTATTATGTCCTGGGCGAAAACCTTCCCTTTGACAACCATTACGATAATTTGCTGGAAGCGAGAAAGTGGGGATTTAATGTGCCCGGTTACCTTGCCAAGTGCAAAAACATGGAGGAGGTATTTGAATTTATCCGCGATTGGGACAACGGTCGTGACAAGCTTCCCCTGGAGATCGATGGCGTGGTGGTTAAAGTAAATTCGTACCGACAACAGGAGGAGTTAGGTGAGACTGCAAAATCGCCCCGCTGGGCTATTGCCTATAAATTCAAGGCCGAGCGGGTTTTGACACGTTTGAACAAAATAACTTATCAGGTGGGGCGGACTGGGGCAATTACCCCCGTTGCCAATCTGGAGCCGGTGCAGTTGGCCGGGACAACCGTGAAACGGGCCTCGCTGCACAATGCGGATATTATCGAAGCCCTGGATGTGCGTGAAGGTGATATGGTGTATGTGGAAAAAGGCGGGGAGATAATCCCGAAAATCGTGGGTGTGGAATTGGGGCAAAGGCCTGCCGGTTCCCATAAATTAAAGTATATCGAGATTTGTCCTGAATGTGGGACTCCCTTGGTGAGAGAGGAAGGCGAAGCTTCCCATTATTGCCCCAATGAAGAAAGTTGCCCTCCACAGATCAAAGGAAAAATCGAACATTTTATCAGCCGCAAAGCAATGAATATCGACAGTCTTGGCGAAGGAAAAGTGGAAATGCTTTTTGATAAAGGTTTAATACGTAATGTGGCCGATCTGTACGATTTGAACTATGAAAACCTGATCGGGTTGGAGAAAACCATTGAAGCCTCTGGTGACAAAAAAGAGAAAAGGCTGAGTTTCAAGGAAAAAACGGTTTCCAATATTTTGAAGGGGCTTGAAGAATCGAAAAAGACGCCGTTTGAGAAAGTCCTCTTTGCATTGGGCATCCGTTATGTGGGACAAACGGTCGCCAAGAAGCTTGCCCGACACTACCGGGACATGGATACGTTGATGAAAGCTACATTTGAGGAGCTGGTCCTGGTGGACGAAATAGGGGAGAAGATTGCGGAAAGCATCATCCGGTTTTTTAGCGAAGAAAAAAATATCGAAATAGTAAACAGGTTAAAGGAAAAAGGCTTGCAATTTGAGATGACTGAATCTGCTTCCCCGAAATCATCAAAACTGGAAGGGTTGAGCATTGTTGCCAGCGGCAAGCTCCAGAATTTTACAAGGGATGAGATCAAAAAGACAATAGAGGAAAATGGCGGGAAGGCCGTATCTTCGGTTTCCAAAAAAACGGATTATCTCCTTGCAGGGGAAAACATTGGTCCCAACAAACTGGCAAAAGCCCGTGAACTGAATATCCCAATCATCTCGGAGGAGGAGTTTTTGGGGATGATCGGGTAGGTTTTTAATAAATCCAAAATGAGAAAGATAGTATTCTGTAATACTTGCCATAATGCTGAAACCTATGTATATTGACAATCATTCAATGAAGAAATAAATGTAATATTGCATATATAGAATTGTTATGGCACATTCGTCCTCACAAGAAAACTTGATTAATTTCTTAAGCAAACGTTAAAGAATGAAGAAAAAAATCAAAGAGAATGACTATATTTGACCTGAAATAAAATCTGGGACATTCGCAGCGATAGTCTTGTATTAATAAAACCAAATTATGAAAAAAGCACTTTTATTACTGATTGTTTTAACCCAAATGACTTCTTATAATTATGCCCAATGGAACAAAATATACCAAGACAGTACTTTAAGGGAGGTACTTGATTTATATTTCTTCAATCAAGACACAGGTTTTGTTTGTGGTCAAATATATCATGGCGTGGGTTTTATTATGAGAACCT
>JAADJA010000107.1 GCA_013151015.1 Chlorobiota bacterium
TGACCAGAGCGTTAATAATGGTGCAAATATACTGATATTGAATTAATTATACAATAAAAATTTATCTTTCTATTTTAGTAAAGTAGAATTACTTGCCCCGATGTATTCATTTGTTTTGAACCATGTTTTTTCAAAGCTTCAAAAACATCTTCTGTAATTGAATCTGGATTAAGAGTTTCAGATGAATTAACATAAAAAGTAAAATATCTCAATTTATTTTCTCCTTTGTAATAACCAATCTGTTCAAAATTTAAGTTAATTCCAGATTCTGTTTTTTCTCCTTCACTTTCACTTGAAGCTACTGCTAAAACAATAAAAGCAACAACCACTAAAAGTGAAACAAAATGTTTTAAATAATTTTTTCTTTTCATTTTTTTACTCCTTTTAATTTAAATGTTAATAAAATTGGAAATATTGATGCTACTATTATAAATATTAAATCAATATAGTCAAATGTTCCTATAATAAATTTTGGTTTCTGTAAAATCTCAAATAAAATTCCAGTCAAAAACGATATTATAATCCATATAATACAAGGTTTACTTAAAGTAAAGTTCCATATTGTAACAATCAACAAAATCAAAGCAAACATCCATAAGGCATCAGGAAGTGAATATATAAACCAATTTGGAAGCTTAATAAGCGAACAATAATCTTTGATTACTTCCATATGTATCAGTCTGTTAATTATTAAGTTATCTCTAAAACCTATATAAATTATCAATCCCAAAATTAGGGATACTGAAATTATCAAATATGTTATCGTCTTAATTCTCATTTATTATGCCTAACATGTTTACATAAAACACGCCCTCTTTTTCCATGAAAAGGAGATTGCAATTAATTGTCCCGTTCAAATTCAGAAATTAAACCTTTTGCACTCGTTTACAAACGACTAACAACCTTTTGTTCCCGGATAGATCAATCACATTTAAAAAAAGCGTGCTTATTTCTTTTCCCCTGTTGCCGGTTCCTCCTTCTTTTCTGTTTCGGGCATATGGAAAATGGAATCGTCCACATCCATGTCGTATTCCACGGTTTCAACAATCACCTGGCTCTTTGTCTCGCCGTTCATTTTGCTTTCAACACTAAAGGGGACGATAATTCCATCCATGTCTTTGTAATTGCCGAAATAGGTTTCACTTTCGATCTCGGCATCCCCCTGTTTCATAATGGAAGTCGTTTTTAGGAGGATGTGGTTTTCGGTATCGATAAATTGGTAAAAGACATTGCCGTTTTCGTTTGTGAACTTGAGCTTGTACACTTCAGTCCCTTCCATATCGTCCGTTCCCATCAATTCAAGCGTGTAACCTTTATCTGCATAGTCGTAAAGCATCCCGTCAAAATCGGCCTGCATTTTCATCGCATCCAGTCGTGTCCCTGAAAGCTCGACCGGGTCGGTGCTGCCCGTCCAGGGAGCAACCATCCAAGCGGTTTTCCCGTCAAAGGCCTGAATCATCGTGGCACCTCCTTGCATATCCACCTCAAGCCGAAACGAATCCGGCCTTTTCTGAACCATCGTAAAGGGTGTTTCCATTCCCATTTGAATCGATTTTCCGGTGATCTTCATGCTGTTATGGGTCAGTTGTTTTTCCATGCCCACGGCTTCGTAATAAGAATTCAGTATTTCGTCCACACTTTGCGCCTGGATCCCAAAAACAGTTATTGCCACAAAAGCAATACTCATAAATAGTTTTTTCATTTGTTTGATTTTTAATTAGTTTGTTTTGTATTTATTAAATCGCCGTTGATGCGCTAATTATTGTTTGCACACCCGCCTGCCAAAGTTTACGGCGGACAGGTTAGCGGCCTGATATTATTTATTCCTATGTACGCCCATTTGTGTCATTAAGTCTAATGTGTCAAAAAAACCAACCATCGAAATTTTATTTTTATTGGTTAACAAGGATACAAAAATAGGCAAAAAACACAGCCAAACGATATGGGGCGGACAAAATAAGGATGAACTGTTGATTCCAAGGTGTGAACTGTATTCAATCTTTCGCCAATAGTGCGTTTGAGGCCATTTTGCTTTTTGCGTCCAAAGCCATTTCATTTATTTTAATAAATGTGGAAAATTTTATTTCATCATTTAAGTATTTATTTGTAAAATTGCAGCCGTTTTCAAAACCGAAAATTGACAGATGAAGATTAAATACAAAGGTTTAAGTTTTATTCGGCAAATCGCCCTGATAGTGGGGGTTATGATTATTTCGACGCAGGTATCGTTCTCCAATGAATCGGAAGGGCGTCACCTCACCAACGACGAGGAAGTTTATGATGCGGGCAAAATGATCATCGAACACGTAATCGATGCACACGAATGGCACATTATGACCATTGGCAAAACACATGTTTCCGTGCCGCTTCCGGTTATTTTATACGACGAGGGGGAATTCGTGGTTTTTATGTCTTCGAAATTCCACCATGGCCACGAGGAATACAAAGGCTATAAACTGGAACTTGATGGTGAAAACAAAGGGAAGATCGTAAATGTTGAGAGCGGTGTTTTGCCATTGGACCTCTCGATTACCAAAAATGTTGCCGCTATGCTGATGAGCATGGTTTTTATCAGTTGGCTTTTTATTTCCATTGCACGTTCCTATACGAAAAGAAAGGGCATGGCGCCCAAAGGGATGCAATCATTGCTGGAACCGCTTATTATCTTTATCCGCGACGATGTGGCAAAGCCTTCGATAGGGGAAAAGAAATATGAGAAATACATGCCTTATCTGTTGACACTCTTCTTTTTTATTTTCCTGAACAATATGTTTGGGTTGATCCCATTTTTCCCGGGAGGGGCAAACCTTACTGGCAATATTGCGATAACCGGTGTGATGGCCGTTTTTACATTTCTCATAACCACTTTTAGTGCGAACAAGAATTATTGGGTCCATATCGTGAATACACCCGGGGTTCCGTGGTGGTTGAAAATCCCGATTCCGTTGATGCCGGTCGTGGAGATAATGGGCGTATTCACAAAGCCATTTGTCCTCATGGTCCGTTTGTTCGCAAACATTACCGCCGGGCATATAATTGTTTTGGGCTTTATGAGCCTCATATTTATTTTCGGGAACATGAACGTAGGCCTTGGATATGGCGTTTCGGTTGTTTCGGTTGCCTTTGCAATTTTTATGGGACTGCTTGAATTACTGGTTGCCTTTATCCAGGCATATGTGTTCACTTTGCTTTCGGCCTTATACTTTGGAATGGCCATGGAAGAAAGCCATTGATCGTAAATATAAACTCAAAGCACAATACACATAACTCATAACGCATAACACACAACTCATAACTCATAACTCACAACTCTTAACTCTTAACTCTTAACTTTTAACTTTTAACTCATAACTCATAACACATAACACATAACTTTAAACACATAACCCATAACACATAACTTTAAACACATAACCCATAACACATAACGCATAACAAATTTAGAAACTCAATACATTAATTATTCATTTAACAAATCATTATTATGACACTTTTAACAATTTTATTGCAGGTTGCAGCCGGAGCAGGTTTTGCTAAGCTGGGTGCAGGCCTCGGTGCAGGGGTAGCCGCCATCGGAGCAGGTATTGGTATTGGACAGATTGGTAAAGGCGCTGTTGAATCTATTGCCCGCCAGCCAGAAGCTGTGGGCGATATCCGTTCAAACATGATTGTTGCCGCTGCCCTTATCGAAGGTGTTGCGTTTTTCGCAATCGTTGTTTGTTTGTTAATACTCTTTTTATAGTATTTTCAGCAACCTGGAACACTTTACACCTTGGCGGTTGGCCAAGGTGTAAAGTTGTTTGAAATAATTAATGAATAGTAGTTTTTTGAAAGGAATAATCATTAAAAAAACAACAGAATGGAATTAGTACAACCGGGAATAGGACTTATATTTTGGATGACCCTGTCATTTGCGGCCTTGATTTTTATCCTTGCAAAGTTTGCCTGGAAACCGATTTTAAAAGGGCTTCACGAACGGGAAGCATCTATTGACGATGCTTTGAACGCGGCCAACAAAGCAAGGGAAGACATGAAAGCCTTGAAATTCAGCAATGAACAAATGTTGAAGGAAGCCAAAGAAGACCGGGACGTGATTTTAAGGGAAGCAAGGGCCATAAAGGACAAGGTAATCGATGAGGCAAAAGAAAAAGCCAGTGCCGAAGCTGCCCGCATTGTTGAAGCAGCCAAAGAAAACATCCAGTACGAGAAGATGGCCGCCATCACCGATTTGAAAAACCAACTTGCAACTTTGTCCATCGAAATTGCCGAAAAAGTCCTGAAAGAGGAACTGTCGGCAAAAAACAAGCATAAGGATTTGGTGGAGAGGTTGATTGGCGAGGTGAAGTTTAATTAATAGGCAAGAGTTGTAAAATGAAGGAAAAGAAAATTGCAAAACGTTACGCTAAAGCATTGTTCGACCTTGCCGTTGAGCAGAATATCCTGGAAAAAATCAAGGCGGATGCCATGCTCGTGAACAGTGTGTGTGTGTCCAACCGCGATTTCATGTTGGTTCTTCGCAGTCCCGTGATAAAAGACGTTAAGAAGATCAAGATCATAAAAGATATTTTTGGCGACAAGGTCCAGAAAATGACCCTGGTTTTTTTAAATATCATCACACGTAACCGTCGCGAAGCCTTTGTCCCGGAAATCACAACCCAATTTATTGAAATTTACAAGGAATATAAAAATATTATTACCGCACATTTAACCACTGCCGTTAAGCTTGATTCAGGGATTAGCACAAAGATCAATTCCTTGCTGAAAGAGCAGACAAAGGCGGAAATTGAATTGCACGAAGATGTCAATGAATCGATCATTGGTGGGTTTGTCCTCGAATTCGACGAGAAACAATACGATGCCAGCGTGGTCAAATACCTTCAGAACCTTCGGAAAGAATTTGATAAAAACTTATATACAAAAGGATTATAACCGAACAATAAACAAATAAACAATATGGCAGAAATTAAACCCGCTGAGGTATCGGCTATTTTACGACAGGAATTATCAGGATTTACTGATGCCGCACAACTTGAGGAAATTGGTACAGTATTGCAAGTTGGTGATGGTATTGCCCGTATTTACGGATTGAACAATGTTCAGGCAGGAGAATTAATCGAGTTTGAGGAAACAGGTTTGATGGGGATTGTCCTGAATCTGGAGGAAGATAACGTGGGGGCTGTATTGCTCGGCGATTCCGTTGGGATCAACGAAGGCGATAAAGTAAAACGGACAGGCAGGATCGCTTCCCTTGATGTGGGTGAAGGAATGTTGGGACGTGTTATCAATACCCTTGGCGTACCCATCGATGGAAAAGGCGAGATCAAAGGCAAAACCTATGAATTACCCCTGGAAAGAAAAGCCCCTGGCGTAATCTACCGCCAGCCGGTGACAGAGCCTTTGCAGACAGGTATCAAAGCAATTGATGCCATGATCCCCATCGGAAGGGGGCAGCGTGAGCTGATTATTGGTGACAGGCAGACCGGGAAAACGGCTATTGCCATTGACACAATCATCAACCAAAAAGAAAACTTTGAAAAAGGGGAACCCGTTTATTGTATTTATGTTGCCGTGGGACAAAAAGGTTCAACGATTGCCAATATACAAAAAACACTTGAGGCCCATGGCGCCATGGAATATACGGTGATAGTTGCCGCAACGGCTTCCTATCCGGCGGCCATGCAATTTTACGCTCCATTTGCCGGAGCTACCATTGGTGAGTTTTTCAGGGACACGGGAAGAGCTGCCTTGATTATTTATGACGACCTTTCTAAACAGGCCGTTGCTTATCGCGAGGTTTCCTTATTGCTCCGTCGCCCACCGGGACGTGAAGCATATCCTGGGGATGTTTTCTATCTTCACTCAAGATTGTTGGAAAGGGCAGCCAAAATCATCGCATCCGATGAAATTGCCCTCAAGATGAACGATCTTCCAGAAGTGTTGAAACCCATTGCCAAAGGGGGGGGCTCTTTAACGGCCCTACCGATTATCGAAACACAGGCAGGTGACGTTTCGGCTTATATCCCTACAAACGTGATTTCCATTACCGATGGACAAATTTTCCTTGAGATCAACCTGTTCAACTCAGGTATTCGTCCAGCTATCAACGTGGGTATCTCGGTTTCGCGCGTAGGAGGCAATGCCCAGATAAAATCGATGAAAAAGGTATCGGGCACATTGAAACTCGACCAGGCTCAATACCGCGAACTTGAGGCTTTTGCAAAGTTTGGGTCTGATCTCGATGCCGCCACCATGGCCGTCCTTGACAAAGGAAAGCGAAATGTGGAAATCCTGAAGCAACCCCAATACACACCATTCCCCGTTGAAAAACAAACTGCCATTATTTATTGTGGCGTGAAAGGTTTGTTGCTAGATGTTCCCGTGGAGCGCGTGAGGGACTTTGAGGATGCCTTCCTCCTTCATTTGGAGAAAAACCATAGCAATATCCTGGAAACGATCAAACAAGGGAAACTCACCGATGAGGTCATCAATGTACTTGAGAAAGAGGCGAAGGACATGGTGGAGCGATATAAAAAATAGTGGGCTTTTTTGCCGGAACAACGGGTAACAAAAATTATCTGCAATAATAAGCTAAGTAAATGGCCAATTTAAAAGAAGTAAGGATACGTATCACATCTGTGCAATCGACGCAGCAAATTACCAGTGCCATGAAAATGGTTGCTGCGTCCAAGTTGCGAAGGGCACAGAATGCAATTTTGCAGATGCGTCCGTATGCAGCTAAGCTGAAAGAGATATTACAGAATTTGAGTGCGAGCCTGGATGTTTCCGATGACAGCAGCATCTATTCCGAAATGAGGGCTCCCAACAAAGTGCTCATTGTCGTGATAGCATCCAATCGGGGATTGTGCGGGGCTTTTAACGCAAATGTGATTAAAATGGCCAACAACCTGATCAGGGAGAAATATCAGGAACAATTTGATAAGGGAAATTTGAGCCTTGTTACCATTGGAAAAAAAGTGTCCGAGTTTTTTGGTAAAAGGGAGGAGTTCAATGTGCTTGAGGTGCATGACGATATTTACAACGATTTGAGTTTTGAAAAAGTCAGCGTGATTGCTGAAAATTTGATGGATGGGTTTGAGGATAAAAAGTTCGACCGCATCGAAGTGATTTATAACCAGTTTAAAAATGCGGCTTCCCAAATTTTGACAACCGAACAGTTTTTACCTGTGGAGAAAATTGGCGGTGACGAAGCTGAAGCCGAAAAACAAGAGAATATTGATTATGTTTTTGAGCCTGGTAAAGAAGAGATTGTGCACGACCTGATCCCAAAATCATTAAAGATTCAACTGTATAAGGCAATCCTCGATTCCAATGCTTCGGAACATGGTGCACGGATGACAGCCATGCACAAGGCTACCGACAATGCCCAGGAAATGCTGAAAGACCTGAACCTTGCTTACAATAAAGCCCGTCAGGCTGCCATTACAAACGAAATCCTTGAAATTGTTTCGGGTGCCGAAGCCTTAAAAGGATAAAAAAAATGTTAAAAGTTAGGGGGTAAAGGAAAAACGCATAACACGTAACTCTTTAACCCATAACGCATAACTTATAACCCATAACGCATAACTTATAACCCTTTAACCCATAACTTATAACCCTTTAACCCATAACTTATAACCCTTTAACCCATAACTTATAACCCTTTAACCCATTGCCCTATGATCTCAAAAAAAGTTGAATCTGCATTAATTTCCCAAATCCAATTGGAAGAACAATCTTCAAGGATATATATGGCCATGGCTTCATGGTGCGAGGTAAACGGCTTCCCCGGAGCTGCCAATTTCCTGTACACGCACTCTGACGAGGAACGTTTGCATATGACAAAATTAATCAAGTATGTAAACGATAAAGGGGGCTATGCAGTAATGCAAACACTGGAAATGCCAGAAAGCAAATTTGAATCCCTGTTGGAGGTTTTCGAGAAAATCCTAAAACATGAGGAGTTCATTACCGAATCCATCAACCAGCTTTTTGAAACGGCTTTCAAAGCCAAAGACTTTACAACAAGCCAATTCCTGCAATGGTACATCGAAGAGCAAATTGAAGAAGAAAGCATGTTCAAAGGTATCCTTGATAAATTTCGGCTGGCCGGAAACCAAACCGGAGGTTTGTTCCACCTTGACAAGGAATTGGACGCCCTTGCTGTTGCGAAACCGGCAACCAATCCGGCACAATAATATTTGAACCCCAAAAGAATTAAAGGCCTTTGCATTTGCAAGGGCTTTTTTGTTTTCGTTTAAAGGATGATGCAGTAAGTGTCCCCGCTTGCATATAAATCAGGATTATATTCTTGATAACAAAACGGTTTCGGTTATTTATGTACCTTTATGCAACGTTTTTGATTTCATATTAGTCAATTATGTAAGCCAATCAAATAGCATGAGGAATGCATCTTCTACATATCGATTTCTTTTAATTGCGTTGCTGTTTTTATTCCCGGTTTATCTTTCTGGACAATATCTTGAAAACCCTTCATTTGAGGGGGAAATATTGATGATCGGGCCTCCAAATGCTTGGGATATCTGTATCGAAGGCAGTACGCCCAATGTGCAACCGGGGAAATACAATGTTTATGTACCGCCCTCTGATGGGAATACCTATATCGGGATGTTTACCAGGCAGGAAGGTACCTGGGAAGATATCCAGGCCGATTTCCTTGTCCCACTCTCCAAAGATTCCTGCTACATTTTCAAAATAGACCTTGCCTATCAGCAAACGCTTACATACAATAGTGTGGATCCTATTATGTTAAGGGTTTACGGGGACGATGTGAAATGCGAAAAGCAAAATATCCTGTGGCAATCACCGATTATAGACAATACAGATTGGATTACCTTCGAATTCCTTGTCCATAATGAAGATTTTGATATTACCGACCTTGTATTGGAAGCTATTTTTAATAATCAAAACTATCCCACCTGGGGATATATTTTGATCGACAACATCAGGATTGAACCCACCCCTTTGATCGATCTTGGGAACGATACCACTATTGTGGAATGCGATGGCGGGACTGGCTTTGATCTGGAAGCCGGTGAGGGCTTTGCCCAATATTTGTGGCAGGATGGTTCCAACGGGGAGACTTTTTACGTGGATACAACCGGGGTTTATTGGGTGCAGGTGACCACATCGGAAGGTTGCACCGCAAGTGATTCCATAGAGGTGGTATTTGAAGAGTACGAAGAAATGCAAATTGTAACTTCCGGGGATATTGAAATTTGCCTTGGGATGTCAATCTCGATTGGCCTTGATGTCTCTTTTGGTTCACCTCCCTATGTTTTTGAATGGGATGGAATTCCCGATGTCAATGATACCATCATTGTGAGCCCGGATACAACCACAACCTTTTATGTTACCATCACGGATAATTGCGATGGAGCAATGACGGATTCCATAAAGGTTACCGTTCTTCCTCTTCCCGAAATTGATTTGGGCAACGATACCATTTTGTGCGGTTCCGATACATTGATGTTACATGCCGGAGGTGGTTTCTATTCCTATTTTTGGCAGGACAATTCTACCGATTCCACCTATACCGTTACCGAAAATGGTACATATTGGGTGCAGGTAACCAATGAAAATGGCTGTGCCGCAGCGGATGAAATTGACGTCAGTTTCTTTCCTCCCGTGGAAGTTAACATTGGAAATGATACAATTATTTGCCTGGGGGATTCCATCATACTTGATCCCGGCAATGGCTATTTGGATATTGAATGGCAGGATGGCTCTACAAATCAGACATTTGAAGTATTTGAGACAGGTTTTTATGTTGTAATGCTTACCGATATAAATGGCTGTGAGGGTATTGATTCAATTTATGTTGAAGTGGACGATACACCAACAGTTGTTGACCTTGGAAATGACACCATTCTTTGTGGTGGGCAAACCTATTTGATCGATCCCGGATTTTACAATCAATACATTTGGCAGGACGGGACAACAGCTTCAGTTTACAATGTTACCGAGGCGGGCACCTATTCTGTGAATGTCCTGGGAGATTGCAATTGGGCCACCGATTCCATAACGATAGGCTATTTTCCACCTGTCCAGGTTGATATTGGTTCCGACACAAATATTTGTTTTGGGCAATCCCTACAACTGGATGCGGGTTTTGGTTTTATATCGGTCGAATGGCAGGATGGTTCCACATCCAGCACGTACAATGTTTATGAAAGCGGGTTGTATTTCGTGGAAGTCGAGGATGTTAATTCCTGCCTTGGCAGCGATACAATTATGGTGGAGGTGGCAAGTGAAGTTGATTTGGGGGCAGATACCAGTTTTTGTGAAGGGGAAACCCTTGACCTCGATGCCGGCTTTGGTTATGATATTTATTCCTGGAACTCCGGTTCCAACGGTCGCTTTGAAAATATTGCGGAAACAGGTTTCTATTGGGTGGATGTGGGCTATACTTTCGGTTGTCCTTCTTCCGATACGGTTTATGTCGAGCTTATGGAGCTGCCTGTTTGTGACATCGGGGATGAAAACAATTTGTGCGAAGGGGATACCCTCGTCCTGCACGGGCCTGAAGGGGTTTTTGAATATTACTGGAACGGGGTTCAAGGAGGGCCAAATTTAATTGTCGCACATGGAGGGACCTACCAACTTCTTCTCATGAACTCCTGTGGGGATGATTCGGATGAAGTTGAAATCATCGAATATCATTTGCCAGAAGTTGATCTTGGGGAAGACATACTGTTGTTCCCGGGCGATGAAGTCCAGGTCAATGCCGGGGAGTTTGCTTCCTATCTGTGGCAGGACGGGGCAAATGGACAGTATTACCTTGTCAGCTATGACAACTGCCCCGATTCATTGGAAGTGGAGGTTTTTGATGGTTATTGCAAAAACACGGATATAATCAATGTGGAGGTTTACAATGTGGAAGTGCCCCTTGTGATTACACCCAATGGTGATGGCTATAACGATAGTTTTTTGCCCATTGGTGATTTTACCGGGATCAAAGAAAACAAAATGATCGTTTATAACCGTTGGGGCGAAAAGGTCTGGGAATCTTCCGATTTTCTCTCCGGATGGGATGGGAAAAGTAATGGCAAGTTTGTTTCCGGGGGAACCTACTTCTGGGTACTTGAAGTAAAATACGGCACTGAAAACCTATCCAGGATCTACAAAGGGAGTTTGACGGTTCTGGGGACGGAGTAACATTTTGAACAAAACTTATGGCTGCCCCATGTTGTTGTCACCAATATGCACGCTTATAAAAAGCAACGGAAGGTCTTGCGATTAAAAGCAGCCTCCTACCCATTAGGCCCTGGGGTGAGGAATCCCCTAACAATAAAAGACCGCCGATCAAATCCTGAAAACCACAATAAAGCGGGCTTCAATTTTAAAGCAGTTTTTTTACACATTATTAACATCTCAATCCAATAATCAATCTAATTTTGCTAAAAATTAAAGATCATCCATAAAACAATCAGAATATGAACAAATCAATAACAATCGTAGTAATTCTACTTGGCATTGCCCTTAGCGCAATTCAAGGGCAAACGGGAACTGTCCGGGATTCCCTCAACCCCAAAGAAGAAAATGGGTTTACTGTTCAAGATGAAGAATATACCCTCCATTTTAAAATAGAAAACACGAATAAGCAGGAACCTGCTTTGGTGATCGTTGTGGAGCTGTATAACGGCTCCCACTACATATCCCCGTTGGCCAAAGGAGATTTCACAGGAAAATTCAATTTGGATTTAGGGAGTTTCACCCATCTCGGTTTTGAAGGTGAAATAAAAGAAAACCCCCGATCAACCGAAGAGTTCAGCTCCGACCCTTTCGTGAAGGGCACTGTTAATTGGGTTCGTGTAAATAGCACTTACAAACAAGATTTACAGGTAAAATCACAAGAAGATTTTGAAGTATTTGGAAGTCTCAGGTTTACCATTGAACCTCGTTGTACTTTAGAGGTAATACGATTTACCATATCGTTTAAAGATGGGGAGTTGAAAATCACCTATCCCAAGTGCTGAAAAACAAAAATGCGGGAAACTGCGGTTTACAAAACCTGGTTTAACTGGAAAAACCCGCCATCCAAACCCTCGATTACGGCTAATTGATCGCCACCACCTCAACTTCAAAGCTGAGTTCCTTTCCGGCCAAAGGGTGATTTGCATCCACCACGATGGTTTCTTCCTTTACTTCGGTCACTACAAACTGCATCTGGTGGCCATCAGGGGTTTGGGAAGCAAGTGCCATCCCCACTTCGGGTTTTAAATCTTCGGGCAAATGCTGCCTTGGAACCTCTTGTTTCAGGTCTTCCCTTGTTTCGCCATAGGCTTCGGCAGCAGCAATTTTGAGGGTTTTCTTTTCGTTTAGGCCCATATCAAGCACCCCTTTGTCGAAACCAGGGATCATTTGCCCGGTGCCCACCGTAAACTCCAAGGGTTCCCTATTGATGGAAGAATCAAATATTTGCCCATCCGTTAGTTTTCCGGTATAATGCACTTTTACTTTGTCGTTGTTTTTAACTTTTGCCATTTCAATAAATCTTAAAATTTGGCGGCAAAGATATCAAACTATTTTATCAGGATTTACCTTGATTGGATTATTTTCCTATTTTTGCCTTGATAAAATTACCATGCGAAACCATCAAATTATCAAAAAATGAAATACAAACACATTTACCTGATTGCTCTTGTTTTTATGTTTTTCACGGGTTGCTCCACTTCCCAAAAGTTGAAGGATTTTTCGGGGAACAAGATAATCTTTGGTTCGTACGGAGGCTTTACGGGTGTCAGCGATGAATATGTTTTGCACTACAACGGGCGTATCGAAAAAATAAACGGCCTGACCCGGGAATCGGATTATGCCCTAAAAATCGCAGACCAGAAAGCAAAGAAAATCTTTTTGCAGTTTTTAAGTAACGGCCTCGACACCCTGGAGTATTCTTCCCCAGGGAACATATCCTATTTTGTGGGTTATAAGAACGATTCCATCACAAAAAAAATAGTATGGGGCGGTGAAGGCAGTGCCCCTGAAAAAGCACGGCAAACATATACCAACTTAGTTCAATTGATCAAAAACAAATAATCCACATTGTCATGAAACAAAAACTACTTTTCACCTTTGTCATTGGCTTTGCAATCAGCTTTGCTGTGCAGGCACAAAACCAAAACCCTTTTGATGCCAAAAAGAAATCGGCGAACAACAGCCCTACTGCGGAAAGGGGTCAATTACAAGCCCTTCCGGTTAGTACTGCCAGATCGCCAATAACTTCCATCAATTACCACAGTATCCCATTTCCCCCGGTCAATATGGGGGAAAACGAGGTTTTTCTTGCCAGGGAATTCAACAAAAAAGGCCAACCTGTTTTCATTGAAGGAAAACAAGAAACCTCATTGAAATTTATGCCCGACAATAAAGAAAGCGTTGAAGATGCCGCATTTGAATATCTCCAGGGAATTAAAAACATGATTGGGATAAGCAACCCGCTGGAAGAATTCAAAACCATGGAAGTCCATTCGGATAAGTATGGGTTTACCCATGTAAAACTTCAACAGTATTATAAGGATCTGAAAGTTTACGGAGGACAGGTTATCGTCCATGGGAAAAACCGGCAAATGACCAAGTTCAATGGTGAATACTTCCCCACGCCCAAGCTGGAAGAACTTACACCGGCCATCACTAAAATACAGGCGTATGAAATGGCAAAAGACAATATTCCCACACCTTTTATCGAACCTTCCACCTTTGAAAAATCCCTTGTTGGTTTTGAAGGGCTAATTTCTGAATTGGTAATCTACCATCCCGGTTTTGAATCAAACGAAACACGGTTGACCTGGCATTTGACCATCCGCCCAAACTTCCTGCGAAGGTTCGAATATTTTGTGGATGCCATCAGTGGCGAAATATTGAACCACTACGACCACACATGCAGTAATGGCCCTACCACGGCACAGGCCAACGATTTAAACGGGGTTACCCAAACCATACACACATATCAATTGGGCAACAATTATTTTTTGATCGATGCCTCAAGGCCGATGTACAATAGTGGACAATCCCAACTTCCCGATAATCCCGTGGGCGCAATATGGACCATTAATGCCAACAATACTTCTGTGGGCGACAATATGAACCTGACACATTACACCTCTGCGAGCAACGCATGGAACAGCACGCCCGAAGCGGTTTCGGCACATTTTAATGCCGGGGAGACCTATGAATATTTCAAGAACACCCATGGCAGGAATTCCATCAACGGCCAGGGCGGGACCATTATCTCGATTTGCAATATCACCAACGAGGACGGCAGCAGTATGGAAAACGCCTTCTGGAACGGACAGGCCATGTTCTACGGAAATGGCGGAAATATTTTCAGCCCGTTGGCAGGTGCACTTGATGTGGGGGCACACGAAATGGGGCACGGCGTAATCCAAAACACCTGCAACCTTGAATACCAAGGGGAATCGGGCGCACTGAACGAATCCATGGCCGATATAGCAGGTTGCATGGTTGACCGGGACAACTGGTTCCTGGGCGAAGATGTAATCATCAACACCACATATTACCCAACGGGCCACCTCAGGGAAATGTCGGACCCACATAACGGGGGGACTTCCTTCAACGATGTCTGCTACCAGCCCGCCCATGTAAACGAACAATACCACGGAAGTGCCGATAATGGCGGCGTACATATCAACAGTGGGATAATGAATTTTGCCTATTATAAATTTGCTACCGAAATGGGGAAAGAGAAAGCCGAGGCAATCTATTACAAATCCATGACCGATTACCTTGTAAAATCATCGCAGTTTGTGGATGCGCGGGTGGCCTTTGTGCAGGCATCAACCGACATTTACGGGGCTTCCTCTAACGAAACCAATGCCGTAAAAGACGCATTTGCGGCTGTGGGGATCGGTGAAGGCAGTGGGGGAACGCCCCCCGGGCAAAGTGACTTGCCGGTTAACCCTGGCCAGGATTTTGTCCTTTCCGTTGATGTGAACAGTGCCGACCCGAACACCCTGTACATTTCAGGTACGGACGGAACTGGTTTTGTGCCCATTTCAACTACTCAGTTGCAACAAAAGCCAAGCATTGTTGACAATGGGGCAGTGGCCGTATTTGTCACCCCCCAAAACCAAATAAAGGGCATTGGCCTGAGCGAACCTTACGAAGAATTCCTGATCGACCCAAATTATTCGGATTATGACAATATAGCCGTGAGCAAAGATGGGAACCGGCTTGCCATTGTGACCACCGAAATTGATTCGGCAATTTGGGTGTACGATTATGGAATGGGGCAATGGGCCAAATTCCATTTGTACAACCCCACGTTTACCCCGGGCGTGGTCACCGAAAACGTACTTTATGCAGATGCCATTGAATGGGACTATACCGGACAATACCTGTTTTATGATGCTTATAACAAAATGCAAAACGCATCAGGTGACGACATTGATTATTGGGACTTGAGCATTATCCGCATTTGGGACAATGGCTCAAACAGTTGGGGCGATGGTAAAATCGAAAAGGTCTTTTCCAATCTGCCCGAAGGTGTAAGCATTGGAAACCCCAGCCTGTCAAAAAACTCACCTTATATCCTTGCCTTTGATTATTTGGACAGCAATACCGGGGAAACGAATGTAATGGCCGCCAACCTTGAAACCGGGGATGTGGGCCTTATTTTTGAAAATGCAATACTTGGATATCCAAATTATTCGAAAAACGATGACAAGATAATTTTCAGTGCCAATGACAATTCAGGCGGGGAGGTAATCGCGGAAATTGGCTTGCAATCAAACAAAATACTTCCAAGCGGCGATGCTTCTATTTTGATTGATGTTGCAAAATGGGGCATTTGGTATGCCACCGGCGACAGGAACCTGATCGGGATAGGGGAACATAAAACAGATAATTTGTTCACGGTTTACCCCAACCCCTCAGAAAATTCCTTGAATATCTTGTTCACAAAAAAAGCGGGCAACAAAGGCCAAATAACAATATACAATACATTTGGACAAATAGTATTGGTGAAAAACCTGACAAAAAACGATACGCTTTACCAGATTGACATTTCCAATCTGCCAAAAGGGAATTACTTTATCCGATGGATTGGCGACAGACAAAGTATAACAAAGAAATTTATTAAGATCTAAAATATTTAACTATTTTTGTACTTCATAATTGATGCATGACCGCATCATCTCCGAGCCTGCACACCTTCAATTTAAATGGTTTGCCGGCCAATGGGACAAGCCGGAAACAGTTTGTCCTCCCGATTCCCGGAAAAACCGGGATGAATTGGAAAGGAGCAAGGATTGGCTGGATTGCCCATGGGGCAAGTCCGCACGGCCACATCTGCTATCTTTCCATAATATATAAAATCTTGAAAGGTGCCGGATATGTCCATGCTTGTCGAAATTACGCACATCCCTCAGTTTCCTTTGTTTCTGGGCCTGGTTTTTTTAATTGCAATATTGTATTCATCGGTTGGCCATGGAGGCGCCAGCGGGTACCTTGCCCTCATGGCTCTGTTCAGCATACCGCAAATGGTAATGCGGCCATCGGCACTTACCCTTAACATCTTTGTTTCGTCCATCGCCCTTTTTTCCTATTACAAGAACAATCACCTCCGGCCTAAGCTCCTTTGGCCTTTTATCGCCACTTCCATCCCTTTTTCGTTTTTCGGGGGCTTGATATCCATCAACACCCGTTTATATAAAATCATATTGGGCGTGTTTCTGCTTTTTGCGGTTTTACGGTTCCTGTTCAAACCCGAGCCTGGCGAAACCAGGAAAGCTGTCAATAATTCCCTCGCCCTTGTTATCGGGGCTTTGCTGGGATTTTTCAGCGGCCTTATCGGGATTGGCGGTGGGATTATCCTCAGCCCTTTGATCATTATCCTTGGTTGGGCCAACCTTAAAGAGACAGCCGCCCTTTCGGCAGCTTTCATTTTCGTGAACTCCCTTTCCGGTTTTGTCGGGATGATGTCACAAGGGGCGGTCCTGAGCCACGAAATAATTTATATGGTGGTGGCAGGGGTGTTTGGCGGGATCATCGGTTCATGGATGGGGAGTTTTCGTTTTTCCGAAAAAAAATTGCTCAATGTGCTTGCGGTGGTTTTGTTTTTTGCAAGCGTGAAGTTGATCCTGTTGTGAAAAATCCACGCCGTGACTTGAAGTCACGGCATGGGTATATTTGGAACATCTTTACCGATGCATTATTTTTTCGGTTTTCAATATTTTGCCATTTTTATCAAAAACCTTCACGACCAAAACGCCACGGGCCAACTTTTTTAGCGAAATCAAATTATTGCCGCCCTGTAAATCTTTGTTTTGCAACAATATGCCCTGCTCATTGTAAATGGCCACATAAGCTTGTCCCACATCAATAGGTATTTCGATATTCAGCTTTTTCCCGGCGGGATTGGGGAATATCCTTGTTGTTTGAAATTGGGTTTCCGAAACTTTGTTTTCACCTGTTATCAAATTGCAATCGATACTTTCAAAAGCAAAAGCGCCATTATTGTCGATTGTCCCTTTCCAGCATTGGCCATCGGGGGATTTTAAAATCAGTCCTGAAAAAGGGTCATCAATAAACACATCACCATTCACTTGTAACTTTGCATCTGGGTCGAGTGTACCTATCCCTAATTTCCCATCTTCCGTAAGTTTCATTTGCGTACTTGTTGCAGCCTTTCCCTTAAACCTTAACCCTTCTTGACCTTTTAATTCATCAATATTCTTAATATCAGATCCACCCAAATCAATGGTATTCATGAAAGACCAATCACTCACTTTAAATGTTCCGTTTACCTCAAGTTTTTCTGATGGAGTTGAAGTCCCAATACCAACTTTTCCAGTAGTACCCAATCCTGATGATGAACAAACAATAAAAGTGGGTATATTACTATTAAAACCAATCATGAGTGATCCGCTTATATTATTTATGAGATACTCTTCATCTTCTTCATTGCCAAAACCAGTACCTATAACCATTGCATCACTGGTGTAGGTCTTAAGGAATCTGCCAATGGCAATTGAGTTCCCTCCAAAAGCCCATACGTCCATTCCCTGGGCAAAACTCCTTAGTCCTTCTGATTGGGCTTTGTATCCAAAAGCAAATGAGTACTTTTGAGTTGATATGGACTCTTTGCCCCCTGCAAATGAATAATCACCTGTTGCTTCATTTTGATACCCCGAAGCCAAAGAATACATCCCTGTCGAAGTATTCCCTATACCAATGGCACTTGATGAATCGCCCACCGTATTTGAGTTACAGTAAATACAATCTTGTCCGTTTAGGTTTTGATTGGTTAAAACAAGGCTGAAAATTGCCGTTAACAGAATTAAAGTTGTTCGTTTCATTTTTTCTGGTTTTTATTGTTAATACTATTCAGAACACACAATTTTTTCATAGGGAAAGAACAGGCTATCAACCTGAAACAATCCTTAAAAAGCCCCTTTAACATTTTGCGGGCAGGGGCAATCATCCCATTATCAACCTGAATTTTGTGGGTAAGCTATGAATGGCAAATATAGTGAAAGTTTTTTTACAAACAATTCAACTTTTCCAATGTCTTAATGAGTCCATTAAAACACCTATATAAAACACGCTCTGTACCATATGTTTAAGGCCTTATCCAAAACCATTTCAAATTTCACCAAATAAGTTAAGGACGAAATGAAAAGGTTAACGGTAAGAAACCAAATACCACCAATGAAACGGATCCATCCAATTCCGTTTCAAACTTGTAAAAGGCATCTGCAATATATACCTTTGCAGCACCCAAAAAAGCTTTAACGATGAAAACAAAGTTACTCTCTTTATTACTAATTGCACTTATCAACCTATCAGCCCGATCACAGGATTATCCCTTTTCAGCAACACCTTTATCGGCCACGGATTCGATCTTCCTTACAAACCTTCCCAGGATCAAGCTCCCCGAGGCCTACAAGTCCAAGGATCTGCCCGATTACCACAACAACAGTGAACTGCCCTGGTTCCGGCCTATTTTCAACCAGTTTGGATGGTCGTGCGGACAAGCATCCACCATCGGATATACCTATACCTATGAACTGAACCGTTTGCGGGACTTAGCTTCAAATACAGATACGACCCAGTACCACCCGGCTTTTACCTATAATTATTTTACAGGTGGAGAAAATTCCGTTGGCGTGTGTTACTATTTCACTTATGATGCGATTAAACATGCCGGCAACCCAACATTTCAGGACTTTGGGGAAATAGACAATGGGCTAACGGTGTGGATGGATTCTTACGACAAATACTATCGCGCCATGCACAACAGGCTCGAAGGGGTCTATTCGATTTATGTGGGCGATGAAGAAGGCTTGCTGACATTGAAACATTGGTTGATGGATCATCTCGATGGCTCCGAAACTGGTGGCCTTGCCAATTTTTACACCGATTTGTCGGGCTATACGACCCTCCCTCCCGAATCGCCGGAAGCAGGGAAACACGTCATTACCCAATTTGGGGAAAATACCGGGCACTCCATGACCTTTATTGGCTGGAACGATTCCATCCGTTACGATTATAATGGGGATGGCCAGTTTACCGTTGACCTGGATATCAACAATGATGGAACCGTAAACATGAAGGACCGGGAAATTGGTGGTGTTATCCTGGCAAATTCGTGGGGCGATGGCTGGGCCGATGAAGGCTTCTGCTATGTGATGTACAAGGTACTTGCCGAAGAAAAGGCAGATGGTGGGATTTGGAACAAATCGGTGAACGTTATAAAAGCGAAGGAAGAATACGGTCCCTTGCTCACATTTAAAGTTACCCTGAAGCACGACAGCCGGGACAAAATAAAAGTGATAGCAGGGATTTCAAACGATACCATGGGTTTGATGCCCGAAAAAATAATGGACTTCCCCATTTTCAACTTCCAGGGCGGAAATTATTACATGCAGGGCGATTATTCCGGTGAAGAGTACAAAACCCTTGAGTTTGGGCTGGATGTCAGTCCATTGTTAAGTTACATCGAAAGTGGGGAACCTGCACGCTTCTTTTTCCAGGTTTTGGAAAATGATCCTGATAACGAAGGGACCGGCGAACTTTTGGCATTCTCCTTATTTGATTACACCGATGGCAAAAACGAGATTATCTGCCAGCAAACGCCCATGGGCCTTGTGGAAAACGGGCTTACGAACGTATCGGTTGTCCATACGATCACCATGGACAAGGTAAACATCGAAACGGAAAACATACCGGCATTTACGCCAGGCGAACAATATTCGGTGCAGATGGGTGCAAGCGGTGGACAAGAACCCTACAAATGGGAAATTGCCCAGGATTATTTTGAAAGCCAGGAAGAAGAACCTTACCCCAACATTGAAGCAGAGCAACTCACCCCAACAAATAATGGCCACGGCTACGCAAAAAAAGGACTTGGTTTTCCCTTTCCTTTTTATGGAAAAACCTATGATACGGTCATGGTGCATACTGATGGGTTTATTATGTTCAGGGAAACGGACCTGCCCCTGCCCTATCAGGTTGATGACATGGTATTGTTCAAATACGAAACCATGCTCGCCCCGTTTTTGAAGAAAGAACTACTGATTGCCAGTCCGGCCGATAAAATACTTTACGAAGGAAATGAAGAATATGCCTCCTTCCGTTGGAAAGAAAATATTGTTACCGACGAAGGGATGGTCCCTATAGACTTCACTTGTACCTTGTTTCCCGATGGGCGGGTTGAGTACAATTACGCCAACCTATCGCTCAATGGCAATGTGAATTGGATAACCGGGCTTTCAAAAGGTGATGGGAACAATTATCACATTTCGGGTTTTTCGAACCTGCTCCCCGTTGAAAGTGACCAAAAAACAACGTTCGTTCCCGATAATACGATTTCACAAATTGATATTGACGAGGATGGGCTGTTGACAGCTTTTCCTGAAGAAGAAACCCAGATTTACAACCTTAGCGTTCGGGTTACCGACAACAACGAAATTGCCAACACCCGGACTTATCAACTTTCGAGCGGGCTTCTTTATGAATATTCCATTTTTTCGGACGGCGACGATCAGGTTGATTTTGGCGATACAGCATATATCAGTTTTACGGTTACGAATACTTCTTCCCAAACGATAAACAATGTCGTGCTGAATGCCGGGCTTTCTGATGATTTTATGGATATGTTGGATGATTCGGAAAACATTGGGGATATTGAAAGCGGCCAAAGCATTGAAGTGGAAAATGCCCTCGCCATCGAAGTGAGCGAATTTGTGCCGGACGGGCATTCGGTAAATATCGACCTGGTTTTTGATGCCACGGAACAATCCTGGGAAGCCAACTTGAACATAACCGCGAACTCCCCGAAAATAACAGCCGGGATGCTTGTTTTGGATGATGGGGACAATAACAAGCTTGACCCCGGGGACACGGTCAATATTATAATCCCGGTCAATAACCTGGGCCATGCTTCCATTGATGACGTTACGGGCCTCTTTGAAACAACAGACCCTTATATCAGTTTTCTGACCACTGGCAATTTGGATTTCGGGACCATATCGAACGGCGCCACGGTTTACGATACAGTGACAATTTTCGTGGACGAAAATACACCTGTCGGCCATATTGCCAATTTCAACCTTGAAGTAACAGCCTTGCCACTTGTCCAGATTGAAGAGGTTTATGGATTTCCGGTGGGAAGGTTTCCCGTGCTGATCATTGACCTGGATCCCGGCCTGCTTTCAGGGCCTGCCATCGAGGAAGCCATGAACGAACTTGGCATAACCAATACTTATGTGGATGTACTGCCCATGAACCTGGATGAATACCTGAATATATTTGTTGTCCTTGGAAGGAAATTCGACCAGCATATCCTGAGTGAATATGAAGGACAAAAACTGGCCGAATTCCTTGAATCCAAAGGGAACCTGTACATGGAAGGGGGACTTACCTGGAAAGATGACCCGCAAACCCAAGTCCATCCGATGTTCCACACGGGAATTGAAGCTGTTGACTGGTATGAAGTGGATTCCATTTTCGGGATACCTTTCACATTTACTTACGGTATGCAGTTCAGCTATTCGGGCGACCTGCCCTATTACGATTTCAATTTTGTACCGGATAGCCCTGCATTTACAATACTGACGGGGCAATCACCGAATAATATTTGTACAGTGGCTTATGATGGAGGCAATTACAAAACAATCGCTTCCATGCTCGATTTTGGAGGTTTTGATGATGGGGAATACCCTTCGTCAAAAAAGAAAATCATGGCAAGGATCCTGGATTTCTTTGGGATGGAAGGCCTGCTAACATCGGAAAACGAAATCCAGGCGGGCGATAACAAGCTTGGGTTCTCGTGTTTCCCAAATCCCACATCGGGCAAAACAGATTTTGTCTTTCATCTTGAAAAAGACAGTGAGGTAAGCCTTGACATCATCCCTATAAATGGGACAGGGGAGATCAATGTGGTTTCCAATAAAGCATTTCAGCAAGGGCAAAACCGGATTTACTGGAATAGTGATGAAGGCAAGCTTACTCCAGGTATTTATATTTGCAGGTTAAGCACACCGGAGGAATCAACATTGATTAAACTTGTTGTTTTTTAAACCATGATGTTCCTTCGAATATTAAACAAACATAAATCATATTTGCCGCATTGAGCTTTTTTGCTAACTTGCGGCCTTTAACTTTTTAATCAAATTAAACCTTTCCTAATTTCAGGAATCATAAGGTCTTAAAATTTAACATTTATGAAAATAAAGAAAAATATTGCCCTAAGCGAATCGGGCTTTGTGTTCAACCCTTCCACGGGCGAATCGTTTTCGGTAAACCCCATTGGCATTGAGGTTTTCAATGCGATCAAGGAAGAGCAATCCTATGAGGAAATAAGCAAAACCATGTTGAGCAAGTACAATACGGATGGGGATACTTTTGAAAAGGATTACAACGACTTTGTACAACTCTTGAACACTTACCAACTTATAGAACTGGCAAATGAAGGATAAGATATGTATTGCCGTAACCGGCCTGAACGCCATCGACAGTCCAGGACCCGGAATAGCTGTTATCAGGTCATTGCGCGAAGCCAAATCATTTGATGTAAAAATAATCGGGTTGGCCTATGAATCTTTGGAGCCGGGCATCTATATGCACGATGTGGTTGATAAAACCTATCAAATCCCATACCCCACAGCCGGCACCGAAAACCTGTTAAAGCGGTTGGAATATATCCATGACATAGAAAAAATAGATGTCATCATCCCGAATTTTGATGCGGAGCTGTTCCCCATGATCAAATTGGAAGCCCAGCTAAAAAAAATTGGGATTAGCATGTTTCTTCCCACGGTTGAGCAATTTGAAGAACGTTTGAAAATCAACCTCCCCGAGTTTGGGAAAAAGTACGGGATCAAAGTGCCTCACAGCAAAGCCATCTTTTCAACGGCAGAGATTGCCGGGTTGATCAATGAGTTTACGTATCCCATTGTCGTTAAAGGGAAACATTATGATGCCGAAATTGCACACACGCCCGAACAGGTAAACACCTATTACAATAAAATAAGTGCGAAATGGGGGTTGCCTGTCATCATCCAGCAGTTTATCCACGGGATCGAGTATAACCTTACAGGTCTGGGCGACGGGAAAGGGAACACGGTTGCAGCAGTGCCCATGCGCAAACAGTATATCACCGAAAAAGGGAAGGCCTGGGGCGGGATTTCCATTGAAGAGGAAAACATTTTAAAAATTGCAGAAAACTTTGTGTCTTCCACAAAATGGCGAGGCGGTTTTGAACTTGAACTCCTGAAAGACCCGAACAACAATTTTCACCTTCTGGAGATAAACCCGCGAATGCCCGCATGGATTTACCTTTCGGTGGGCGTTGGGCAAAACATCCCCGAAGCTTTGGTGAAGCTTGCCCTTGGCGAAGACGTGAAACCCTTTGACACTTATAAGGTCGGTAAAATGTTTATCCGTTATTCATGGGACATGATCGTAGATGTGGAGGAGTTCCATACGCTTTCGACATTGGGGGAACTTTAATTGAAACATTAAAATATTGAAGCATTAAAACACTGAAACAAGAACATCAATAAAATAGCATTAATAATAATATTTAAGACAAAATGGAAAAACTAAGATACGAACGTCCGGTGATAAAAAAACTGGAGACCAACATGCCGAACAAATTTGGCTTGCGAACAGAATATGTTGCAAAAACCCACATTGACGGAGTTGCCGTAAAAGATTTGATCAAAGACCATGGATCACCGGTTTTTGTTATTTCGGAGGAAACGATCCGCAAAACTTACCGACAGGCAAAAAAAGCGTTTACGACACGGTATCCAAAAGTACAGTTTGCCTGGTCTTACAAAACAAACTACCTGGGCGCCGTTTGCCGCACTTTCCACCAGGAAGGTTCCTGGGCCGAAGTGGTCTCTGGTTTTGAATACGACAAGGCCCTGAACAATGGCGTGGAAGGGAACAAGATTATTTTCAACGGCCCCGACAAAACCGATGAGGATTTAAAAAAGGCCATCAAAAACGGATCCCTTATCCACATCGACCATTTGGACGAACTTTATTCGGTAATCGAACTTGCCGAAACAATGAGCACAAAACCAAGGGTAGCCATTCGCATAAATATGGATACGGGAATCTATCCCATGTGGGACCGCTTTGGGTTCAATTATGAAAACGGTCAGGCCTGGGATGCGTTGAACAAGATCATGCGCAACAAAAACCTGGAACTGGTCGGGCTGCACTGCCATATCGGGACATTTATGCTGACGGCACAAGCATATGGAACGGCCGCCTACAAAATGGCCGACCTTGCCCTGGGCATTAAAAAGAAATACAAGCACGATATCAAGTACATTGATATGGGTGGCGGGTTTGCCTCAAAGAACACGCTCAAAGGATCCTATCTCCCGGGAGCTGACACCAACCCAACTTTTGATGATTTTGCCGAAGCCATAACCAGCGCACTCATCAATTCCAACTTTGAACCGGACAACCTTCCTCTATTGATTTTGGAAACGGGCCGTGCCCTTATAGACGATGCGGGCTTCTTAGTGGGAACCGTAATTTCAAACAAACGCTCGTCCCTCGGAAAAAGGACAACCATTATTGATGTGGGGGTAAATATCCTCTTTACCTCGTTTTGGTACGAACATAAAGTAACACCGGCACAGCCTTTTACGCAATACACAGAAGACACGACCCTTTATGGACCTTTGTGCATGAACATTGACGTGGTACGCGAAAGTGCCAATTTACCTTTATTGAACAAAGGCGACCATTTTGTGATCCACAGTGTGGGCGCATACAATATGACCCAGTGGATGCAGTTCATAACACTAAGGCCTGCGGTGGTCATGATCGACAAAAACAGCAAGGCACACGTAATCAGGGAAAAAGAGACCATTGACAATATTACCTTGATGGAAAAAGTGCCGGAGCATTTGGAAGAATTTGAATTGTAACATGGTTTTTATATTTTTGTGAAAAAAACACGATGACAACATTACAATTTGAAAAAAAAATAATTGACTACACGAGGGACTTACCTATAGAAGCTTTACAGGAAATATTGGATTTTATAAGTTTTATCCGGTCAAAAAACCAAAAAGCAAATGCTGACACTCTCAATTCCGAGCTTTCATTTCTTAATGAATCGCAAAATGAACATTTAGAGGAAGAATTTGCAGATTATAAAACCTTATATCCAATTGAATAAGTACGTAACAGATACAATGGCAATTATCCTTCGGCTTGAAAAAAGGAAATTACCCGGGAAAGTAAAGGAAATCTTTAAAAAAGCTGAAAACAATCAATGTGAAATAGTTATTCCTGCGATAGTATTTGCTGAAATTGCATATCTATCTGAAAGGGGCAGAATTGATACCAATCTTGAAGAAGTCGGGTCATATCTTAAAAAACACAGAACAATATCCGAGTGTTCCCTAAATCTTAAAACCATTACTATAGCTTTTGACATTGATGACATTCCTGAATTGCATGACAAACTTATTTCAGCATCAGCAATGCAGCATAATCTAAAAATCATTACGAATGATCCTGATATTCAAAAATCAAAATATGTTAAAGCTATTTGGAAATAACTCAGGATGATTAATAATAGCACAGGAATCGTAAAATATTAAATATCGGATAATTTTAACGTTGCACATTAAATATATCCGATATTTTTATACTTTGCAGATTAAAGTTTCTAAAAATCATCAATGGAAAAAACACTAAAAAAGATATTCCCCAGTTTTTTGAGCAGTACGCTCAATAGCTATTCACAGATATTTTTCTCGAACGATAAAATATTTGCGAGCATACTGGTATTGGTGTCTTTTTTTGACCTGAACGCAGGGATCAGTGGCTTGATGGCCGTAATGGCTTCCAATGCTGCCGCCTATCTTATCGGTTTTAACCGCAACAACATTATTGCCGGATATTATGGGTTCAACTCCCTTTTGGTTGGGCTTGGGCTGGGGATTTATTACCAAATGAGCCCTATCTTCCTGATGGTCCTTTTGTTTGCGGCCATATTCACCTTGTTCATAACCATCATGCTCGAAGGTGTGATCGGAAAATATGGCCTTCCCTACCTCAGCATTTCATTCCTTTTGGGCATCTGGATGGTCACCTTGGCTTCCCGGCAGTTTTCTGAACTCACCATAAGCGAAAAGGGGATTTATATGTCCAATGAGATTTATTCCATCGGAGGGTATTTTTTTGTCGGGATTTACAATTGGTTCAATAACCTGAACCTGCACGAATCGGTGGTGATTTATTTCAGGTCGCTGGGGGCGATTTTTTTCCAGTACCATTTATTTGCGGGCGTCCTCATTGCCATCGGGCTATTGATATACTCACGGATCGCATTCCTGCTTTCCCTGGTCGGGTTTTTCGGGGCTTATCTATTTTACAAGATAGTGGGCGGAAACCTTTACGAACTAAGTTATGCCTACATCGGCTTTAACTACATACTCACATCCATTGCGATCGGTGGTTTTTTTATCGTTCCGTCCCGCTTTTCCTTTCTTTGGGTTATTTTCCTTATCCCATTGATTTCGATAACGATTACCAGCACCATTGCCATTTTTGACATGTTCCAGCTTTCCATATTTTCGCTGCCTTTCAATTTCATCGTTTTGATGTTTTTGTACATCATGAAATTCAGGGAACGTTTTTACCATAACCCAGAAATTGTCAGCTATCAGCAGTTTTCACCTGAGAAAAACCTCTATTTCCAATTGAACAATAAGGAACGTTTCAATAATTTCAAATACATCCCCGTTGCACTGCCTTTCTGGGGCGAATGGAAAGTAACCCAAGGACATTATGGCGATATTACCCACCGTGACAAATGGGCCCATGCCTGGGATTTTGAAATTATTGACGATGAGGGCTTAAGTTTTAAAGAAGGGGGAACTGTGCTGAAAGATTATTTTTGCTACAACAAACCCGTAATTGCCCCTGCCGATGGTTGGGTAGAGGAGGTATTGGACGGCGTAGAAGACAATGACATAGGCGATTCGAACCTTGAACAGAATTGGGGGAACACCATCATCCTGAAGATTGGGGAAAAGGTTTATTGCAAAATGAGCCACTTGAAACCAAATTCCTTTAAAGTAAAAAAAGGGGACACCGTAAAAAAGGGGGACATTCTTGCCGCCTGTGGAAATTCAGGGAGGTCGCCCATTCCGCATATCCATTTCCAGATGCAGGAAACGCCCTATATTGGTTCTGAAACCCTCAATTATCCAATAGGGAATTATGTACAACACCTTGAAAAAGGATTTGAATTCAAATCTTACGACAAACCCCGGATTACCGATATGGTCTCCAATATAGAAAAGGACCAAACCCTTTACAAGGCCTATCATTTTGTCCCTGGACAAGTCTTAAAGTTTAGCGTTTCGGGCGGGCAACCGGGAACCGCAGTAATTGTGAAATGGGAGGTACAAACCGATATTTACAACAACTCCTATTTATATTGCAAAGAAACAAACTCAAAAGCCTGGTTCAAAAACGATGGGAGCATTCATTATTTTACCTTATTTGAAGGCGATCGCAGTTCAGTGCTTTTCTACTTCTTCCTTGGGAACTACAAGGTGATAAGTGGATTTTACAAAGGGATGACGGTAAAGGATGTTTTCCCGATCCATGTGCTGAACAAAAAAGCATGGATTCTTTTGCAGGATTTCATTGCACCGTTTTATATGTTCATGAAATCGGAATACCGCATCGAATACGTGAAGATCAAAAAGGATTTTACCGACAGCAAAATTGAACTCAATTCCACGGCACGTGTTAAACGTTATGGAAAAACAACAAGGGAAGTGCATTTCAAAATGGAAATCGAGGCAAAGTCTATCCAAATGTTTGAAATCACCGAAGGGAACAAAACAATTGTGGCAAAAAGGATAACGGATTAAACATGAACGAAACGAACAACAATCCTTCGATGGCAATTGCGAAGGGACACCACAAAAAAGTCATTGCGAAGAATCCAAAAGTATGCATTGCGCTCAGCCCTATCGTCAATGCGAAGAACCAAAGGGCAGGCATATGGCAAAGGGGTTCTGTGGCAATCCGTTCATGGTTTGGGCTGCCACTTATAGTAGGCAGATTGCCCCGGTACTCCCTCCCACGGCCCTTCCTTTTGATGCTCCGCAATGACGTTCGTTACTATAACTGGGCGCACAAGCCAATTATCCTTTCCCTCATATTATTCGTTTTTTCATCAAATTTGTTTTCCCAAAACACAAAACCGGATTTCAATACCGTTGACCACCAAACCTACCGTTTTTATTTTTTGGAAAACTGGGATTCGCTAATCATTACAGGCGAAAAAGCCCTGAAACAGGACATTGATTATTTCTATTTGCGGATGCGGCTCGGGAGGGCGTATTACGAGAAAGATAACTTTTCGAAATCGGCACAGCATTTTGAAAAGGCATTGGAATACTCTGCCACGAATGCAACAGCCCTTGAATACCTTTACTACAGCTATCTTTTCACCAACCGTGAACTGGACGCCAAATTACTGACGAAACAATTCCCGGAATCGCTCAACAAGAAAATCAATCCACCAAAAAACAAAGCCATCGACGAGATTTATTTGGAAACCGGCCCCACGTCCAGCAACAATATTTCATTGAACAAGAAAGACAACCTAATGGGAAAGGACAGTATTTATGGCGAACACGATTTGAACGACAATAAATATTATTTCCATTTGGGCCTCAAAAAAAACATTGGAAAACGGGCTTCTGTTTATGTTGGGTACAGTAAGCTGTCTATTTCGAAGCTAAAGCAAATCCAGGTTTCGGAACTGGTTAAATCCGGTTACGACACCATCCCGTACAATGGCTGGTATTATGTGGACACGCTTTATTCCAAAGTATATGACCGTTTCGACCATAACTATAAACTGTACCAAAATGAGCTGTACCTGAATGCGAACATAGCCCTGGGGAATGGTTTTTTGTTGGTCCCAGCCGCACACCTTGTCCAGGTTCAGTACAATGAATTGCACACCCATGTGGACGAAGTGGAATTCTATGCCCAATCTTACGATACTGTCCCCACGACGAAATATGTGCCCCGCTTTCACAGAATCGACACATCCTTTGTAAATTATGTGGGATGGATGGCGCTCTATAAAAACATTTCGAATTACCGCTTCGGGCTTATGGGCTCCTATTCCGATCTCAACGGAAAAACCCAAGTCCAGGTGGGCGCCGAAATGGTATGGTTCCCACAAGGAAACCTCGACCTGTATTCCGTGACCAACCTGACCATGGCCATCGAAGACGGGAGAAAAAGGCCGGTCCTGAAGCAAAAAGTCGGGAGCCACTTGAGCGACAAGCTATGGGGCGAAGCATTGTTTTCGCTTGGAAGCATGATAAATTATACTGAAAGCAATGCTTTTGTCGTTCATAATTCCGGCGACAAAATTAATTTTAGCATCGGAGCAAACTTAATTTTATCTTTGTCATCAAAAATCGAAGTATCTGTCAGGTACCAATATTTTGCGCAAAGCACTTATTGGTACAAATTGTTCAATGACGGTACCATTGCAAACACAACAATCAATTATCAGAATCATCAACTTATTGGAGGATTAAAATGGAAACTTTAAGAAAATCGATTATTATCGCACTTGCGCTCACAACACTTACGTTTACTGCTTTTTCGCAGGACTACAAAGGCATACAAAATGCCTTTGAGAAAAGTTATCTGTACGAATACAGTGGCGATTACCCCAAAGCCATCGACGAATTAAAGGAAGTTTATGACGAAACCTCCTATGAAGTCAACCTCCGTTTGGGATGGCTGACCTATATGGCCGGTTTTTTTACGGAATCGGCTGCCTATTACCAAAAAGCCATCGACCTGAAACCTTTGTCCATTGAAGCAAAATTTGGTTTCACTTATCCCGCTTCGGCACTTGGAAACTGGGAACAGGTAAAAAACAGCTACAAGGAAATCCTGAAGATTGACCCACAGAATTCTTCTGCCAATTACAAGCTGGGGTCCATTTATTATGGAAATGAAGATTTCACCACCGCCCTTAAATATTTTGAAAAAATCGTGAACCTGTACCCCTTTGATTATGACGGTTTGCTAATGTATGCCTGGACCAACCTGAAACTGGGCAAATTCCGGGAAGCCGAAGTGCTTTTCAACAAAGTGCTGATGAACCGGCCCAGCGACAAATCGGCCATTGAGGGGCTGGGGCTGATTAAATAATATATTGATGCGGAACAGGCCTTAAGGGATAAACTTCGCAAAACATTATGCGAACTGTTTTGCCCTGCACGTCCATCTAAGCAAAGATACGGACAGGCCGCTTTATTTTGTGGGGGCATAATGGCTTTAATCAGCTTTTGCTTTGCAAAATTTATCCGTTAAGGGCTTGTTAAGTTCCAACATATTTTGTGCTGCTTTTTCCAACAGGTTTTAGGTTTTCATAAAACCAAAAGCATACTTGGTGTTTTTTTATATATCTTGCACATTATTAAGCGTACAGCAAATGAGAAAACTCTCCAGGCCATATCGACTTATTATTGTTGTCCCTTTCCTTTTTGTGTTTTCATCTTATTGCCAGTTTCCCACCCATACCGATTCTCTTTTAACAGAACTGGGCAAAGCCAGCGAGGATTCATCCAAAATAAAAATCCTCTCGAAACTATTTTGGGCTTACCAGAGGGCAAAGCCCGACACAGCATTAATACTGGCAAAACAGTCGTTAAAACTTGCACAAACAAATAATTACATTAGTGATATTGCCGAATCAATACGCAATATTGGCATCATCAATAAAGCAAAAGGCAACTATCAAGCGGCACTACGTTTATTCGAAGAATCAAAACATAATTTCGTCGAACTATGTGATACTGGTGGGATATATGCCTGCCTCACCGATATGGGGGATGTGTATTATAAACAAAATAATTTCCCACTTGCAGTAGATCATTATTATAAAGCGATGGAACTTGTTTTATTGTTTGAAGACAAAGAATCATTGGGACGTATATACCATAAACTCGGTGGGATTTATTATAAACAAAAGCAATACGATAAAGCTTTGAAATATCATCAAAAATCCTTGGAAATCAACCTTGAGGCAGGGTTTAAGCTTGGGTTGTCAGTAAATTACAACAACATTGGCAATGCTTACTTAGAAATGAACCAGTATTCCAAAGCCAAGGAGAATTACCTTAAATCGCTCGAAATAAAAAAGGGGATCAATGATAAAAGGGGAATTGCCAGTACTTTAAACAACATTGGATTAATTTATATCCAAGAAAAAAACTTTCAAAAAGCAATAGATTATCACACCCGGGCATTGGATGGATACAAGGAATTAAATAACAAACCGGGCATAGCCATGTGCATGTGCAATCTGGGGAATGATTATTTAGAAGCAAATAACTTACCCATTGCCATTGAATTTGCCCAAAACAGTTTAAAGCTATCAGAAGATATAAATTCATTGCAACTGCAAAAAAAAAATTACTGGACATTGTCAGAAGCTTATGCAGGTCAAAAGCAATTCAAGAAGTCCAGGGAACACCTCAAACTTTATCTGGTATTTAATGACAGCCTTATGAGCATCGAAACGGTAAGGGAGATTGCCGAAATGGAATCAAAATATGAAATGGAGAAAAAGGAGAAAGAAATTACCTTGCTAAACTCCGAAAAAGAAAAACAAAGTTTGCAGATCCAAAAACAAGATTTACAAAGAAACCTTATGTTCGGGATAATTTTACTCGTGCTCAGTATTTTGATATTCTTGTATTGGATATTCAGAAACAAGCAGAAGCTCAATAAAAAATTAGAAGAGCTTAATTTGACCAAGTCCCGTTTTTTTGCAAATATCTCCCACGAATTCCGCACACCCTTGGCCCTTCTCCTTGGCCCGCTTGAGAAACTTTTGAAAACCCCCGGCCAGGAAGAAAAAGAAATGATAAACATGATGCACCGCAATGCAACACGTTTATTGTTCCTCGACAACCAATTACTTGACTTGGCCAAACTTGAATCAGGTAAACTAAAACTGGAAGTAAGCAAATCGGAAATCAACCAAGCTTTGAAGGGGATGGCAATGTCGTTCAAATCAATGGCCGAAAAAAAGGGGATCGACTTTATATGTAGATTCCCGGAACAGGAAATCCCTGCTTATTTCGATCATGAAAAACTTGAAAAGATTGTTTACAACCTGCTTTCCAATGCCCTAAAGTTCACACCTGAAAACGGCAAGGTCATTTTTGAGCTTTCGTCATGCCCCTACAAAAGCAACAAAGAAATACCGTCAAGTTTCAAAAAAGTGCCCGGTAGATTAATTTGCATAAAAGTAAGCGACACAGGCCCGGGAATAGCCAAAGGGCACCTTGCCCATATTTTCGACAGGTTTTACCAGGCCGATTCCGGCACAAGCAGGAAATTTGAAGGGACAGGCCTGGGGCTGTCCTTGTCAAAAGAACTGATAGACTTGCACCATGGGAAAATCATTGTTGAGAGCGAACCCGGAAAAGGGAGTGTTTTCACGGTTTACCTTCCTATCGACAAAACAGCATTCAATGCAAATGAAATTATCAAGGGCAAAAAAGAACCTTCACGAACATCGGCAATTACCGCCAACATGGAAACCGAAAACATTTTAGGCACGAAACAGATAAATGAGCCCTCCATTTCATCTGTTAAAAGAGAAGAGTCGCTGCAATTGTTGATCGTGGAAGACAATTCAGACATGCGTTCTTATATCCGAGACTGCTTTGATGCGAAATTCACTATTTATGAGGCCGTGGACGGTGAGGACGGTTTCCTTAAAGCCACAAGCAAAATACCCGACATTGTAATTAGCGATCTGATGATGCCAAAAATGGACGGTATTGAATTGTGCAGGAAGCTCAAAACCGATGAAAGGAGCAGCCATATCCCTGTTGTCCTCCTTACCGCCTTGTCATCGGTAGAAGACAAAATACAAGGGTTGGAAACCGGTGCCGACGACTACATGGCCAAGCCCTTTAACCGCCAGGAACTTTTGATAAGGGTGCAAAACCTCATCAGGCAAAGGAAAATGCTTAGGGAACGATTTGGCAAAGAGATAAAAATAGAGGCGAAAGATATTACCGTCACATCGGCCGATGAAAAGTTCCTGAACGGGCTTATTTCTTTCATCGAAAAAAATATTTCAGACCCTGACCTGAACGTAGATTCCCTTATTGGCGAAATCCACCTGAGCCGATCACAACTGCACAGGAAGCTAAAAGCCCTTACCGATTTGTCCACAACGGAATTTATCAGAAACATAAGGCTGAAAAGGGCAGCAAATCTACTGGAACAACATCCCGGCACTATTGCCGAAACCGTTTATGCCGTTGGCTTCAGCAGTCTTTCCTATTTTACGAAATGTTTCCAGAAACAGTTTGGGATCAGCCCAAAAGAATTTGTTCAAAAATCAATTTAACCCTGTATTAAACCAAAGAAATCAATTCGCCCAGTGACGATCAAACAAGCTATTAGTCACGGGGCGAATAGGTATAAATGCAACATTTGTATCAAAGATTGCAACATTTGTGCTTTCAAAACACCTGTCCCTCAATGTACTTTTGACAAATTACTTTTTTTTAAATTTCAAAATCAAAAAAAACATCCAATATGAAAAAAATGTACGCATTAAGCTTCTTCCTTTTAACCTTTTCGGCAATTGTGTTCCTGCCGCGGCAAATAAGTGCGCAAGCTCCCCAAGGCTTCAAGTACCAGGCAGTGGTACGCGACAATGCGGGCGGAATCCTGCAAAACCAAGCGGTTGGAATATGGATAGCCATCCATGATGCCACGGCAACAGGGACAACAGTCTATCAGGAAACCTTTTCCGAGACCACAAACCAGTTTGGGTTGGTGACAATTGAAATCGGGAATGGGACACCCGGCCTTGGGGTTTTTGAAAATATCGATTGGGGAAACAATCCCAAATTCCTTCAGGTTGCCATTGATCCAACCGGCGGCACAACTTATTTTTCGGTAGGGACTTCGGAATTGCTTTCGGTCCCTTACGCACTTTATTCTGGCGCAACGGGCGACACATCAACATGGAGGAAGAACGGAAACAACATTTACTTTGGTTCGGGAAATGTGGGTATCGGGAAAACCGCCCCCCAAAAAAGACTGCATGTTTACAATGCAAGCAGCGGGTACAACGACCCAGTGGCAATTTTCGAAAGCGGGACACACACACGTATAGATATCCGCGGACCGGGCACTGATAAATCCATTGGGCTCCAGTTTTCCGATCCAAGTGACCCCTGGAAAGGTGGGATTGGCCTCAACGAAACAAACAACAACATCGAATTTGCGACCGATGCAAACGGCAGTTCCCCGAGAATGATAATCACCGATGGGGGAAATGTTGCCATTGGCACTTCAAACCCTTTGTCCAAACTTAGTGTGGGAGGGGATGGCTCAAACCTGGCAACAATTTATGGCCATTCAAGCGGAGCTTACGACTTTAGCATTTATGGCCATGCATCAGGAACGGGCGGACGCGGCGTTTACGGTCTCGCCACTAATACGGGCGATGTTTATAATACCGGGGTTTATGGGGAAGCAAAAGGAACCTATGGAAAGGGTGTTTATGGTGTTGTTTCTGGCAATGAAGCAAAGGGTGTTTATGGATATGCGACAGGTGCATATGGATATGGTGTTTATGGAGAAACTACTACTGCCGATGGTTACGGTATTTACGGCAGAGCAGATTTTGGTGGAGTAGCTGTTCAGGGTGTGGCAAATGGAAATGGTTTAGGGGTAGCTGGGTGGTCACAGAACACAACCGGAACTTACGGAGCTTCCGATTACGGCAACGGCCTTAAAGGGTCTTCATTCTATGGCAACGCAATATATGGAGAATCATGGTATGAAAATGGGATATACGGTAAAGCTCATGATCACTATAAATCTGGAGTTATCGGGGATGGTTCTTATGGTAACTCATACGATTTTTTTGCCATTGGCTCAGGTATCGACTATGGTTCCCCTTCGTCTCTCCGGTGGAAAAAGAACATAACCGAAATAGATAAGCCTTTGGAAAAATTAGCACAAATAAGAGGGGTATATTTTGATTGGGACGAAAAACATGGCGGCAAGCACGATGTGGGTTGTATTGCCGAAGAGGTAGGGAAAGTCCTGCCCGAAATAGTCATATTTGAAGAAAACGGTACGGATGTCAACGGAATGGACTACAGCAAACTGGCGCCGCTTTTAATTGAAGCCATAAAAGCACAACAAAGAAAAATTGAAGACCTGGAATCACGAATTGCTAAATTGGAACTAACGAATAAGTAAACTATGAAAACGTCATTGCGGCGCCTATGCTAAAGCTTCGGCGACAGCATGAAATACTGAAAGGCCGGCCTGTGGGCAAGAGCATTGTGGCAATCTGATGGTTTTACGGGTGCAGGTCTTAAACTGGCAGATTGCCCCGGCATTCCTCCATACACCCAAGCCCTGCAATGCCTCGCAATGACGTTTCATTCAAACAATGATCAAATGAGATAATCGAATTACAACTTAATGACCATCAAGAATGAACAATAAAACTTATTCAAATATTATCTATTTTTACATTATTAAAACTTCACACAACATTAAAAACCATAAGAAAATGAAAAAAACAATTACAATCCTAACGGTAATGCTTATTTCATTGACCATATCGGCCCAATCGGTTTCCCCTGAAGTGGTAGCTTCGGCAGGGGATTATTATGAAAACGGGAACTTGAGCATAAGCTGGACACTCGGCGAAATCGCAACAGAAACCTATTCAAACGGAGGCATCATTTTAACACAAGGTTTCCAACAGCCGGTTTCTGTTACTATTCACGGGATCGACCTTGACCTGCTCGTTTATCTCGAAGGCCCATATTCCGGTTCGCATATGACAACCGGGCTTAATTCAGGGGGACTCATCCCTTTATCACAACCTTATAACACTGCTCCCTGGAATTATGCCGGGACAGAAAGTGTTGCAGCAATACCCAACGGAAATGTAGTTGACTGGGTTTTGATAGAACTGCGCGATGCCGCAAATGCAGGTACAGCCATTCCTGCTTCAACAATTAAAACACAAGCCGCATTTTTATTGAACGATGGTTCTGTTGTGGGCCTTGACGGTTCATCGGTGTTGCAATTCCCATCGGCTTCATTTTCACAAAACCTTTATGCGGTGGTTTGGCACAGGAACCATATCGGGATAATATCGGCAAGTGGATTGAGTGAATCAGGCGGGGTTTATGATTATGACTTTTCAACCGCAATTACGCAGGTCTATAATGGAGGTGCAGGATATAAGGAAATAGCGGCCAATGTTTACGGGATGGTTGGTGGGGATGCAAATGCAGACGGAAATATAAATACCGCCGACAAAACCCTCTGGGCAAATGATGCCGGGACAAAAGGATATAAATCCACTGACCACAACCTGGATGTCCAGGTCGATAACCGGGACAAGAACGATACCTGGGCCGAAAATGATTCGTATTCCAGTCAAGTACCGAAATAACGATTCCACATCAGATTTCTTGGCAGTTATTACTTACCAAACATTTCATCGCAAACTCTTCCTGGTCATCCCGGCCCTGAAAAGCCTTTTGAATTTTGGCTGTTAAATTATTTTGATTAGTTTTGGTCTCCATTAAATCAATTATCAAAAATCAAATTATGAAAAAATCAATCTTAGTTTTATTGGTTGTTGTAATAGGCCATAGCTATAACACAATAGCCCAAGTTACTTTCGGACCGAAAATCGGTTTAAATCTGGCAAAGTATTCATATAGCTATAAGGATTCTGATCTTGAACCAGATGTCAAAATGCGTGTGGCCCCAATGGCCGGCTTGGCAGTCAATGTGCAATTCTCGGATCAATTGTCTTTGCAATCCGGCTTGTTTTATTCTGGCAAGGGGACTTCATATGATCTTGAAAAGATAAACTTTACGGATATAAACGGCAATACAATTGACGTTAACACTGAAGGCTATTGGAGGACCAGTACGAGCTACATTGAACTTCCGGCAAACCTTGCCTATGGGTTTCCGATAGGAAACAACCAATTGCAAATATTTGCAGGCCCTTATGTGGCTTACGGAATTACAGGACAAGAAAAAATGGACATTACCATTAAATCTGGTGGTGATAGTGAGTCAAATAAAGCAGAAAGAAAAATCAAGTTCAAAGGCACTATTGATGAAAGTGATTTTGAAGGGGATGAAGAGGTGGAATACCAAACAGCACTTGATTTCGGATTAAATTTTGGCCTTGGGTTTAAAACAGGCCCTATTCTAATAAATGCCGGCTATGGGATGGGCTTCGTAAACTTAACACCCAAATGGGGAGGTGAAGAAGGTTCAGGGTACGACAACGCTGACAGGAAATTTACCAATACTGTTATTAATTTTTCCGTGTCCTATTTCTTTGGCAATAAACAGAGCAGTAAAAGAGGAAGGTACAGGGGAAGGTAGTGGCAAAGGATAGAAGTAATACCTTAAAAAAGGGAAGCTAACAAATAGCTTCCTTTTTTTAGTTTGAAGCATAAAATTACCCATGGATTTATTATAAATAAAACCATGAAAGAATAAATATTACAACTCTCCGTTTTGAATGGTAATGTTTCTACATGTTATTACCAATTTAAAAAGCAACAACTCATAAGCTGTTATTGCTGTATCCTATCAGTTAACCAATTAATTTATTTACAAACTTAAACCTTATCGAAATGAGAATCACAAAAGCAGCATTATTCGTATTTGCAATTACATTGTTCACAACTAATATTTTTGCCCAGGGGGCTTATGTTAATTTGAATGCCGGTTATGGATTTAGCATGAGTTCACAAGTTATGATGTTTAACACAAAGTATGACTATCTAATTGATAATTCAACCGGAGAAGAATCTTTTTCGGGAAGCATTGAAAATGTTAAAGGTTCCCTTGGTGAAGGCTTTAATTTTGGAGGGGTATTTGGTTATATGTTCAACAAACATATTGGATATGAAATAGGGGTTTCCTATTTATTGGGAAATACCATAGAAAGTGCAAGGGAGAGCACGACCAAAATAATTGAAGCAGACGGCTCAATCACAACATCAACTGGAATTACTACAAACAGCCTGTCGTCCAATATGCTGCGATTTACTCCTTCGATTGTTTTCACACCAGGTTTTGAAGGTATCGACCCTTATGTAAAATTCGGGATGATTATTGGGATTGGTTCTGTCAAATCAGAATTTGCGGGTGATCAATTTAATTCTATCCAAAAATCGAAATTTAACGGAGGTGCGGCCATAGGATTGACCGGGGCTATCGGCGCCAATTTCCCGGTGAATGATAAGATGGTGTTTTTTGGTGAAATAAATATGGTCAACATGTCGTATGCGCCCACAAAAGGAGAGATTACAGAAGCAATTGTCAATGGTAAGGATGTATTGTCAGACAGTGACAAAGAAATTGAGTTTGTTGATAAAGTGTATCCTAGTTCTGAGTACACCCCTGATTCCGGGCCAAACCAGGAATTAAAGACAAAATATCCATTTGGTAGTGTGGGGATCAATATTGGGTTAAAGTTGAGTATTTAAGAAATTATAAAATTCACTCAATAAAGCGCACTAATGGGGTAAAACCGTAAGTGCGCTTTTCTTTTTATTACTCAGACTCTTCCAGGTCTTACAGACGCTGGAAGGTCTTGCTACAAGCCGCGTTGCCATTCTTCACGTAAAATGCCTTTGTTGGAATTGTTGATCCCAAAATCAATTTGTTGGAGAAGTTTCTCTTTGTCCCTGGATAATATCCCTTTAAGGGAAAGGTAATTGGAAGCATGGTCGCTTCGGAAAATCGAACTTTCAAGATTTGTTTCGGAAATAAACAAATACATCTCCTTCAATAATTCAATGGGGTTCATTTCCACGAAATCGCCTTTGAATCTTTTTTTAT
>JAADJA010000070.1 GCA_013151015.1 Chlorobiota bacterium
ACAAAAAGGACAAATTTTCCGCAGCCCTTATACCGCACATATTCTCGACCGCGGGAACACTGTACGCCCAGGAAAGGGACGGGGACTGGAAACCGGTGTTCAATGATGACGGTTCCCCGAAAATGAAAGAATATGGAAAAGGCCTTGGGACAGAGATAGATGTTGTGGTGGGCTATTCGGTGACCAAGGGCATGGCCATAAAGGCCGGCTATTCCATGATGTTTGCGAGTGAGACCATGGAAGTGCTGAAAGGCACACAGGTGGATAAGGGCAACACCTGGGGCTGGGTAATGCTGATTTTCAAACCGACTTTTTACCAAAGTAAATAATCACATAAATCATTAAAAAATGGACAGACGAAACGCACTTAAAAACATGCTCGCCTTTATCCCATTGGGTGCTGCTTTTGCAGGTATCACCGCAATGGGTGTCCGTTTTATCACACCGATAAAACGCGAATTGCAAAGGCGGATTTTTACGGTGCATCTCGAAGAACTGCCGATCGACACCACAAGGAAATACAAGGATTTAATGGGGAAGGATTTGTTGATCGTGCGCACGGGTGAAAGGGAAGTAAAAGCCCTTTCGACCGTTTGTACCCATTTGGGATGTACTGTCTATTGGCAAAAGGACAAAAAAGAATTTTATTGTCCGTGCCACCAGGGCCGCTTTGATAAAGACGGAAACGTCCTTGCCGGCCCTCCACCACGTCCCCTCGATTCCTATAAGGTGGAATTGGAAGGCGACAATGTATTCATCTATTTTAAAGATAGGGAGGGTTAAGTTATGGCAGGAATCAAAAATTGGCTTGCAGAATCGTTTCCCATTGATCAGGAAGCGTTGATAAAACTCACCGCCGAACCCATCCCAAACCATTTGAAAAGATGGTGGTGGGCATTGGGCGGCACACCTCTTTATATGTTCGTGGTACAAATAATCACGGGCATTATGCTTATCTTTTATTATGTGCCCGATGCTGATAAAGCATACGAAAGCGTGGCCTACATAACTTACACCGCAAAATTTGGCTGGCTCATCAGGAGTATCCACCGGTGGTCTTCCAATATTATGATCGCAGCTTTAATCCTGCACATGATGAGGGTGTTCTTTACGCAAACATACCGTAAACCAAGGGAAATGAACTGGATGTTTGGGGTAGTTTTGTTTCTTCTTGTTTTGATGTTTGGGTTTACCGGTTATTCCCTGGTATATGAACAAATGTCGTATTGGGCCATGAAAGTCGGGACCGGGATTGCCGGTGCAACTCCGTTTATCGGCGGTTGGATTGCCGACTTTATGCGGGGTGGTTCGGAAATCGGGCAAAATACCCTGACCCGGTTCTACTTGTTCCACGTAGTCCTGCTTCCCATATTGACAATGCTGGCAGTTGGGATACACCTATATCTTATCAGGACACATGGTGTGAGCGAATTGAAATTCAAGGGCGATGAAAAAAAGGAAAAGAAAACTTTCCCTTTGTTCCCCGATCATGTTTATACCGAACTTATCATGGTATCCATAATCATGGTTGTCCTTGTGGTTTTGTCTTTGTTGTTCCCCGCACAGTTGGGCGATCCGGCAAATCCAAATGTAACCCCATTGCACATCAAGCCCGAATGGTATTTCTATCCGGTTTTCCGGTGGTTGAAAATCACCAATTTAACAGTCGGTGTTTTGGGTCCCATGGTATTTCTTGCAATCCTTTTCTTCTGGCCTTTCATCGATCGGTTTTTTGAGAAGAAACTCCCCGGAAAAGAACTGGGTTTCTGGATTGGTATTCTTGGAATGCTATTGATCAATGTATTCTTGTTATGGGAAATCGTTGGACATTAACTTTTATAAACAAATAAATCAGTAATAAATCAAACTTAAAAATATATACAGATGGCAACAAGTTTAAACACAAAAAGAACAATTATCGGGATACTTAGTGTAGTGTTCCTCATTGTTTTGATCTTTGCGCTTTGGAAAGAAGTCCAAAGGTCAATGCCCGATTACAGGCCAAAACCTATTGTAGATTCCGAAACGGAACATTGTATAGGTTGTCACAGTGAAAAGGGCAATGGAAAAGTAATTACTGAAGACTGGTCTCAAAGTAAACACGCTGAAGTGGGCGTGGGATGTATGGAATGCCATAAGGCGGAGGAAGGCGATTTGGACGGATATACCCACGAAGGATCATTCATTTCAACGATTGTTACACCAAAGGATTGTGCGAAATGCCACGAAGATGAGGCTACCGAATTCATGGGCAGCCACCATGCCGATGCAGGGGCAATCATGGGCTCGCTCGACAATGTGCTTGCTGAGGTTGTTGAAGGCCACGCAGCATATAACGATGGGTTTAACCCGGCTGCGGCCAATGGTTGCTGGCAATGCCATGGATCAAGGGTCCAATTGTTGAAGGATGACGAGGGCAATGCGATTAAAAAGAACGGTATTCTGCAATTCGATCCGAAGACCTGGCCAAATACAGGTATGGGACGGATAAACCTTGATGGCTCGAAGGGTTCATGTTCGGCTTGTCACAGCCGCCACCGTTTTTCGGTTGCCCAGGCACGCCAACCCGAAAACTGTGGTAAGTGCCATATGGGGCCAGACCATCCTCAGTTGGAGATATACAATGAATCGAAACATGGTATTAATTTCCAGGCATATAAAAATGAAATGAATTTGGATGCACAGCCCTGGGTAGTTGGTGAAGACTACAATGCCGCACCAACTTGTGCAACCTGCCACATGAGCGCAACACCTGATCAGCCGGTTTCACATGACGTGGGTGATCGTATTAGCTGGACTCTTCGTCCGAAAGTTTCCCAAAAAATTGATGCGGCCCAACTTGCCAAGTTCAAGAAACTTGGTAAAGAGCCACCCGATGATTTCCTCACCTGGGAAGAGAGGCGCGATAAAATGCACAATGTGTGCCTTCAATGCCATACCAAGCAATATGTGTTTAATTTCTATGAACAATACGACAACCAGGTGAACATGTATAATGACAAATATGGGATTCCCGCTACCAAACTTATGGGGGCCTTGAAGAAAGAAGGCTTGTTGACCCCGGTTAAATTCGATGAGGAGCTGGAAATGACATTCTTCCTGTTATGGCATCACGAAGGCCGTCGTGCCAGGATGGGCGCTTCGATGATGGCACCTGATTATACACAATGGCATGGTAATTTTGAACTGGCCGAAAATTTCTATTACAAATTTGTCCCACAGGTGAAAGAGAAAATAGAAGAGGGCAAAAAGCATGGTAAAACTGCTGGTGCCGTACGGGTAGAAAAAATGTTGGACGAAATTCTGAACAGCGAAATGCACAAATGGGTTTTGGGCAAAGAAGACCCCGCCGAGTTGAAAAGACGTCAGGAAGCCGCCAAGGAATTCCGCAAAAGATATTCTGAATAATCGTTTGTTTCATGGGGACAAGGCTCGTCCTTGTCCCTACTGTAACGATTGTGATTATCTTGATTTTGAAACAATTTGAATTAATTATAAAAAAACAAACATTATGGGATTAACACGACGAGATTTTGTAAAAAGTTCAGCCGTGGCCGCCGCCGCCGCAACTGTTGGGATGAGTATCCCCCTTTCGGTTATGGCCGGGAAGGAAAAAGCAGAGGGGGACTGGCGTTGGGACAAAGCTGTTTGCAGGTTTTGCGGTACCGGTTGCGGTATTATGGTTGCAACCAAAAATGATAGGATCGTTGCTGTAAAAGGCGATCCTGCCGCTCCTGTTAACAGGGGCTTGAACTGTATTAAAGGTTATTTTAACGCAAAGATCATGTACGGTGAAGACCGTCTGAAAACCCCTTTGTTAAGGGTAGACTCAGAAGGCAATTTCAGTAAGACCGGGAACTTTAAACCGGTTAGCTGGAAACGTGCTTTTGATGAAATGGAGAAGCACATTAAAATTGCCCTGAAAGAAAAAGGGCCTACAGGTATTGGTGTTTTTGGTTCGGGGCAATACACGGTCCAGGAGGGCTATGCTGCCGTCAAACTTGTAAAAGCCGGGTTTAGGTCGAACAATATCGACCCCAATGCCCGTCACTGTATGGCATCGGCTGTTGCAGGCTTCATCCAGACTTTTGGGATTGATGAACCTGCAGGATGTTATGATGACATCGAACTGACAGATACCATTGTTTCATGGGGAGCCAATATGGCCGAGATGCACCCAATCCTTTGGGCACGTGTTTCTGACAGGAAATTGAGCGATCCAGATAAGGTCAAGGTGGTCAATCTTTCCACATTTACCAATCGTACCTCCGATTTGGCCGATATGGAAATCATTTTCAAACCTAATTCTGACCTTGCCATATGGAATTTCCTTGCGAGGGAAATTGTTTATAACAATCCCGGTTCAATTGATTGGGATTTTGTAAACAAGCACAATGTGTTTGCTACAGGCAATGTCGATATCGGTTATGGTATGAGAACTCCCGATCATCCGGATTTTGATGATAAAGAGAAGCAAACTGTTAAACATGAGCTTTCAAAAACCCTTTCCGAAGACGAAGGCGTTTCTTTAGCTTATTTGGGCTATAAAGCTGGCGACACGATGGAAATGAAGCATAGGGCATCTGCGGGCGCACATTGGTTGATCAGTTTTGAGGAATTTAAAAAAGGCCTTGCGCCATATACTTTGGATTTTACCGCAAAGGTTGCAAAAGGAAATCCCGATGAGTCCATTGAGGATTTCAAGAAGAAGCTGAAAAAACTGGCCGAACTTTACGTGGACAAGAGCAGGAAAGTCGTTTCGTTCTGGACTATGGGCATGAACCAGCATACACGCGGGACATGGGTAAACGAGCAATCCTATATGGTCCACTTCCTGCTTGGGAAACAAGCCAAACCCGGTAATGGCGCTTTCAGCCTGACCGGTCAACCATCAGCATGTGGTACTGCCCGTGAGGTGGGGACTTTTTCGCATCGCCTGCCTGCCGATATGGTCGTGAAAAACCCGAAGCACAGGGAGGTTTCCGAAAAAATTTGGAAACTGCCAAAGGGGACATTGAACCCGAAAGTGGGTTCGCATATCATGAAAATCCATCGCGATCTGGAAGATGGGAAAATTAAATTTGCATGGGTTCAGGTTTGTAACCCTTACCACGATTCGGCCAATGCCAACCACTGGATAAAAGCAGCCCGTAAGATGGACAACTTTATCGTTACAAGTGATAGCTATCCGGGGATTTCTGCAAAAGTTTCCGACCTAATCCTCCCATCAGCAATGATTTATGAAAAGTGGGGTGCATACGGAAATGCCGAAAGGCGCACACAGCATTGGAAACAACAGGTAACCCCTGTGGGCGATGCCATGCCTGATGTCTGGCAGATTGTCGAGCTATCAAAACGTTTCAAGATAAGGGACGTATGGGGCGCACAGCCCGTTCCCGGAATCGAAGGTGGATTGCCCGATGTGCTTTCAGAAGCCCAGGCAATGGGTTATAACCCGAATGCCACATTGTATGATGTTTTGTTTGCCAATGAGAAAAGCAAATCATTTGCATGGCCCGATCCCATTGGGGATAATTTCCAGAATACGGAGGCTGAAGGCGATGGAAGGGATATTGTTGGTTCTGATGGGCAACCCTGGAACGGATACGGGTTTTTCATCCAGAAATATCTCTGGGAAGAGTACCGTGAATTTGGATTGGGCAAGGCCCATGATTATGCTGATTTTGATACATACCATAAAGTTCGTGGCTTGAAGTGGCCGGTCGTGGATGGAAAAGAGACACAATGGAGGTTCAATTCAAAATATGATCCGTATGCGAAAAAAGCAAAAACAGGTGATTTTGCCTTTTATGGGAAAGCCTTGAAAAAACTTCCACAGGGAGATTTGAACGGGGTGACAAATAAGGATAAGATCGATTTGAGCAACAAGGCCAAGATATTCTTTCGTCCGTATATGGAACCACCAGAAGTGCCCGATAAAGAGTACGATTTCTGGCTTTCAACGGGAAGGGTCCTCGAACATTGGCACAGTGGCACAATGACCATGCGTGTTCCCGAACTTTACCGCGCAGTCCCTGAAGCACTTTGTTATATGCACCCCAAAGATGTTGAAGACAAAGGCTTCAAAGAGGGCGATATGATTTGGGTCGAATCCCGTAGGGGCAAGGTGAAAGCCCGGATTGAAGGCCGTGGGCGCAACAGGCCACCAAGAGGCTTGGTCTATGTTCCCTGGTTCGATGAAAAAGTGTTTATCAATAAAGTATGTTTGGATGCAACTTGTCCAATCTCAAAACAGACGGATTTTAAAAAATGTGCCGTTAAACTTTATGCGGTAACTGCATAGTCGTTAAAAAACCTCAACACGGGAATTTCAATCGATTAAATGAAGTAATTATTTGATTAATGAGTGAAAATCAAAATACAACAAGAAGGGACGCCTTGAGGAAAATGATCCGGAGTACAGGTTTATTTGCGCTTGGCGGCCTTGGATGGGGAGCTTATGTGGATAAAGCAAAGGCTTCCGAATTGGTATTGCGGCCCCCGGGCGCATTGGCGGAACAGGACTTTCTCAATTCCTGCATTAAATGTGGGATTTGTGTTGAGTCCTGTCCCTACGACACATTGATTGTGGCTAAGCCTGAATCCCACGTGCCTATTGGCACACCGCATTTTAAGCCAAGAGCCGTCCCTTGCTATATGTGCCCTGATATTCCTTGTGCCCCCCCTTGCCCGTCAGGTGCTTTGGACATTGATAAATTGAAAAAGGACGGGGATGAAACGGGCGATAAATTGGATATCAATAAATCACAAATGGGCCTGGCCGTTGTGGACCATGAATCGTGTATTGCCTTTTGGGGAATACAATGTGATTCTTGTTATCGTGCTTGCCCGTTGATGGATGAAGCCATTTCGCTTAAATACGAGCGGAACGAGCGGACAGGGAAACATGCGTTCCTGAAACCGGTTGTTAATAGTAAAGCCTGCACAGGTTGTGGGCTTTGTGAACATGCCTGTATTACGGAAAAGGCTGCTATCAGGATTTTACCACGTGATTTGGCGATGGGGAAAGTGGGCGATCATTATATCAAAGGTTGGGACGAAGAAGACGAACAAAGGCTCCAGAACATCAAGGATGTGAAATACCAGTCAACCGATGAAGTCCCTGCCGAGGATTACCTTAACAATTGGGAGGATTTGATTGATGAGTAGCCTTTTGAGAAGGAACCGGTTCTTGATCCCAAGGAGGATTGTCCAGGTTTCTTTATTGGTCGTTTTTGTGGGTGCCAATCTATCTGGTTGGAAAGTGCTTCAGGGGAATTATAGTGCGGCACATGTTTTTGAAAGCTTTTACCTTGCCGATCCTTATGCCGTTTTGCAGATGTTGGTGGCAGGTTTCATACTGAACATAGATGTGATTGTGGGTGCGGTAATTATCCTGTTGATATATGGTTTGCTGTTGGGCAGGGGTTTTTGCAGTTGGGTTTGCCCGATGAACATTGTTTCCGATCTGGCCCATTATGTTCGTAGGAAAACACAGATGAACAGGCTGGATGAAAAAATGCCCATTAAAAGGGACACACGTTATTGGATTTTGGTTCTTTCTCTTGTTGTATCGGTGTTTTCGGGGGTGGCGGCTTTTGAGTTTGTCAGCCCTGTATCAATGCTCCACCGGGGAATCGTTTTCGGTTTTGGGTTTGGCCTTGCCGCGGTGTTCATGGTTTTCCTGTTCGATGTTTTTGTGGTCAGGAACGGATGGTGCGGATATATTTGCCCGCTCGGGGCTTTTTATTCGTTCATTGGTAAATTTAGTTTCATAAAGGTCAACCATGCCAAAGAGGATTGTACCATGTGCGGCAATTGTTTTGCCGTTTGCCCCGAAAGACAGGTTTTGTCGATTATTGATAAACAGTCGGGGAGCATACCGAACAGTGAGTGCACAAATTGTGGGAGATGTGTTGAGGTTTGTGACGATGATGCTTTACATTTTGGAAAATATACAAAACTTAAATAATAAAAATTGAAATCATGATTAAAAAAACAATTCTATTTGCTATCGTATTGTCTTTTTTTGCTGTTGCCTGCAACGAAGGCGGCTCAAAAAAAGCGGATAAAGGTGACGACGGGTTTGTTTCCGAAGAGAGCCTTGGTTTACGTAAAACCGACCTGTATTCTGAGAATTCCACCGAAGGGGATTTGGGTGTGTTTGATGCACCTGCTGCCGGGAAATCTACAAATATCGAGCGGTCTTTTGAAAATGCCCCACCGCTGATCCCCCATACTGTGGAAGGTTTTCTGCCAATAAAGAAGGATCAGAACCTCTGCCTTGCTTGCCATATGCCTAATGTTTCAGAGGCTGTGAAAGCAACATCCATTCCCGCATCCCATTTTATGAATTTCAGGCCGGAAATCAAAGAAGTGGGCGGAAAAGTCGTTGCTTACCAGGATGACAATACAAAGAATACCGTTACACAGGAAAGCCTGGGCGACAAGTTGAACAATGCAAGGTTCAATTGTTCACAATGCCATGTGCCACAGGCCAACATTACTGTTGAAGTGAAAAACACTTTTGTGGCAGATTTCAGGAATGAACAATCCAAAAACAAATCGAATTTCGCCGATGTGGTTGATGAGGGAGTGAAATAAAAACAATGGGAAAAACCTGGGGATTACTTTGCTTTCTTTTTATCATGTTGTCTTCAAACGTTTCTGCCATTGAACCTGTCCTTAAATTGAAGGCTTCGGGTGATGTGATGGATATGGTGAAGGAAGGGGGTTACCTGTATGCGGCAACGGATGCGGGCATTGTGGATGTATTTGATATACCGACAGGGAAGCTTGTGAAGAAAATCACCGTACCCGGTATGAAGGATTTCATGGGCGACGATATGGCTTCCAAGGTTTATTCTGTTGACAAACTCGCCGAAAGCAAGGATGTGCTATTGGTTTGCCAGGGAGAGGCTGGATTCCGCAATGTTTACATTTACAATACTTCACTCGATAAGGTTATTGATGCAGCCAAGGATAAAATGATGGTACGGGAAGCCCGCTTCGTGAACCCCGGTTTGGTTTTGTTGGGCCTTACCAGCGATGAGTTGATCCTGTTCGACTTGAAAAAGGGTTCCGTTGTTTACCGCAAGCAAATCAGCCATTATACTTTTGACGATATGGTTTTGAACGAAGACCGTAGCAAAGTTTTGACATCCGATGAAAGTGGGGTAATCCAAATGTTCAATGTGGGTGATGGTGCACTTGTGAAAACCTATAAAGGCAGTAATGTGGACAATGTTTTTCAGATCGATTATAAAAACAAGATAGTGATAGGAGGGGGACAGGATCGGCGTTTGGCCATTTATGACGATAACCTGCACAACCAATATTACATACAGGGCGATTTCCTTATTTACAGTGTGGGACTTAGCCCGAGTGGAAAAACCGGGGCCTACGCTGCCAATGAGGACAACGATGTCGTGGTTTTTGATGTGGCAACACAAGAAGTACTGTACATACTAAAAGGCCAGGTAAGTACGTTGACCAAGATACTGTTTTATTCCGAAAAGGAACTGATCACAAGTTGCGAATCGGATGGGATTTTATTTTGGAAGCTGAACGATTGAAAAGGGTAATTAAAAGGTCATACTGAGCCTGTAGAATTGTGGCCATTAAATAGTTATCAAGAGATTTTCAAGTAATCAAAAGATTGTAGATTGCCTACCTGTCCGATGTTTGCGAAGGCAGGTAATTGATAAGATTAGTCAGGCCGTCATTATAAAAATTAATTGCCTGCCCGCCTGTCAAAGTTTCATACGGCGGACAGGCAGTTATTGGCATTTTCTTGCAAACACAAAAATAAAAAAATGAACATATCAAGCATCGTAGTATTGACAAAACCAGAAAACCTGGAAGAGCTTGTCAAAACCATTAAGGAAAGTGATTTTTGTGAATACCATTTGCATAAAGACACGGGTCATATAATAGTTACTTTGGAAGGTTCGGGTATTGAGGAAGAGATGAAAAAACTGAAACAGGTACAGGCGATCCCAAAAGTTATTTCTGCCGAAATGATTTACAGTTATGCCGAGGATGAACTGGAAAAGGTGAGGGATAAACTGGACAGGTCATCTGTTCCCGAATGGTTGAACGATCCCAATATGGATGCCCGGGATATCAGGTACCACGGGGATTTGAAAAAGCGGCTTTAAACCTTGGACCCAGCTTTGTTGGGCTGGGAAACTCAAAATCCTTCGAATCATTGAACAATAACTTTCTCATTAAAAACTTCCTTGCTAGATTTTATCCGAATCAGATAAACCCCTTTTGGTTTATCTGATAAATCAATCTGCATTAATTCTTCCGCAGTTTCAAATTCCATAAGCCTCTTTCCAAAGGAATTAAAGACTTCAATTGAAAGAAATTCATTTTTGCCTTTAGGATTTTGTATCCAGAATTTCCCCTGTGAAGGATTGGGATAGATTTCAAAACTTTGTGTTTTTTTAAATGGGTTATTACCAACAATCATTTCACATGAATATGGATATGAAATCGTATCACCGATATTTACGCAATTGAACCAATATCCAGATTCAAAATTCACCCATGTTTCCATTGGATTGATTAAATGCTGGCCACCAATTCCTTCAATTATCTGAAGTGGCATTTCACCCCAATTCAATTCTCCATATAAATGTAAGCGTTTATGAAATAAATTCCCTACTTCTACCGAATCAATATCTTCAACCATCATATTATATCCGTTTGGATTAATTATACCAATAGGGACAGTATCTCCGATTGTTAAATTAAAATCGTATAAAAGTACTTCATTTTGAGCTCCTTCTGGAATGTGCCAAGCAATCTTTGATTCAACATCATTTCTAAAAGCTCCCTGATATCCAATAAAAACCGGAGGGCTTTCAGTACAATCTTCTCCGATACCTACATGGTGTAATTCAATCTTATGATATATTGTTTGATTGATTACAGTATCACCTGAAATCCCTATTTGCTCTTTATAGCATACTCCAAAACATCCGCACCCATCTGGAGTATCCAAATACTCGTATTGCCAGTAAGTGTTGGATTCAGGAAGTGGATGATATGTTTGTGATGTGGCAAACAAAGAAATTAACAGGGCAAAGGTGAATGTAATTGTGGCTTCTTTCATAATGGGTAGCGTTAGGGTTCAAAATAGGGTATTTCAATTATAAGGCAGCATATGAAATAGTTTCGTTGCATTTATTGCTTGCAGATTTCATCTCTGTATTAAATATAAACCCATTGAATGGAAATTTATTCCGAAAGTCAGGGAGGATTTGCAAATGATTTTATATCCAATACTTTTAAAAGATTATCGTTATTTTTGCTGACTGCAATAAAAGGCCTGAAAGGATTTAAGCATGAGAACACTCTTGAGAATGAATTTGATAAAGAATACCTGCTTATTGTTGGTTCCCCTGCTGTTTTTCACCTCATGTATTTCCACCT
>JAADJA010000115.1:0-6960 GCA_013151015.1 Chlorobiota bacterium
AACCCCAAAACAGAAAAAGCTGCTTGTTACCTTAAGGATAGGTATTCGTCTTTTGGTTTTAACCAAATTATTGATATTTGTGCCAGTAAAAACGGGGATGTCTGGTTCTGGACAAACAAGGGTGTTTATCGGAAGCGGTTAAACCCATATGTCTCAATTGTTCCTGAGGATAATATGCCACTGGCCAAAAAGCAAGATATTGGGGGATTGTCCTTTCTTGCAAAGGAATATCAGGTTGACACGCTGCTTTGTGCAGCAACAGATGCAGATAACAATAAATGGATCGGGACATTTAAAGGGCTTTTCAAAATCAGTAACGGCAAGGTAATTCAACATTTTTCAAAGAAAAACGGAAATGGGCTGAACTGTGATACCATCTGGGCCATTGCATTGGTCGATCATGAAAACATTTGGGCCGGGACTGAAAAAGGGCTCTGCAAATTTGATGTTCAAACAAGCAGGTTTGTTGCTGTGGAAGTTGATAAAAAGGACTATTTGTCCTCACATCTTGTGAAGTGTATTGCCGAAGACAGGGAGGGGAATATCTGGATAGGGACAACCAATAATGGATTGAACCGACTTGATCCCGAATCCCGGAAGGTGAAACAGTTCAACAGTAACCTGAATGATAGCCTTTCGTTTTGGGGCAAGAACGTTAACTGTATCTATGTTGATAAAGCCGGGGCCGTTTGGATTGGTGCACATGGAATGAACAGATATGACAAGGGTTCTGGTTCTTTTGAACATTTTACCATTGAAAATGGCCTTGCCGACAATGAGGTAATAAGCATCCTCGAAGATGAAAATGGGAAACTATGGATTGCCACATTAAACGGTTTGAGTGTATTTGATCCTGAAAACAAAAGCTTCCGGAACTATTACGAAAAAGATGGGCTTCAGGATAATGAATTCAGCAATGCCGCATATAAACTGCAATCCGGTGAGCTTGCCTTTGGTGGTAAAAATGGCATCAGCATTTGTAAGCCTTCCAGCTTTTTTGTCAATACAAACCCCCCCGGATTATCAATTACCTCTTTTAGTATTTTCGATAAGCAATTGGATGTGGAAGTGGATTTTGCCCAACAGATTGAGCTTGATTATGACGAGAATTATTTTTCCTTTGAATACACGGCACTTGATTTTTCGAGCCCCGAATTTGTCCAATATGCCTATAAACTTGAAAATGCCGACAAGGATTGGGTTTATACAGATGCAGCCAACCGGATTGCGAAATATACAAATATTGACCCGGGCAATTACCGGTTTCGGGTAAAAGCTTCAAATGGTGATGGAACATGGAACCGGGATGGCGTTTTTGTTGATTTGATCATAAAACCGCCATTTTGGAAAACAATTTGGTTTATTCTTCTTGAAGTCTTGGTATTGGTGCTGTTGGTTGTTATTGTTGTCCGATATAGGGAGAAGAAAATAAAAGAAAGAACGGAGTTCCAATTGCTCGAACAAAAGCTGTTGCGCTCGCAGATGAACCCCCACTTTATTTTTAATTCATTGAGTTCCATTCAGAGTTTCATTTTTGAGAACAATCCGTTGGAGGCCGGTTCTTATCTTTCGCGCTTTGCTGAATTGATTCGTTCCATACTCTATAATTCACGCGAGGAATTCATCACCCTTGAAAAAGAGGTGGAGACCCTAAAAAATTATCTCGAACTGCAACAGCTCCGGTACAATAAAAAATTCGACTATGTCCTTGATGTGGATCCGTTGATCCAGGCCGACATAATTAAAATCCCACCCATGCTTGCGCAACCTTTTATCGAAAACGCAATAGAACATGGCATTAAACATTTGAAGGGCAAGGGCTTTGTTTCTGTTAGCTATACCCTCATGCCCGAAAAGGGATCTGTATTGCTTTTGGTGAAGGACAATGGGATTGGGATAAAAGCATCCAAAAAGATAAAAGGCAAAACAACAAAAAGCCACACCTCCCTCGCTACGGTGATCGCCAACGAAAGGATTGCCGTTTTCAATAAGGGAAACAGGGGAAAAAAGTTTGTCATGGAAATTGATGAGATTAAGGGATCAAATGCTAAAGTTAAAGGGACCAAGGTGAAGTTTATCATCCCTTACCGGGAACTTTAGACCGATTTATAAGTAAAATCATTTGTAATTAATTGGCATTATGAAAGTAGCTATTATTGATGATGAGGCCCAGACACGTAAAAGTATTGCCGATATATTGAAATTTAGTGAGCAGGACCTCGAACTTGTTGCTGAAGCCGAAAATGTGGCCACGGGCGTTGATGTGATTATTGAGTATAAACCCGATTTGATATTGCTCGATATCGACATGCCCGATGGAACAGGCTTTGACCTCTTAAAAAAACTGAGCGACATCCATTTCAAGATTGTCTTCATAACGGCTTACGAAGAGTTTGCGGTACAGGCTTTTGAATTTTCGGCCATTGATTATATCCTCAAGCCCGTTGATCCCAAAAAATTGATCGATGCCATTGATAAAGCGCATCAACTTGTTGAACAAGAGAACATCAATTTAAAACTCAATGCCCTGTTTGCGAACCTCGAAAATTCGGTTTCTGAAAATAAGAAGCTGGTACTCAAAACGGCGGAGAATATCTACATTATTAATACAAATGATATTGTCCGTTGCGAATCGGACGGGGGATATACCCAATTTTACCTTATTGATGGCAAGAAAATACTGGTATCGAGAAACCTGAAAGACTATGAAGGGATGTTGGATGGTTTTGGCTTCTATCGTATCCACCAATCCCATATGATCAACCTGAAATACATCGACCATTACAGCAAAACCGAAGGGGGCGCCGTTGTGATGAAAGACAGTTCCAACCTGCCTGTTGCCCGCCGTAAAAAAGAGAGTTTCCTGAAATTGCTGGAGATGATATAGGGCTTTCACAGGCGACTATGCCCCGTCCCCGACCGAATATGGATTTTCCCTAACCGTTTATATGTCTTTCCCGGCCATTTTTGGAATAGGCCGGGTATTTTCGTTTTGGGATGCTATTTTTGCGATGTATGAAAATCCTGATTATTGATGATGATATAGCAATCCGAAAAATCATTGTCCGCCTGTTTCAAAAATACTTTACCGATCCATATGAGGTTGTTGAGGCAGATAATGTTCAAACAGGTATCAATGCAATTGAGGAACAGCACCCCGAAATTGTATTGCTCGACATAAACCTTCCCGATGGCTCCGGTTTTGATTTGCTGAAACGGCTTCGCTTTTTAGATTTCAAACTGATTTTTATTACAGCATATGAAGAGTTTGCCCTTAAGGCATATAAATTTCCTGCTATTGGTTTTATCTTAAAGCCACCTGACCCTAAGAAATTATTTCGTGCCATCGAAAAAGCAAAATCCACACTTGAAAAAGAAAATATCAAAATGAAACTAAATGCATTGTTCGTCAAACTGGATAATCCGGTATTTGAAAATAATTTGCTCGAAGTCAAAACCAAAGATAAAAGCCATACAATAAATACATACGATATTGTTCGGTGTGAGGCAGAAAAGGAATCCACCAGGTTTTATATGTTGGATGGGGGAAAAATACTTGTTCACAGAAAACTGGAGGATTATGAGTTGATGCTGGATGGTTATGGCTTCTATCGCATCCACCCTTCCCATTTGATCAACCTGAAATACATCGACCATTACAGCAAGTCCGCTGGCGGAGAGGTCGTGATGAAAGAAAAATCATGTTTGCCGGTTGTCCATTACAAAAAAGGAAATTTCCTGAAACTCCTGGAAATGATATAGAGCTTTCCATGGCATGAATGCTACGAAACAAATGTATTACCCAGGCATTTATGCCTGGGTAAACCGAATTTACATTTCCCCCTACCGAATATACATCTACCCGAACCTTTCCTGAATTTCACCCTATATCTATGGAAAGCAGGGTTTATATTTGCCATGCAAATCAAATTTTGAATAAAGTCAAACTTAAAAAACTTAGGTGTATGAAAACAAAAATTTACTTACTGTCATTGGTTCTTTTTATAGGGGTTCAATACAATGCGAATTCCCAGGGCGTTTCCGTGAACGAAGATGGCGCCGATCCGGATGCTTCGGCCATACTCGATCTTCAAAGTACAAGCAAAGGTTTGTTGGTGCCACGGATGGCCCAAACCCAAATCACGGACATCCAGGATCCGGCAAATGGATTGATCGTGTTCAACACAACGGACAATAAATACTATGCATACCTCGAAGGTGAAAATGCCTGGAAAGAGATTTCCTATGGAACAAACAGCATGACCCCTTTTGTATGTGGTGAAGCACTTAATGATTACAGGGACAGGCAATCTTATGCCACGGTTGATATTAACGGACAATGCTGGATGGCCGAGAATCTTAATATCGGAAGTATGTACGCAGGTGGTCAAACTGATAATGGTACAATTGAAAAATCATGCTATCAGAATAATACTAATTACTGTGATACGTATGGAGGTTTGTACCAGTGGAACGAAATGATGGAATATACAACCACAGAAGGAGTGCAAGGTATTTGTCCCAACGGTTGGCATGTCCCCACCGATATGGAGTGGTTTCAAATGGAAAATTTTCTCGACCCATTTGTCAATAATCCAACTCAGATTTATTGGAGGGGTTCAACTATTGGAGGCCAGTTAAAAGAAACCGGATACACATACTGGAACGGACCAAATGTCGGGGCTACAAATACGAGTGGCATGACAGTGTTGGGAAGTGGAGTCAGATCAAGTTCAGGGGCATTTTATAACCAGAAAATTTCCACGGTTTTTATGACCTCAACGCAACAGTACAATGGATCTGGTTCTTCCTTTATCAGGGAGCTTGATTATAATAATCAACGAGTTTATCGAAATGCATTCAATAAGTATTATTTCTATTCAGTAAGATGCGTTAAAGACTAATCAATAAAACCATAAACAATGACAAAAAAACTACATATACAAATACTGGTTTTATTCCTGATTATTGTCAATTGCACAATTGGACAAAGCACCTTATCTGTTGTCAATGGTGGAAAGATGAATATTTCATCTGGCACTTCGGTTCAAAGCCAAAACATGGATATTGGAATCGGGAGCCAACTTGTAAGCACAGGCGACCTTACGGTAAGCGGAACTTTGGCAAATGATGCCGGAACTTTCGGCTTGGTCATCAAATCGGATGTAAATGGCACAGGCTCATTGCTTCACAATTCGGCCAATGTGCTTGCAACCATGGAACAATGCCTTGCTTCCGAACGATGGCACCTGGTCTCTTCGCCAATGGCGAACGCTACCATTGAGACTTATTTGGATATTTACCTAAAAAAATGGAACGAAACGGACAGCACCTGGACATATTTAACCCAACCTATTTCTATGCCCATGAACGCCTCCGAAGGCTATTCTGCCTGGGCTTCCGATAATCTCACCGGAACTGTTACGGTAAATTATGAGGGAAACCTGAACAATGGCGATTATCCACTTTCTTTGGCCTACACTCCGGTAAGTAATGCTACGGGTTGGAACCTGCTCGGAAACCCCTATCCATCGGCCATAGTCTGGAACCTCGATAATACTTGGGACAGGATGGATGTTGGCGGGTGGGCCGTGGTTTACGACAATGCAACTTTCAAGGGCTGGAACCCATACCTTACAGGATCTGATAGATCGTACAATGGAAAAACGGACGGGATAATCCCGGCAACACAGGGCTTTTGGGTAAGGGCTACATCTGCTTTATCAGGCCTTACAATTCCCCAAAGCCAACGGACACATAACAATCAGCCATTTTATAAAGATACAGGGGAAAGCAATTATATGAGTTTGTGCTTAAAGGCGTCAGCCAATGGATATTCGGATGAAGCTGCGATTATTTTTATGGATGGGGCAAGCAATGGCTTTGATGCACTTTACGACCTGAAAAAGATGTACAATGTGGACGAAGCGCCCAATATATCTTCCAAAATTGAAGGGCGTGAATATTCGGTGAACGTACTGCCGGTTGGTTTTTTGGATGCGGTAGAATCACCTGTAATCCCTGTAAACTTCAAGCTTGGGATTGAGGGGCAATGCACAATTACTGTTTCGGGAACTGAAAGTTCCGATCTTTCCGTCCCCATTTACCTCGAAGACCTTCAGGACGATGTGATGACAGATCTCAGGGCAAATGAAAACTATGTTTTTTCGGTTTCTCCCCTGGATGACCCAAGCCGTTTTTTATTGCATTTTGGTGAACCTTTGGATATTGAGGAACCCGGTAATTCCAATACAATTCATATTTATTCACATGGAGCATTGGTATATATCAGGCTTGCTAATGACGATAGGGGGGAAGCGGCAATTTTTGATATGGCCGGAAAGAAAGTCTGCGATATGAAACTTACTGATAAATTAACAAAAAAATCACTTTTGCAGACCGGGTATTTTGTCGTAAAAGTCTGGACTGATGGCGGTGTCTCTATCCAAAAGGTATTCATCAAAAGCTGAAAACATATACAATATTACATAAAGGAGCTTTATAACACCTAATTATTGAATGCCCCGTCTTCATGGATGGGGTATTTTTTTTATGCGACATCCAGTATTTGTGATTGATTATCCTTTAACATTTGTCATAGGAAAAATATGGAAATTACCTTAATTTTGCCATATAATAAAAGCAAAATGGAGGACATGATCTTTTATGATAGGTTGCAATTCGCATTCACTATCTCGTTTCACTATTTATTTCCCCAGTTAACAATGGGGCTGTCATTATTGATTGTTTATTTCAAATGGAAATTCTTACGGACCAAAATTGAGAAATACAATAATGCGGCAAAGTTTTTCATGAAAATTTTTGCTGTTAATTTTACGATTGGTGTGGTGACCGGAATCCCCATGGAATTTCAGTTTGGTACCAATTGGGCAAAATTTTCTGAACTTACCGGTGGAATCATCGGCCAGACTTTGGCCATGGAGGGGATGTTCTCGTTTT
>JAADJA010000115.1:6981-18316 GCA_013151015.1 Chlorobiota bacterium
CGTTCCTGGTACTCTTCATTTTTGGTGAAAAATTAATGGGGCAAAAACTACACTTCCTAACAGGTTTCCTTGTTTTTTTGGGTTCCTGGGCAAGTGGTTACTTTATTTTGGCCACCAATTCCTGGATGCAGTATCCTGTAGGTTATGAGATTATGGACAATGGTAAATACGTGCTCACTAATTTTTCCGCCTTATTTTCCAATCTCTGGCTTTTACCTGCTTTTTTGCATAACCAGGCTGCATCTCTTGTTACTTCTTCCTTTGTGGTTGCAGGGGTTGGTGCGTTTTATGTTTTGCGAAAAAAGAATATGGAATATGGAAAGCTATTTCTGAATACCGGGGTAGTCTTTGGATTGGTTTCAAGTGTAGTGCTTGCTTTCCCAACAGGCGACTGGAACGCAAAGAACGTGGCGAAATTCCAACCTGCTTCTTTTGCTGCCATGGAAGGGATTTTTGAAACAGAAAAGGGTGGGGCTGAAATTGTGCTTATCGGACAGCCCGATATGGTGAATAAAAAACTGGACAATAAAATTGCAGTCCCCAACATACTCAGTTTCTTGACCTATCAGGAATGGGATAAACAAATACCAGGAATGGACCAGTTTGAAAAAGAAGAACTGCCAGATAACATTCCTGCACTTTATTATTCGTATCATATGATGGTGGGCCTGGGTACTATTTTTATCGGGATAATGATGCTTTCCGTCTTCTTTTTGTGGAGGAAAAAACTGCATGGGTTTAAACCATTGCTTTGGGTAATCATGTTTTTGGTCCCCTTTCCTTACATTGCAAATATTACCGGATGGTATGTGGCCGAACTGGGCAGGCAGCCCTATCTGGTTTATGGACTGCTTAGAACAAGCGAAGGTATATCGCCTTCTGTATCTTCGGGCAATACATTGTTTACTTTTCTGGGTTTTGTTGGTTTGTATATGCTGCTGGGATTATTGTTTTTAGTGCTCGTAGGTAAAATCATCCATCAGGGGCCAAGCCCAAAAAAAAATTAAGTTATGGAAGTATTTTGGTATATAATAATAGCAATCGTTTTAGCTGTTTTCTTTGTTTTGGATGGCTATGATTTTGGAACGGGTATTATCCATTTGTTTTTAGCCAAGAAAGAAAAGGATAAAGAAGTAATTGCTAAAGCTGCTGGTTTGTTCTGGGATTCCAATGAAGTATGGTTGGTTGCTGGTGGCGGAATGATTTTTATGGCTTTCCCCACTTTTTACTCCTCTGTCTTTAGTGGATTTTATCTCCCCCTGATCATTGTTTTGTGGTTGATAGTTTTTCGGGCAATAGGTCTGGAATTCCGAAACCAATTTGATTTTGAAATGTGGAAGGAAATCTGGGATAAGGCTTTTGGCGTTTCCAGTTTGTTGTTGGCTTTGTTCTTTGGTATTGCATTGGGGAATATTGTAAGAGGGGTCAACCTTGGTGGAGTCGAAAATGGGGTTTCTGTTTATGAAGGACATTTCTTCTTCCTGCCTTTATGGGACAGTAGCTTTAGCCCTTTGAGCGAAACGCCCGGCTTTATCGACTGGTTCACGATTGTCATCGGAGTGATTACAGTTGTAACATTGGCCATCCATGGTGCCAACTGGATTATCTTAAAAACAGATTCATCCATAAACAATCAACTTAAGTCTGTGGTTTTCAAATTAAATATTGCACTGCTCGCACTAACTGTTTTTTCTTTGATTATGTGGCAAAGTATTAACCCCGGTTCATTGGGCAATTTTTTGGAAAGGCCTTATTTAATCCTGTTTCCCTTAGTGTATTTCTTCGGGCTTTTTGGTCTGTTTTTTAGCAAACGGCTACAAAATGATACCCATGCGTTTATCTTCTCGACCTTACTTATACTTGGTGGGATAACTTCTTCACTGGCTTCTTTGTTTCCGGTAATATTGCCTTCCACCAATAAAGTAAACGGGCCATTGACAATTTACAATACTTCCACATCTGAATATGGTTTGTCAGTAGCAATGGGTTGGGGGATTATTGGCTTAGTCCTTCTTTTTGTTTACATGATTATTCAAAAGAGGCTTATAGCCGGAAAAATTGACAAAATGGATTATGGCCATTCTTCTGAATAATATGCAAGGATTAATCATAATTGTCCCCATGTAAATAATAATAGTTTTAATGCTAGGGAAAAATGACAGGAACATCATCTATCCCAATAATGATAGTAATTATCATTGTTGTTGAATCAAAAGATTTATAGACAAGTTCAGGCTTTAGGCGAAAACATTTTCATCATATCTCCGTATTGGATATTGGTATTAAAAGCATTCGGGAATGGAAACCAAAAGGGTTTGTACATATGGGAATAAATTGGGGAAAGCCCTTGTTTCGATATTTTTTGTTTCCCATCTCTTTTCGTTATCGGCACAGGATTATCCTGATAAAGTACTTGTGGATTCCCTTTCTGAAAAGGCAGAATGCTTTATTGGTGTTTCGGTCGATAGTGTACTGGTTTATGCAAACCGGGCGATTTTTATTGCCGGGGAAAACCGGGATTGGGAGTCCGTTTCGGATAATTACTATATTATCCAGAAGGCATTTTATCAAAACAGTGAAATGGATTCGGCCAGAAAATACATTTGGAAATCCCGATCCTTCCTAAACGGCCTTGACGACGAAAAGAAAAAGGTGCGGCTAATCCATTCACTTGGGTTAATCAACTATAAAACCGGGGAACTCGATAGTGCTTTGTTTTATTACCAGAAAGAGTTTGAAATGGAAAAGGGACTGGGCAACGAGGAACGACAAGCTTCGGCACTCGGCAACATTGGGATGGTCTTTTACCGTCAGAGCAAATATCAAAAGGCCGTTGACAATTATTTCCATTGTTTGAAGATTTTCCAGAAAATAGGCGACGACCAAAAGGTGATGCTCACCTACAATAATATCGGAAACGTTTACAGGTATTGGGAAGATTACCCCAAGGCCCTCGCTTATTACAGGAAAGCAATGGAAATGACAGGTGCTGAAAGCAATAAAAGGTTTGAGGGGTTTATGAACAACAACCTTGCGATTATTTTCCGTAAACAATTACAATTTGATTCGGCCATAGTTTATTATAAAGAGGCCAAAGGGATTTATGAAGAGGTAAATTATCAAAAAGGGATAGCCTCTGCATTGACAGGCCTGGCAATCACCTATAATAAACTGGGGGAGCTCGGTCAATCGCGGAAGACCTACCTCGAAGCCATTGCGATTCAGAAAAAAGTCAACGACAGGATAGGGCTTGCCTCCAACTACGGCAACCTTGGGATATTGTTGCTGGATGAGGAAAAACCCCTGAAGGCGATTACATATCTTGAAAAAAGCGATTCGCTCGCCAGGGAAATCGGTTACAGGGAAGTACAAAAAAACAATTTTGAAAGTTTTAGGGATGCTTATCAGATGTTGGGCAATTTTGAAAAAGCATTGGATTATGAACTGAAGTTCGTAGCTTTAAAGGATTCGATTTATAACATTGAAAAACTAAAGGAAATAGAAAATATCCAGGAAAAGTACCAGGCCGAACAGAAGCAGCACAGCATTGATGTACTGAACGAACAAGCCCGGGTAAAGGATGTAAAGTTGAGCCGGAAAAATATTTTCATCGGTGCACTTGTTGTCATCGTCTTGTTGACATTGGTGATAACCTGGCTCATAAACAGGAACTATAAAGCCCATGCAAACCGAAGGCGGATTATCCTTGAAAACAAACTTTTGCGCTCGCAGATGAACCCCCATTTTATGTTCAATTCCCTGAATGCCATCCAAACCTACATCCTTCGCAAAAACCCGCTCGAAGGGGCTTCCTATCTTTCAAAATTTGCCGACCTGATGCGTTCCATCCTGTACAATTCCCGGGAAGAGTTTATCCTGCTGGAAAAGGAAATCGCCATGATCGATAATTATTTGGAGTTGCAGCAGATCAGGTTCAAGGGGCTTTTCACCTATTCCCTCCAAGTGGACCATGCGATCAACGTGAAAGGGGTAATGATACCGCCCATGTTGGCACAGCCCTTTATCGAGAATGCCATCGAACACGGGTTTAAAAACATTGATTACACTGGCCGACTCGAAATTTCATTTGCCATACATGACGATTCAATTTTGATTAAGGTAACGGACAACGGCATTGGCGTTGTGGCTTCTATGGAAGAAAACAAGGAGCGAAAGAAACCCCATAAATCGCTGGCAACCGTGATTTCAAAAGAAAGATTGGATTTGTTCAATAAACGAATGAAAAAAAGTTTATTTTCGTTGATGATAAATCAATTGAAGGATGAAAAGGAAAAGATAAAAGGAACAGAGGTAAAACTCACAATACCCTTTAAAAGATGAACATCCTGATAATTGATGATGAAGCTGGCGCACGTGAAAACATAACGGGCATTATCGATCTTTCCTTTAAAGAAAAGTATAAAATCAAAGAAGCCGCCAATGTGGCCGATGGTGTAAAGGCCATTGAAGAACAGCATCCCGATATTGTGCTGCTCGATATCAACATGCCCGATGGCACTGGTTTTGATTTATTGAAACAACTAAAGTTTACCGAATTCAAGCTCATCTTCGTTACGGCTTATGAAGAATATGCGCTAAAGGCATTTGATTTTTCGGCCATTGATTATATCCTGAAGCCCATCGACCCTGAAAAGCTTGCACAAGCAGTTTTGAAAGCAAGCGAAATGGTGGAGTCGGAAAACCTGAACCTCAAACTAAAAGCGCTTTTCACCAACCTCAGTGAGCAGTCGGATTTGCACAAGAAGCTGGTCCTGAAAACCTCCGACAACATTTTTATCATTGACACCAAAGAAATTGTCCGTTGCGAATCGGACGAGAGCTACACCCGGTTTTTCCTTGCCGATAACCGCCACATCCTTGTTTCCAAAAACCTGATCGAATACGAGAGCATCCTTCGTGATTTTGGTTTTTTCCGCACCCACCGCTCACATCTCATCAACCTCGCCTACATCGACAACTTCACCAAACGGGAAGGCGGTTTCGTGGTGATGAAAGACAAGGCCGAAATCCCTATCTCAAGGCGCAAAAAGGAAGAATTCTTGAATTTGCTGGAGATGCTTTAATCCCATTTACCGACATAAACCAACCGAATTTGGATTTTCCCCTACCGTTTATGAATTTCCCATTTTTTTCCTGACAAGAGCCCCTATCTTTGGGTTTTTCAATTATTGTAAGCAAGTCACCACGTCTGGGCGTGGGGCAATAATTATCTTGAACGTAAAACAATAAGGCTATGAAACGAGCATGAATTTTCATCATTATAGATTCACGGAAAAATGATTAAAAATTTATGTGAGTTCCTGAATGTATTCAAATCTTTTGAACATTCAGAAATCCAAAAACTTTGAACAGATGAAAAAAACCTACTTTAAATTGGCAATGCTGGTTGTCGCATTTTTCGTGATTACCGGCAATTCCCTGTATTCGCAAACGACAGTTTATTCCACTGCGGGCGGTGGCCCCTGGGACAGCACCTGGACGTGGATGGGCGGAAGCGTCCCTTTTTCGTACAATGACGTGGTGCTCAATGGCCCGGTCTATTCTTCAAATGCCACTTGTCATAATTTGACCATAAACACAAGTGGGGCACTTTATAACAATTATTATTCTTATACCCTTACGGTTAACGGGGATGTGGTGAACAATGGAAGTATCTCGAATTACTCAAATTCCCTATATCTCAATGTAGATGGCGATATTACCAATAATGGAACCTGGGACAATAGCTACACATACCTGACCGGTTCTGGCTATCACTATATTACATGTGAAAACAACCATTCATTTTCAGGCTTTCAATTTCAAAATACCGGCACGGGAAATATGTTCATTGACACGGAAGCCTATTTTAGTAACGTTAGGGTATATCTGAACAACCTGGACTTAACGATTGCCGCAAACGCCATGTTGAAAATGCATGATGGGTTTTTGTACTTGGGCAATGTCATAGGATCTGGCAACACTTCGGTGGTTTATGGAGAAGGGGCCATAGGCGCTGATTCCCCCTATTATCAAAATATTTCGTTCACCGACATAAGTTTTCAGGGCGTAAATGATATAAACGATAACTGTTCGACCCATGGCAACGTGATAAACGATGGGTTCTTGCAAAATGATTATTATCCGCATACCCTCGTTTTGTATGACAATTTTACAAATAACGGTATCATCCAAAGTTATGTGAATAGCTTTACCATAAATCTCTATGGGGATTTTATCAATAATGGGAGCCTGACCAATTATGAAGTAGGGCTTTATTCAGATGTTGACCAGCAGTTTACAGAACTTAATGGCCATTCGATCAGCCCCATTTATTTTACCAGTTACAAACCTTCCGGGAAAACCCTGTTTTTGACCGATGTTGATTTCTTGAATTGCAATGTGAACATGCAAAACGATACACTTATTATCCCCGATAACGGGACATTGAAGTTTGATGGCAGTCAGTTCAACAATACCGTTGTATATGCAACACCTTCAATGAACGGTAGGTTAAAATTGGATATGAACCCAACTTCATTTATAAGCGATTGCCATGTTTTCAACCCTGAAATCCTGAATAAAGTGAAAGCCAAGAACAATCATTTTTATGGGGATATTTTGGTGACCGATACATTGGTGAACCAATATTATTCCTATACCGTTGATGTCCATGGGAATATTGTAAACAATGGGGTTATACGGAATTTCGTGAATTCTTTATACCTTAACATTGAAGGGGATATCACAAACAATGGTATTTGGGCCAATTTATCCACTAACCTTACCGGTACGGGCGATCAGCATTTTTCCTGTGTCAACGGTAATAAGTTTTCGGGATATGAATTTAGCGATAACAATATATCAGGAGATATCTATATCGATGATATTGCCTTTTTTGATAATGTACGGGTTACGTTCAACAGCCACAACCTACATCTTCCTTTAAATACAATTCTGAAAATACATGGGGCATATTTGTATTTGTGCAATGTTATCGGGATGGGCGTCAGCTCTGTGGTTTACGGGGATGTTGCCGGGAACTCCGATTCACCTTATTATCAAAATGTTTCGTTTGCCGACATAAGTTTCCAAGGGGTGAATGATATAAATTCCAATTGTTCGTTGCATGGAAATGTGGTAAATGACGGGCTTTTGCAAAATGATTTCTATTCGCACCACCTTCAAGTGTATAATGACTTTACCAACAATGGAACCATTCAAAACCATGTAAACTCCATGTACCTTGATTTATATGGCAACTTTATCAATAATGGGATATTGGCAAATTATGAGATTGGGCTTTTTTCGGATGCCGATCAGATGTTTACTGAATTGAATGATAATTTATTCAATATTTCTTATTTCACGAGTTACAAGCCATCCGGGAAAATAAATTTTCTCAGTAACATGGAATTTACGGGCTGTCATTTCAATATGGACAATGATACACTGATATTGCCCGATAACGGAACCTTGAAATTCAATGGTTGTGATTTTAAAAACAGTGTGGTTTATGCAAATGGGTCGTTGGACGGAAATTTCAAACTTGAAATGGATGAAACATCTTATATCTACTATTGTGATCTGTATAACCCGGAGATACTGGGCACGGTGAAAATAGATGACGGGAACAACTTTTACGGTGATATCCTGATATCTGGGATAATGGAGAATAATTATTATGGCAAGACCCTCAGCGTTTACGGCGATATGGTCAATGATGGGACAGTCCAAAATTTTGTGAACACATTGTCCCTGGATTTATATGGTGATTTTGTCAATAATGGGATATTGACCAATAGTTATGTCAATCTGCAATCGGACGGCGACCAAACACTGGCCGAGCTTAACGGAAATCCATATAATACTGCCAACTTCATAAGTTCCAAGCCTTCAGGGAAAATCATATTTGCCACTGATATGGATTTTGTCGGGTGCAATTTTAATATGGATAACGATACCCTGATAATGCCCGGTAACGAAACACTTAAATTTGATGCAAGTTCTTTCAATAATACAGTGGTTTATGCAGGCCCGTCCATGACGGGAAGTTTCAAACTGGACATGAACGAATCATCATATATATATAACTGCCAACTGTTCAACCCTGAAATACTGGGTACCATGAGGGTCCATGACAACAATGTCTTCCATGGCGAGATCCTTGTCAAGGGTATCCTCTCGAATAAATATTATGGACGCACTGTTAGCATCCAGGGCAATATGACCAACAACGGGCAAATCCAAGATTATGTTAATACCTTATCCTTGAATATTGATGGGGATATACAAAATAATGGCACATGGACGAATTCTTATACCTATCTAAACGGGACAACGGAGCAACATGTCCACTTGCAGGACAACCATTATATTACAGGTCAGATGCGTTTTGTTTCCGATATACAGGTGGCGCCCTATCAATGGATTTGGGATGGATGGGCAATTCAAAACCCACCTTATCCGCAACCTGCAATTTTCAACGGTGAAACCTCTGGGACACTGATATTCCTGAACTCTGTGAACAATGAACGGACAGGTACATATTATTGCAGTACCGGAGGGGGAAACAGCCGGAATATCATTGTGGATGAAATTTTCAGTGCCGACCTCGACCTGAAGGTTTATCTCGAAGGCCCGTTCAACGGAACCGGTATGGATACCGACCTCAACGGCAATGGCGTCATTCCACTTGACCAACCCTATAATCCTTCCAAGCCCTATTACAACAACGACAATCCTGTATGGAATTATACCGGCAACGAATCTGTGGCTACCATTCCAGCCAATGCGGTTGACTGGGTCATCGTACAGTACAGGGATTCGGACACACCGGAAAATGCCACTTCGGCAACCATAGTTGAAACCCAGGCGGCCTTTGTCATGGACGATGGTTCCGTAATGGGAAGGGACGGGAATATGCTGACAGTCGGCCCCGGGCTTATCGCCCAAAACCTTTACGTGGTCATTTACCATAGGAATCATCTTGGGATCATGTCATCTATTGCGCTTACGGAAAATGCCGGGGCCTATACCTATGACTTTAGCCTTCCCGGAAACATTTATGGTGGATCGAACGGTAGCAAAGAGATCGCGACAGGCGTTTGGGGAATGGCCGCAGGTGACGGGAACGGGAGCGGTATCATAGGATCGGACGATGAAACAGTGGTCTGGAAGCTCGACCTGGGAAACTCGGGCTATCTTGGCGGTGACTTCGACATGAACGGCATTGCACAAAGTACCGATGAAACCAATTATTGGAAAATCAACCTGAACGTTGGCGGTCAGGTTCCGGGCAAGGCGGCTTCTCCACTAAAGAGCCAGGTACCCAAGTGATCATGCTCATCCGGTGGCCGTTTCCCGGCCATCGGATGAAATTGCCCTTCGGGATTATTTCCGAGTCAAAGATCTTCATGGTTTTAGGTTTAGTGAATGCCCTGTCTTAATTGACGGGGCGTTTTTCATTATGGCCATTTTGTTTTACTGTATAGGACAAAATTACACAGACAATGCAGAAATATACGTAATATTGCATATACAGAATTGTTCTACACCATTAAAAAACTAAACACAATAAAAGAATATAATAGATTTATATAAATGCCAAACAATAATAAAATGAAAACAACAAAAGCAACATTAATTTTACTAACCTTGATTTTTGCAAGTTTCTTTACCTCTTGTGATGGATACAAACTGAAAGAAAAGGAAACGCAAAAGAAAGAAACTGAATTTACAATATCTGAAAATTCTGAAATGGGAAATGATAAGAGAATGTCTTTAAAATTGAATACAATGCAAAAAAATCATCAATTAGTTAATATGAGAGATCATTTAGAAGCAGTACAAAGTATTATTGCTCTTTTATCTTCTGACAAATATGATGAAGCATCGAAAGTGGCATATTCTAAATTAGGTTCGACAACAGAAATGAAATTAATGTGTGCATCATTTGGAGATAAAAACTTTGAATATTTAGGTTTGGAATTTCATAAAAGTGCAGATAAAATGAGTGAAATATTTAAGAATAGGAATAAGGAAAAATCACTAAAGGCATTATCGAATACAATGAATTATTGTGTGCAATGTCACGCAACATACCGACAATAAAAACGGTGTAGAACAACGTGTATAAATCATTGGGCAGTAAGTGGTTAAATCAAAGTTAGTACCTATAAATAAAAATAGAGATAAACTGAAAAAAAGTGCTTAACCAACGCAACTAATCTTATACAATACCGTTAGTTGGAATATTAAAAACGGATAATAACCGTACAAATATTTGTTTAGTACGGAATTTGTCCGTTTTTTTGCAAAAAACAAATGGATTATGGAAACGAAAGAATTAAACATAGAAAAAGCAAGATTTGATACTCGTCTCCCTAAAGAACAGAAAGCTTTCTTTGAAAGAGCTGCTAGGCTTGGCGGTTTCAGAAGTCTTACGGACTTTATTATATTAACAGTACAAAAAAGAGCGAAAGAAATAATTCTCGAAAGAGAAAGGGTTCTTGCATCTCAAAGAGACAGTGAAATATTCTTTGATGCGATTACCAATCCAAGTAAGCCGAATCAAAAACTTACTGAAGCGGCTAATGAATATAACTCTCTTCTTTCTAAATGAACCAAATAACCGAAAGCCTAAATGCCCGACACAGAAAAAATGAATTTTCGTGTGGCAAACAAATGCTTGATAGTTATCTGCACAGACAAGCAAATCAAGATATTAAAAGAAAACTGTCAGCTTGCTTCGTAATAATTGACCAAGGGACCAATCTGATAAAGGGATACTATACTTTGTCCAACAATAGTATTCCCCAAAAATCCATTCCAAAAAAGTTTCAAAAAGGATTACCAAAAACATATTCTTATATACCCACTACGTTACTTGGAAGGCTTGCAATTGACATCCGTTTTCAAGCTAAGGGAATTGGAAAAATATTATTAATTGATGCCTTAAAAAAAAGTTTTGAATTATCAAAAAGCATTGGTCCTTTCGCGGTAATAGTTGATCCTTTAGACAAAGATGCTGAAATGTTTTATGACAAATATGGATTTATTGAACTCCCAGATAGTGGAAAAATGTTTTTACCGATGAAAACGATAAAAGAATTATTTGAATAAATTGCGCTACCCAACAAAGAACGGAGATAAAAACCAAATAAGCATAGTAGTAACTTGAAAGATTGGAGCGTTGAAATGCCAAACGCACCATATTCAAACCGTTGGCAAGCATTAAAAAGAAATCAAGGAAAATCTCTCTCGTCTCGATGACTTACGTGATGAAATTGAGAAACAACTTGAGAAATTGAAGCGCCAGGCCCGTAGCGCCGAG
>JAADJA010000033.1 GCA_013151015.1 Chlorobiota bacterium
GGTTTGCAAAATCAAGATTAACAGGATCCAGATAACGACATGGTGAATACTCTCGTCCATTGGCCGCTTTTGCCAGTTCCCCCGTAACGTTAAACGCTTGTCAAAAGGTGAGCTTCAATTCTTTTATGGAATTTCCAATTCATTTGCATCTCAATACTAAACAGTAATTTTTTTATGAACCATTAAAAACAAAAAGATCATGCGAATTAAAAAATCAAGTAAAGCAAACCTGGAATCCAAAAGAAGTATTTTCCTGCAAATTGGATTCGTCCTAAGCCTTTCATTCGTGCTACTGGCCTTTGAATGGACCACAGTTGAAACAGATAAATTCGATTGGGATTTTGATCGCGGAACCCTCATTGATGATGAAATTTCCGAAATAACAATTATCAAGGAAAAACCTGAAGTCAAAAAAACAAAAATCATCACCCCGATTTTCGTTCCAGACGATGAAGACATACCCGATGATGATTTGGATATCAATGCGGAAGTGGATGAAACAACTGAAAACAGCCTGGACAATCGGCAGGAATTTACAAATGAGGAGATTGAAACCGAAGACAATAACATATATGAATTTGTCCAGATAAGGCCCCAGTTCCCGGGAGGTGAAGCAGCGTTATACGCTTTTTTGGCCAAAAACCTTAAATATCCCCGCCTGGCAAAAGAGATTAACCTTACAGGGACCGTTCATGCCTCTTTTATTGTTTGGAAAGACGGAACAATTAAGGATGTGAAAATATTAAGGAGCATTGGAAGTGGCTGTGATGAGGAGGTAATCCGTGTACTTAACATGATGCCAAAATGGAATCCAGGGATGCAAGGTGGCAAAAAAGTAAACGTGAGTTTCCATATGCCTGTGGTCTTTAATTTGCATTAACGCAAACTGTTAAGCAAGTCCAAAAAAAAATGCCCATCCAATAATTTAGATGGGCATTTTTTTATTATTTGGTCACTGCCTTGAAGGCTTTACCAGATTCAACAACTTTGTTCCAAAAAACCTTATTTTATATTAAAGATATTGGAATACTGCAATGTATTATTTGATTCGATAATCAATTGCATTTTAATGCGATAATCACCTTTATCAAGCATATCCGCACTTAAAGAATCAACTTGAAACGAATTTGCAGGAATTTCTATCCAGGAGAAATCCGGGCAAATATTTGACCCGTAAGAAACCCATTCCCCACCTTCTCTTTTTTCAATTTCGAAATCGAATGACGAACCATTCTCACAAGAAGCATATTTAATGCTATTCTGTGATTCGTTCTGAATGGTAAAAACAATGTCATCAAGAGGTATATATGTTGAATTATCGGTAAACAAGTTGATTATAGGGGCTGGAGTGACCGTATTTTCCTCTTTCTTGCAAGCTCCAACAACAATAATTGTCAGCAATACCAGGAATCCAATTGATTTCAATGTTGTTTTCATTTTTCAGATATTCTTACGATTGTTATTGATGGTAAATTTACAAAAAAAGTCTTTCCTTAAAAAACAGAAAACCCAATATCTTCAATAACAAATGCTATGGTTATAAGAAGCTTCCTTATTTCAACCCATCAGGTCGCCACCGCAATTTTCCGGCTTCGACCCAACGGGTTTACAGGTTGGTTTATCTGGCCCCTTCCCTCTTTTCTTCCTCCTTTTTCTTCAACAATTCCTCCTGAACGCCTTTGGTGACAGGGGAATAATTATAGAATTCCATGGAATAGTTGGCCCGGCCACTGGATACGTTCCTCAATTGAGTGGCATAACCGAACATCTCCATCAAAGGCACAAATCCAAGGAGTTTTTGTGAACCTTTCCTGTGGCGGCGCATGGATTCGATATTTCCACGGCGTTTGTTCAGGTTGCCGACAACACCGCCAATGTAATCGTCGGGAGTGTTCACCTCGATTTTCATCATGGGTTCGAGCAATGTTGGCATGGCTTTCATAAAGCCTTGTTTGAAACAGATAGAGGCACAGGTTTGGAAAGCCCTGTCTGACGAATCCACTGCGTGATGGCTTCCATCAAGGAGCACAACTTTAACGTCCACTACCGGATAACCTGCCAAAACACCTTCCTGAAGGGTCTTTTTGATCCCTTTGTCAACCGAGGGGATAAATTCGTTGGGGATTACACCGCCCTTGATTTTATTCACAAATTCATATCCTTTGCCCGGGTTGGGTTCAAGGCGCATCACGATATGCGCATACTGTCCTTTGCCACCTGTTTGCTTACTGTGTTTGTAATTGCTTTCGATCTCCACTTTAAGGGTTTCGCGAAGGGCAACAGCCGGTTCGCCCACCACTACCTCCACACCAAACTCATGCTTAATCCTGTCAACGATAATCTCAAGGTGCAATTCGCCCATTCCTGATATGATCGTCTCTTCTGTTTCATCGTCATAACGTACATTGAAAGAAGGATCTTCATTTGCCAGTTTGGCGAGTGCCTCGCCCAATTTACTTTGATCTTTTCTTTTTGCGGGTGTCACTTTCAGTTCGATAACCGTAGGTGGCACATGGATATTCTCCAGATAGAGTTTATGGTCCATATCGCACAAAGTGTCACCTGTTTTGGTCACCTTCATCCCAATCAAGGCAACAATATCGCCTGGGCCCGCCTCTGAAATTTCTTCACGGTCTTTGGCACTTATCCTGAAAATCCTTCCCAAACGCTCTTTTTTGCCTTTAGTGGAATTCAGGATCGGCATACCACTTTTAATCTGGCCTGAAAATATCCGGACAAAAGTTTGCTGTCCTACAAAGGGATCATTGATCAATTTAAAGGCAAGTGCGGAAAAAGGTTCATGGATAGAAGGGTTCCGGGTATGTGATTTTTCAGGATCATCCACATCCATACCCACAACGGCTCCAATATCAATAGGTGAAGGGAGGTAATCGATAACGGCGTCCAATAAAAGTTGCACCCCTTTGTTTTTATAGGCCGAGCCACAAAAAACAGGAGTGACCATTAATTTAAGAGTAGCCTTTCTCGCAACCTTTTTCAAAAGATCGACCGGGATATCCTGCTCGGCAAAATACAGTTCCATTATTTCTTCATCAAAATCGGCAAGCATTTCCACAAGGGCCATACGCTGTTTCTCTACATTTTCCTTATATTCTTCCGGCATATCGATTTCATAGCGGCCCTCATCGTCAAACGTAAATGCTTTCCGTTCAATAATATCGATTACCCCAACAAAATCCTCTTCGGCACCCATTGGGATTTGAAAAGGGATTGCCTTTGCATCAAGGAATTCGTTCATCTGGCTCACGACATCCATAAACTCGGCACCGGTACGATCCATTTTATTTACAAATGCAATACGTGGAACCCGATAGCGATCGGCCTGGTTCCACACGGTTTCCGACTGTGGTTCAACACCGCCCACTGCACAAAACAGGGCAACCATCCCATCGATCACACGCAACGAACGTTCCACCTCAATGGTAAAATCCACGTGGCCAGGCGTATCGATTATATTGATCTGTGAATCTTGCCATCTACAGCTAATGGCCGCAGAAGCAATAGTGATCCCCCGTTCCTGTTCCTGCTTCATAAAGTCCATGGTGGCCTGTCCATCGTGCACCTCGCCCATTTTACGGTTTATCCCTGTATAAAAAAGTATCCTTTCGGTTACTGTTGTTTTTCCTGCATCAATATGTGCAGCAATTCCGATGTTTCTTAATTTCGTTAACGGCATTCTGAATTACTTAGTAATGTTCCTAATTATTTAGTTTCTTGGCAATATCCTTCCCGAACAATGGAAAATAGTAACACACCATTGCCCTATTTGTTTAATTTCAACTGATTTTCAATGTTTTCAGGGGAAATTCAGGGAAAATTGGGCGCAAAAGTAATATAATTCTTTAAATGGCAAAGGAAAAACAATTTTAAAAACCCTTAAAAACAGGGTAAGCTTTTCCCCTTTAATTGGAATTAACATATGTCCGTACACTTTATCGAAGTATCAAGAGGAGGACAAGCCCGCCCGAAAAGGCGGACAAGCAAATAAAGGTGAAAAGAACTTGCCTAAATGGGGAAGTTATTTCGTATCTTTCACTAAGGTAAAAAAGGGGGGGGCTGTTTGGTATCCCCTAAAAATTACCGATAACTTTTTTTATACCGCCGATAGCTTATTTTTCAAGGAAGGGAATATTTTTTTCTTTATATTTGAAAACTCTTTTTTTTATGGCCAAATAAAAACAAAGGTCCAAAACACAAAGCATAACAAGTATGATTTCGTTGGGGAGAAAAAACCATTTAACTTGCCCCGACAAGCGTGGACGCTTGTCTCATTTCCAAGGTTTGGGACAAGCGTCCACGCTTGTCCCAAAGGGGTATGTATATATGGCCGGGACGAAGGCACATTGTTTAGGTTTGCACCTTTTTCATTTGTTCTGAGGTTTTGCAATTGGCCCATGCCTGAAGGCATGGAAAACTCATGCGTCCCAAAATCAGAAATGGTGATTGCATGGGTTGCCTTGGCTTTTGGGCCAGGGAAAAGCAAATCAAAAACAACATTAACAAAGAAAAACATTATGAAAATAGATGTTATTCGAGCCATTTTATTGGCAATTTTGCCATTTTGGGTTTCGGCCCAAGACGGTTTTGAGTTTATCATTGAGGATACATTATCAATAAAGTGTTTTTCAACTTTTATTGATGACACGGGTAATTATATTTCTTTGGGATTATCAGGTAATCCTTCTAATTACACATATGATGCAATGATTCTCCAGTTCAAATCACCCGATGATTTAAAGATAGAAAAGTATCAAAAAACCGATACATCATACAGCTTTTGGTTTGGATTCGTATTGGAATCTGGGAATTATTTTGTTGTTGGGACAATTGATGACAATGATGACATTTACAGGAAGAACCTGTATGTAGCAGAGATAAACCCAGACCTCGAAATTGTCAAAGAAAACATATATGGGATACCCCCCACCTACAATAGTTTATCGTTGGCCGACCTATATGTTGACTCGGACAGTATTGTTGTCATTAGCGGTATGGTGGACGATCCGGCACCGGGTTGGGTCCGGGATTTATATGTGGCCAAGCTCAATGTCAATGGAGAACTTTTGGACACAACGATTTCCTCCTACTATGACAATGATTCCTTTGGTGAAATATTAAGGAAACAGGACGGCAGCGGGTATTATCTGATTGGGGGCTGTTCGTTCGCCGAATTGATAGAACTGGACAACAACATCAACATTACGGGTTCGCAGCCCATTGACCCGAACAACATATATCAAGGCGCAATAGGTGCGAGATGGCTGGCAAGTGGCAACATAATCATAGCAAGCCTTGCCAACCAGGAAGTGCCCGGGGCATTTTACGATTTGCGCGTTAGGGTGAGCAATACGGAATTGGATGCGCTAAAAGACACGGTAATTATTGATAACGGGAAAAATTTCCTGCCCATGTTGAGCGGCCTTGATTTCACGGACGAAAACAATATTTGGGTCGCAACTTACCCACAAATGGGCAAATCAAATGCTGACTGGGAGTATGGCCGGATATATTTATTTGACAACAACCTCAACGTAAAAGGTGCAAAGTATTTTGGGGGCACTTTGTCATTGTATTTGTACTCATTAAAAGCATTGGAAGACGGGGGCTGTATTATTACCGGGATTGCTGCCGACGATAAAGTCAAAGGGTACACAGATGTTTTCATTAAAAAGGTGATGCCCGATGATATTTTGACCCATGCCGAAGAGACTCCCGAGCCAGCTGACAGGGATGTTTTGTTGTATCCGGTCCCTTTGGCCAATACCTGAATATTGAAACGTACAGGGAAAACCTTTCAGTTGCCATCTTCAACACAATGGGGAATTGTGTGGTACCGAACAGGCAACTACGCATCCCAAATAGCCGTATCAACACATCCAAATTGAAAAACGGCGTCTATTTCTATTCTATCTACGATAGTGGAATAATCATCCAAATAGGAAAATTAATAAAAAACAGATAAAACATAAAACAATGAAAACGAAAATAAATACCATATCAACAAAAGTTTTAACGGCCTTATTGGTTTTAATGGCTTTTGTGATTTCGGCAAATGCGCAAATAAACTACGGGACAAACACCATTACCGGCACCAACGCAAGTGCCATAGGGGACAACAACACCGCTTCCGGGAATTCCTCGTTTGTAGGCGGCATCGATTCAGAGGCCCTGGGGAAGTACTCCCTTGCCTTTGGCGATTCGGCAAAGGTTTGGAGCAGGAACGGCATAGCGCTGGGCAAACAGGTTTCGGTTTTCGGGGCCTATTCCTTTGGTGCGGGCGAAAACGTGAAAACCACCACAACGTCCTCAATGGTGATAGGGATTGGCTACAATGACTACCATCCACTTGTAAATGGCACGAGCAGGTCATTGATGATTGGCTTCCATTCCGACAAACCTACACTTTTCGTGAGTCCGTCAACAGGCCTGGGCCACACCGGCAAAATAGGCATAGGCAACGTAACCGACCCCCAGGCCAAACTGCACATAAAGGCCGACAATGGCGAAAATGCCGACCTGATGCTGGATCCAGGGGGCAGCAGCTACCTATCAATAATCAAGTTTGGGGAAACATCCACCAATGTTTCGCCCAACCGTATTGAGGCCCAGCCCGCCGGGGACCTGAATTTCCGTACAGGATCCGATTTTGTGTTCAATGAAGCCAATATCGGAATCGGTACCGACAACCCCAGGGCGAAACTGCACATTGCAGATGGCGATGTTTTTATTGAGGATATCAATAGCGGCATTATTATGAAATCGCCCAACGGGCAATGTTGGAGGGGGAAAATAGACAATAGCGGGAGTTTGGTATTTGAAGCTATTGACTGTGAGCTTTTGACAAAAACAGATAAACACGGAAGTACACCTAATTTACAGGTGAACATTTTCCCAAACCCGACCAGTTCCAATATCACCATTGAAGTTAGCGGAAATCATAACCCATTAACCGTCCGGTTTTTCAATATGGAGGGCAGCCTGGCACTCTCAATGCCAATGAAATCATCAAACCTTGAAATAAAAACGGAAAAACTCCCAACCGGGAATTATATCGTGAAGGTATCTACGGAAAGGGGCAATATCATCCATACGGAAAAAATCGTTGTTTTGTAAAAACATATTTGTGGAAAGCAGGTTCTCCCGGCAGTAAATACGACATTTACGGTGGCCACTTATCGCCGCCAATTGTCCACCGCAATGTACCAGCTTGTTTGGTAGGTTGTGGAGCGTTGCAGCCTGAAATCATTTGAGGTCAGGGGGTTTTCTGCTCTGTTAAAGTAAAACTTTATGGACATGGGGTTTCCCCTTTCGCCAAAAATCCATTCCTCCTCCCCTTCCTTGCGGTACATTTCCGAAGGCGGGCCGTAGATAATATAAATTAAGCCACGGTCGGTTTTCCAGCCTTCCTGATAGGAGGAAAAAAGCCGGTTCGCCCTTACCACCCGTCCATAATATTTCTGGATCATTTTCCTTGCCCGGACAGGGTTTCCCGAAGCACGGTACAGCCAAAAACTGTCCACTGCCGCTTTTTTGTTTTCGTAGGAAAGCATTCTGTTGTACTCTTTTTTCGTGGTCAGGTACCTTAAAGGTTCAATGGCCTGCAAGGGCGTTTCTATCCTTGGGAAGCCATCGCTGAAATGAAAAAGCGTAAGCCCATCGTCCTGTGAAATATCCGTTTGGAAATGATAAATCCCTTTGTAGGGCAGTTCGAGAACGGGCGTCTCCCCGGTCACGATACTCACCGTGTAGAAACTGTCCGGCTCAAACTTATAGGTCTCCTGTTTTTCAGATGAAAACGGGGGTTTTGCAATGGGGAAATCCCGATGGAAATACCGGATAAACAAATCAGTGGAATCGGGCTCGTTCCGTTCGAGGATAAAATATTGCCCGGCATTCAGGGCATTGGTGAAAAGCGGATACCCATCGCTGTCTTTCAATAAAAAATTTTGCCTTGAATGATGGGTGGTTTTGCTGATTTCGACAATATCCCAAACGGAATTGCCTTCCTTGCCGTACAAATCGGTCAAACGCAGTTTCAGGATATAATTTGCAGGGAAAACAGCTTTCACGTCAAAATTCACGATCATCTCAATTTCGGAATCATATCCCGTAGTATCGGAAAAAAACACCGATGCCGAATCGATGGGAAACTTTGTATCATAATCGGGGTAGAGTTCATAATATACCTTGAAATAGGCTTTGTAAAAATCGCTTTCGATATAATGGCGGTAATGAAAATCCTTTAGCTGGATATCCATGTAAACCGTGGAAACTGAATCGGAAACATGGTAAACCTGCATCTTTATTTCGGTGAAACCTTTTTGATCGTACAAAGAAGCCAGGTTCATCTTGCCCACTTTTTTTGCTGAAACATTAAGTGCAATTAGCACAAGGATTACAAGGAGTTTATTGGATTTCATTTTTTATCCCTATTTGTTTTAATCATTATCCCCTACGGGGAATTTTACAATTTGTTTTTCTGGTGTTACAATTTTTAAACCACTATGCGGTATTTGCTTTATTCTGTTTCATTCTGCCAAAACCCCAGGGCTAAGCCTCGACTGAATTCAACGAAACTCCAACAGCCTCAGGTATCGTGAAGCAATCCGGTAGGCAGTGATTTTGAAGCCTTTGCCCCCAACTCTTTTAATTTTTCAACTTGTCGGATTAAATTGCCCTTGCCCGTTAATTTGTTTTTAGTGTTATCAAATGTATTTTGGGCCGTGTTCAATTGTTTTCCCAATTTCTCGAAATCATCTATCAGGCCATGGAACTTATCGTAAAGTGCGCCGCCCTGCTTTGCGATTTCAAGGGCGTTCTTAGTTTGTTTTTCGTGCTTCCAGATGGAGGCAATAGTACGTAAGGTGGCCAACAAGGTGGATGGGCTGACGATCACGATTTTTTTGTCCCAGGCGTAATTGAACAGTCCCATATCTCCCTGAATGGCCGCACTAAATGCGGATTCGATGGGCATGAACAACAATACAAAATCCGGGGAGTCATAAGCCGTTGAATGTTGATAATTTTTCTCGCCAAGCCCTTTCACATGTTTGCGGATGGATTCCACATGTTGCTTCAAAAGCCCGTCTTTCATATGCTTGTCCTCAGAATTGATAAACGCTTCGTAAGCTTTCAGGGAAACCTTTGAATCCACGATCACATGCTTGTTGTCGGGCAACTTGATGACCACGTCCGGGCGCAGCATCTCCCCTGATTCATTACGGACAACCTCTTGTGTTTCATACTCCTGCCCTTTTACCAAACCCGATCGTTCCAACACTTTTTCGAGGATAAGTTCCCCCCAGTTCCCCTGGATTTTCGTATCCGATTTAAGGGCGCGTGTCAGGTTATTGGCCTCATCGCTTATTTTGGAATTGAGTTCGTAAAGCTTTTTCAGTTCGGCCCGCAAATCGGTTTGGTCTTTCAAACCTTTGGCATATGTATCATCAACCTTTTTTTCAAACAAATTGATTTTTTCCTTGAGGGGGTTTAAAATTTCGTGGATGTTTTTTTGGTTGAGGTTTGTGAACTCCACGGAATTCTGTTTCAGGATATTGTTGGCAATATTTTGAAATTCAACGGTGAATTTCTTCTGAAGTTTTTCTATTTCCGATTTCTCCTGACTGAGTTTTTCCTCCAAATTGGTCATTTCGACATGGGTTTCGGCAAGCCTGATTTCCAGTCTTCCGTTTTTGTCATTTTCCGAAACAAGTTCTTTTTCCAGCTTATCGTTTAGCTGTTGAAGGTTGGACAGTTTTTCCCGAAGGACCTCTTTTTCCTTGTCCAATTCATTCAATTCCGAAACCCGGCCTTGTTCTTCCCTGGCCAACTTCAATTCAAACTCGGATGTAATTGCTTTTGCTTTAAATTGAAATGCCAACCATGCGAGCAAGCCACCAAAACCAATTCCCGCAAGTGCATAAAATATTTCCATGTCAGGATGAATTATTGTGTAAAATTACACATTTCCAAACAGAATTAAGTGAAAGTGATTTTAATCTTGGCAAATGCAACTTTTTTAAGTATTTTTATAGTCTTCAAAAAAGACACCCGTATCATGAAAACGATCAGTCGAACCAAAGTGCTTTTTCTTTCCTTTTTTCTAATTGGGCTATTCGCCAATCCGATTTCCACACTTAATGCGCAGGAAATTGACCCACCCACATGCTACGGCGGAAATAAGTTGTTAAAGGCTTTTATAAAGGAGGAAATGATATATCCCGAACTTGCCCTAAAAAAAAACATTGAAGGTACGGTTGAACTTTCCTTTCTTGTGGAACCAAACGGAAATACAAGCAACCTGAACATAGAACAATCTGTAAGCCCCGAAATCGACAAGGAAGCCACCCGTATTTTCAAAAAGATTTTGTGGAACCCTGCCAACGAATTGGGAAAACCCATTGCATATGCCCATTCCATTAAAATAAAATTCAACATCAAGAAATACAAAAAACTTATCAAGGAAAGGAGCTATAATTACTTTTCGTATCCATACCAGCCCATTGATTCCAGCAACCATGTGTACGATATGAAGGAGGTTAACAAATACCCTAAACCGATTTTCAGCAGTACCGATGTAAACTTCAATAGTTTTTTGGCCCGTAACCTAAAATACCCTGAAACAGCTTTCAAGCAAAATATTTCAGGAGAGGTAAAGCTGAAATTCGTTGTGGAACAAAGTGGGCGTATCTCAAATATCAAAATCGTGAACACACTCGGCGGCGGCACTACCGAAGAGGCCATCCGGGTGTTGAAACTCATGAAATGGCACCCGGGGATAAAGAAAGGAAAAGCGGTACGTACCTTTATGCAAATCGAAATAAAGTTTGATATTGCCAATCATACGGTTGGTGGAACTGTACCAATCCAAGGACGTTAACAAGAATATGACAAAGATTGGCTTGCTCTCCGATACCCACTCCTTTCTCCATCCCAGGCTTTTTGAATTCTTTGCCGACTGCGATGAAATATGGCATGCCGGCGATATCGGCAATATTGAAACAGCCGACAAGCTTGCGGCCTTTAAACCTTTACGGGCAGTTTATGGGAATATTGACGGCCACAAAACAAGGATTGCCCATCCCGAAACACAGCTGTTTACCTGTGAAAAAACAAAGGTTTTCATTATCCATATTGGGGGCTATCCCGGGCGATACCAACCGAAAGCGCACAAGATTATCCTGGAAGAAAAGCCGGGGCTTTTTATTTCGGGCCACTCCCATATCCTAAAAGTTATGTTCGACAAAAAACACAATCTGTTGCACATCAATCCGGGTGGAGGGGGCAATTCAGGTTTGCACAAAAAAA